>JACQDX010000058.1 GCA_016200895.1 Burkholderiales bacterium
AAATCTAATCCAATTACGGTAATCTTTTCCATGACGCTTCCCTTCTGTTTAGTAGTTTGTTGAAACTCTACTTTGGCACATCACGATGCCGTTTGGGAGGGGGGCGTCCATTTCATTACCCTACTCATACCGCCGACACTTGCTGATGCAGGTGTCATCTAACGCACTATTCACTTTTTTATGCTAAGAAGCAAGCCACAGCAGGGCAAGACACCGGCATGTATACAAGTATCCTGTTTTTTGCGATGATGCCGACTCTTTTGGCATGTCTATGCCACGTACCTCACTCAGCAACAAGGTTTTTACATGGCTACCGAAGTCGAGATCCAGAATTTGTACATCGCTTATTTCAATCGCCCTGCCGACAAGGCTGGCCTTGCTTACTGGAAGGATGCAAACCTGAGCATCTTGCAAATCGCACAAAGCTTTTCTGAACAAAAGGAATATGCTACTGCCTTTGCCGGGTTCACGGCAGAACAAACCATCAATGCCTTGTACAACAATTTGTTCAACCACAAGGCGGATATTGATGGCCTGGCTTACTGGAGTGGACAGATCAAATCTGGCAAGGTCAGCATAGGTGCAGCAGCGATTGCGATTTTGAGTGGTGCTACCGGGGCAGATTTTGTGGCAGTGCAAGCCAAGAATGCGGCAGCGATTGCATTTACCCAAAAACTGGCAAAGGATGCGGCGGCAAGCTATGCCTATAACATGGGTGGCACTGTATTTAACCTGGCCAAGAACTGGCTGGCACCAGTGCTTGATAATGCCAGCGGCACGGATGCGGTCAACAACCTGGGCATAGCGATAGAAAAAATGATTTCCAGTACCCCCTTCGGTAGCGACAGACTTGCTAATACCACGATTGTTCCAGTAATTCCTGGTCAGAATAATACATGCAAGAATGCTGACTTCAGTTTCTCTGCAGATGATGCTCAACTACTGAAACCTGACACCAGTCTGATTGGCAATAGCGGCAATGTTGCGCTGAATGTGAATACCTATTTTTCACCCGTCAGCCATGCGTCAACTACCGTCACCGGTGTACAAACCCTGAACTTGCAAGCAGGTTCTGACACGAGTTTTGCTGGCGCAGAATTCATGAACAGCTTCAAATACATCAATGCCAATAAGCTTAACGGCGGCGACAATATCGTGCTGGGTAATCTGGCTGGTCAAACCGTGCAGCTCAATAATATTACCGGCAGTTCATCGGTTACATTGGGTGGGGCTAATCAGAGCGTGATCCAGGCAGCAGAACAGGGGCGCGCCTATATCAGAACAACAAATGCCAACCTGACGACCTCGATCCTTAATTTCATCAATGCCACGGTAGGTGAACATATACTGGAAATTACAGATAGTGGCGCTGCGACTGTCGGCACAGCCAATATGCTGGGTATCAACAGTATCATTTTGCGGGGTGACGAAAGCGGACTGACGCTCTCGCCTTCGCGCGCCATCGCTATCAACATGTTCGGCAGCAATGATAATTCGCTGACGGTGAACAATGGACAACAGGTCAACATCACTTCAGTCAAGGCATCCAGCCTGACTTTGGGTGGCAACAGCAAGTTCGTTATAGAGAATAACCAGTTTCGTGACATCCGCCTGACTGATGAAGGCGGAACACTTAACGTCAAGGACAACAATGACGGGCTGCATTCAATAGTGAGTAATGGCGCAACCACTGTCGATGTCAGCAATATGACTTCCATGCTCAAACTTGGTGGCGCAGGCTCTTATACCATCACTGGCCTGGGAATGCGGGCGGGATCTTATATCTATAATGACGCAGCAACAGGTGCTGTCAATGTCAGCATGACAGGACCTCATAATTCTAAGTATTCCACTTTCTTGCCTAATGCAGCAGCTCTTAGCACTGGCCCTGTCATCATTAACCTGGATGGCACGGGCATGCTATCACTTGGCGCGTCGGCAAGCAGTTCTTCTACCAGGGTGAATGTCAATGTGCCGGGAGCCTCCATCAACGTGACAGGTGGCACAGGCATAATTGACATTGTTGAGACAGAAGGTAAATCAGGCACATTCAATTTTAGTACCAGTGGCTTTAGCACAACAAATTTACTGCTTGCTACGACCGGTGATGGGAACGATCTGTTAAATATAAAAACTAATTCATTCAGCAACATCAAAAATACGCTGACGACGATCAGCAATTTCAATGCTACTGGTACAGACAAGTTCATCACAGGATTGGCGGCGACAACACTTGGCTATTTCGCGATCACTACTTCTGACTTCGACAGCTTGCCAAAAAATATTATCGATGGCGCTATCGCGACAAAGCAAGCATTATTATGGGCAGCCGGACAAGCATATATCATCGCCGTCGATAGCGGCGAAGCGGCTGGCATCTATCTTTATCAGCATAAAAGCAATATTGGTACTTACGTTGGTTACGGTGACTTCCTGGTCAAACTCACAGGCATTGGTCACATCGATATAACTGATATTATTTCTTCCTGAGCGGGTACACTGAGGTCAGCGCCTGGCGTGGCTTGGCCGCATGCAGGCCACCAGACAGTTTTTCCCGTTGACGCCCTCGCCCACTGCTGGCACACTACGACTTCCATCAACTACCACAGGAGACAACATCATGAGAACCACGGATATTGCCCTCTTGTCGGCTGCCTGATCTGCCCACATCGTTTTCTGGCGTCTTAAAATTTCATCGCTAGTGTATTGATGCGCATCTGATCGCGCGCCGACTTCCATTTTCTTTTTTTTCGTTCCTGCACGCCCGACTTATTTTCTTATATGCCGTGCCTGCGGGATGGTTTAGTGCATTCAAAAACGATGCACGCCTGAATCTGGATACACACTTATCATGATCAATTTTGATTTCGCATCCCTGCGCCTGATCGGCCTGACACCTGCTATCGCCAACCAGTTACATGCGCTGGCAGCAGATTATGCTGATGCCGCCGACAATGCCGCGCTGCAAATGGTGCGCATTACTGAAGTGCACCGCGACAGCCTGGTCGTTCACAATGGCATGAGCGCTATGCAGACCCGCGCCCTGCCGCGCCTCTTGCATGAACTGGCAGCAGAGGATGACAGCCTGGCCGTTGGCGACTGGGGCTTGCTCAGCAACATCAGCGGTGATACAGCTAACGCTTACCACTTCATCGCCCGCATGCCGCCATTGACGCATCTGGCACGGCGCAATAATGAAGGGCGACGACAAGCCCTGGCCAGCAATATCGATACTGCCCTGCTGGTGATGGGGCTGGACAGCGACTTCAACCTGCGCAGGCTGGAACGTTATCTGGCGCTGGTACACGCCGCCGAAGTCGCCCCCGTGGTGGTACTGACCAAGGCCGATGTGCATGCAGATGCCCCAGCGCGTCTGGCGGAAGTCGAACAACGCCTGTCCGCCAGCGTGCCCGTATTTGCCGTCAACGGCCAAAGCAGCATGGCCGCAGACATGCTGGCACCCTGGATGGCGGCGGGCCAGACGCTGATCTTGCTGGGTTCATCCGGAGCTGGCAAATCGACGCTGACCAATACCTTGACCAGCAGCGCGCAAGATACCGGTGCCGTGCGCGCCAGCGATGGTCGTGGCCAGCACACCACCACCGCACGCTCACTACACCTATGCCCCGGCGGTGCCTGCATCATCGACACCCCCGGCCTGCGCACCCTGCAACTCAACCTCGATGAAGAAGCGTTGAGCGCCAGCTTTGCCGACATCGACGCCCTGGCCGCAGAATGCCAGTTCCGCGACTGCAGCCACCAAAGCGAACCCGGCTGCGCCGTGCGTGCCGTGGTGGATGAAGACAGGCTCAAGAACTATCAAAAGCTGCTACGCGAAACCCGCCGCAACCAGCAAACCCCGCTGGACAGGATTGCGGCAAGGTCCAAGTGGAAGATCTTGATGCGGTCGGTGAAGGAGAGGGATAAGGTGAAACGGGGATAGGTTTGGATTGAGTCCAAGGGCGCGGCACATAGTTGATGCGACGTGCTGCGCCTTGTATTTGCTATATGCGTTTTGTAGAACATTCCTGTTAAACGCGCCATCAACAATACTACTGCCACTCTCAAAGTCGTCACTCCAGCGCAGGCTGGAGCCTGGTGGCGTCAGTCGATCCCCACCAATATCGACAAATTTCAGAGTCTTGCAAACGACATTTGAGTAGTCTCACTTGTATTTCACCATTATCTTAAATTTAAATCACAACCAAGTTAGTTGTAATTATAAAATAAGTGAATTATAGTGGACACATCCATATCCAGAAACAATCATCATGACTACACAAAACATCACAACCGTCACACTCTACCGCCCCACCGGCCCCCAAGAGCTGGCACTGGTGCGTGACAGTGGCTACAAAAAATGGCCGCCCCGTTTACCAGAACAGCCAATTTTCTACCCGGTGACGAATGTTGAATATGCGATACAGATTGCCAGGGACTGGAATGTAGCCGCAAGCGGTGCAGGCTACGTGACGCGTTTTGAGGTAAACAAAAGTTTCATGGACAAGTATCAAATCCAGACAGTTGGTGGTGCCATTCACACAGAATGGTGGATACCGGCTGAAGATGTTGAGCTGATGAATGAAAACATTGCTGGCGAAATTGAAGTCATCCATAGCTTTACAGCCTGAAGTCACTGGATCAATTGTCAGAGCCGTTCCACAACATGTTATAGTCATAAAGCTATCGGTAAACTTCTTAATTGCCGATAGCTTTCACGCACACTCAAGAACTGCGAATAACTGCAAATAAAGCGGACGACACCTTGACCACAAAAAAAGATCGCTGCACCCTCAGCTTGTTTCCTGCACATGCCAGGCCGAATACAGCAAATCTGACCCGCCTGTTTTTCACACTATTCTGTTTCTCATTCACTAGCACAGCGTTCGCCTTTGCACCCAGCACTGGCCTGGAAGAACTCCTCGTTGCTGCTGCTGGCAGTTTCGTGTTCAGCATCATTGCGATGATCGTGATTTTCATCAAACTGAAGAAAAATTTCTTGCCGCGTTTGCTGATTGCGCTGGCTTCTCCTTTGCTGGTTTTTCCGGTTTGTATGGGTGGCAGCATGGGGACCAGTTATGTCATGCACCAGATCAGCCAATTGAAGGACAACAACGAGACACAGCGACTCGCTCAAGATGAACAGGATGCCTGGCAACGCAATCTCTTGCGCATCAGTGCCTGTGATGGTGACCGTGCAGTGCTGAAAACAGAACTGGCATCAGGTAAGTATGACATAACGGTCAAAGAACGTGTATTGACAGAATGCGTGCTGCCCAAGGCGGATGCCATCGCCATGCGCGCCATGTTGATTGATCTGCAGACACAAGACAAGGATGCGAAGGCGCACTGTGCTTACCTGGACCCAGTGTTGCAGCGCCTTGACACTGGTTTGCTGGATGTGTTTGTCGAACAAAAGCTGTCGCTGACCTGCCCTTCCAAGACTTTTTCTTATGCTGTCGAAGCCAATAAAACCGCACCATCCTGGTGGGATGTGGTTGACAGCAAGCGCAATTCAGATACAGAGCAATTGCTCACTACCCTGCGCTATCTGCAAGCGCATGGGGTGGATATGAAAATCGTGGTTGTCGGACGTTCGCTGCTGTCCCTGGCAATGGAAAGCAGCAAGACTGAACTCATCCTTTTTGCCCTGGATGCGGGTGTTGACCCTTACACCATCCCCGCTGAATCGAATATGTTGTCACCGCTGCAGATCTGGACGCTGCAAAGATTTTCTTATGCCGACCTGGATACTTATGGCGAAGTTGACAGGAAACGCATACAGTCACGCCTGCGCGAAATGAATGGCAAAGAAGCAGACACACTGGCACACAAACTAAGCAGCAGAAGTGGGCTGGAAACTGCCAAAGATGGCGGTGCCGGTTTGCTGGCTTACCTGATACAAAGCGGTGCCAATTTGCGCCAACTGAACCGGGATGGCAATGGCATCCTTCCTGGTTATTCCAAGGTGCCATCGGCATTGCTGGCCGTACTCAATAAACTCAATGACCAGCAACTGCTGGATTTGATCTGCCCTGAAGCGGGTGAATATGGCGATAGCTATCAACTGTATGAAGAAGCCCGCCACTATGAGAACCAGCCCTTGATCAACTTCCTGAAGCAGCGCAATATGCCAGCGACTTGCCCCGACCAGAAGAAATAGCAGTTAGAATTAACAAAACAAAGCCAGCATTGGGAATGCTGCCAGCAGTAAGCAAGCTAAGCATATCTGGCTTTGGTTTTTATTTGAGTTTTATGTCAGTGCCGGGGCCTGCTTGATCCCAGGCAGCGGCACGTTCTTGCCATTGACGGTCAGGCTGAAGTTCTCACCGTTGTGTACCAGCCGTACTTTGAGCACGCCCTTCTTTTTATAGACGACGATGCCATTCAGGCTTAACTCACCATTTTTGAGTTCAAGGATATTCCCGTTTTCATTCAAGCTGCCACCGACGCCATTCAGGGTAGAGACCCTGGCATCTCCCTCGACTTTGATGCTGCCGCTATTGGGGGCAGTAACACCGGCTGATGCTAGCGAGGTTGCCGACAATGCGGCCACTATGCTGATCAAGACAAATTTGGTTTTCATAAACGGAAACTCTTCGCGGAAGAAAACAGCTACCCTATGCCATCGCGAATAGTTTGTCAAATAGGTAATTAAAGCAATGGAGAGATCAGCGGTACAGGCAAAGTAGCGGGGTGGGTAACCGAGTCAATTTGCAGGGCACGTCGTGCGCACCATCTCAATGTCAAAAAATTTTCAAGGGATGATGGCTTCGTACAAAGCAGCATGTACATACCTCAAAAAAATGGCGCGCATGGCGCATCCTGCAAGGTGCTAAGCACGCTTCATCCTGCAATCGTTTTAGTTTAAGCATCGATCAGGACGAAAAAAAACCTGCCACTGGCAGGTTCTTTTAGAGTCCCCCAAACTGACATAAACGCCCGCACTATCTGTACGGTGAATCTACACCCGTGGATGACATACTGTCCAAGACGTGCCTCGCTCTGCTCCCTGGCTTATCTGCCAGGTGATACAACTCTTTGCAACGTGAAACCATACTAATGCACGACGACTGACGGGTCTGTGCGCTGGCACACACTATCTCTATTCCTGTAGTTTTACCAAATGTAATTAAAGCTGCTTCTAGCCTGCAATTACGTATACTCGCGGCTTATAGAAAAAATAAGTTTATCTGACATGATTTTTCGCATCAGCCGCCCTGCATGCTTTTCATCCCTCGCCGCCCTCGCCTGTATTGCCTGGAGTTCATCTGTGCTGGCCATGCCTGTTGAGGTGCACAACCGCATCGCTACACCCGTCATTGCAGACAAAAAAATAGCGCTGACGCTGGATGCCTGTTCGGGCAAGTTTGATGCAGAGTTGCTGGACTTCCTGATACGCAAGCGTATCCCTGCCACCATTTTTGTGACCAAGAAATGGCTGGATAAAAATCCAGCAGGTGTCACCATCATCAAGGCCCATCTGGATTTGTTTGATGTCGAAGACCACGGTGAAAAACACATCCCCGCCATCATAGGCCCCGGCAGAAAAGTCTACGGCCTGGTGGGTGAACCCGATATCGCCAGTCTGCAACGTGAAGTCACTGAAGGTGCCAAAGCCATCACCAGTGCCATGGGTACGACGCCGCAATGGTACCGCGGTGCCAGCGCAAAATATGACCCGCAAGCGATGGATGAGATCAAACGCATGGGTTACAAGATTGCAGGCTTCTCCTTGAATGCGGACCAGGGCGCGACGCTACGCAAGCAAGCCATCATCAATCAATTCAAACGCCTGCAAGCCGGTGATGTGATCATTGCACATATGAACAAGCCAGCATCCGATTCTGCCGAGGGTCTGGCGGTTGCACTGGCAGAGACCTTGAAGCAGGGTTTTGTATTCGTGCGGCTCGATCAGGTGGAGTTACAGCGGGTGGACATGCAAAAGTTGCAGACTGCCAGGCGCAGCCTGGCGTTAACCAATTAATGGTGCCAAAAAACTGCCCCTCTATCGATCTCAGCTACATCAAGCGCCATCAATGTTTTCAATTTTTGCGATTGGCTTGGCGCAAGCGCTCATCGGTACTAAGGTCTGGCAGGTAACATGCGGCGCAACACGCCATCTTTTTTGACCAGGCCGTGCCACAAGGCAGCTGCCGCATGAAAAGCTGCCAGTGCGAGCAAGATATTGGCAAGCAAACCGTGCAACTCGACGACATTATGTCTGAGCTCTTTGTTGGCAGGATCAAACGCTGGGACGGTATAAAGATTAAACAAATTATCTCCACGTATCCATACTGCCGCTACCCCAATGATCACGATGGCCACCATCAGCAGGTACAGCAGATGATGTATACCTACCGCCAGTTTACCCAGCATACCGGGATCAGCGGCAGGCAGCCTGGTGCCAGAGGTTCTGCGCCAGATGAGTCGCAATATCAGCACCACGCCAAGCAAGATACCAAAACTGATATGCAAGCTACGCACCGTCATACGCGGCGTGCCTTTGGGGAAAAAATCTATCGTCTGCCCGACCACCCAAAGTCCTGTCACCAGAAAGGCGCTAAGCCAATGAAACAATATGGTACGGCGATCGTAGCCCAAAGCAGCAGTCGAAGCGTAATTTGTTTGCATGAATGCCCTAACCAAAAAATTGTGAACGAAAGAATTGCAGGTCAATAACAAGAGTAAGCATCAATCACGTCGATCCAGGCTATGTCAACAAGGAAAAGTTTGGCACAAGTAAACGAATAGCACTTTTTCCTGAGAATAGCGCACACAGCCGACATCATGCGCAAGGATAGGGTATTTGTTTGTGAATTATCAGACTATGAGCATTTTTTTTGAATTTTTTGTCTGTAGGTATTGCAGAGATGGTTTTCACCAGTAATCTGCAACTACATTATCGGCACTAGTTCGCATGTGCGATTAGCATGGCTAAATCGCGCGAATGTTGCGCATCAAACTGTCTGGATTGCCTTCAACTTCTTGCAATTTTCACGTTCGTATTTGTACGATTACGCTGCGCTAATCGTATCTACGGAGGTTGCTAAGGCTACGGGTGCCAAAGAATTCCACGCTGCCTGCGTCAGGTGTTCACGGTATTTTTTTGGCGAGGTGCTTACGCGCGCCGACAACCAGGCACGGCAATAGTTTTCTGCCTGCCCGATCAACAGCGATGGCAACAAATCATCCGGTATGTGTTTGATCAAATCGCGTCTGCCAGGCGCTGCCCACCAGGCGTGCATGTTTTTATTGCGGGCGCGGTTCCTGGCTGACAATTCATCCGCCTGCGGCCCCTTGGCAACCGCGGCGCGTGCCTGGTATTGAAAGCGCGCCAGTTCTGGCTGCTCTGTCACCCAATCAACATAGGCACAAACAATTGCCGCCACACCTTCTTGCGCCGTCTGGGCTTTGTCCAGATAGTCTGCCAGCAAGCGCGCCTGGTCTTCCAGTGCGCTAAAAAACAGTGCTGCCACCAGGCCTTCTTTACTACCGAAGTGATGGTAGATATTGCCAACGCTGGTATCACAGTGCTGCTTGATGATTTCTATCGTGGTCAGGTCCAGGCCATGTTCATTGAAACATGCGAGGGCACCCAGCAGGATATCGCGCTTTAACTGCGCACGCCTGCCGGGGTAATTGCGTTCGAGGACGTCTGCTGTAGCCAAATCAATGCCGCCTGGAGCTGGATAAATATAAATAAAAGAAATCGTTCGATGGCGATGATACCGCAGCGCGCCCGCGAGTAAACCGCTTGACACAGAAAAATGTTCTGGAATAGTATTCCATTACAGAATTAAGTTCTATTTTAGAATATTATTCTAATTCAAGTTTTTCGCACACACGACAGGAGACAAAAAAATGAGTCAAGCACTAGAGATGTTCAAACTGGGTGGCCCGGAGCAGTTTAGCAAAATGGTGTGCCAGATGGCCCCTTACTTCAGCACCATCAATCCCACAATGACCGAGCTGCGCCCCGGCTATGCCGAAGCCAAAGTCCCCTTCCGCCGCGAAATCACCAATCACCTGGGCACCATCCATGCGATTGCCCTGTGCAATGCGGCAGAGCTGGTAGCAGGCACCATGACTGATGTCTCCATCCCCGCAGGCGGGCGCTGGATACCAAAGGGCATGACGGTGGAATATCTGGCCAAGGCCAAGACCGATGTGACTGCAGTGGCAGACGGCAGCCAGCTGGACTGGAGCACAGCAGGCGACAAGATCGTCACCGTGGACGTGGTCGATAGCGGCGGCGTCAAAGTCTTCACGGCGCGTATTACCATGAATGTGAAGCTGGCGGAGTAAGCAGGCTGCGACATTAATGTTCGCTGTCGCCGTGGCGTAGGGCTCATTGCAATGCGCCCTACGTCACTAATCACTCGTAGATTGACAAAAAAATTTAACCAGATTTTTTCTAAAAAAAACCAAGCAATTTTTCGTCCTTGGTTGCAAGTATGTAGCGAATATATCCGTGTGGAATATGCAATTGAAAATCCGTCGGAATTCCCAAATTTGCTGATTCTCTTAACACCATATAGAAAAAAGTCCCGTTAGCATCTATTTCGCTTGCCAGAAAATAATGCAACTCTTGTGAAGTACGTATAAATGAAGACATACTAACTGGAAACAATCTCTCAACTCCCTCAGCAAGCACAACTGCATAATTCTTCGACATAATTTTCCTTTATTAATTTCGCGTATTCACAATTTTCAAATTTGGTTTTCTTGCCGTGACGTAAGGCGCATTACAATGCGCCCTACGACTATCCCTTTGCCAAGGCCGTCGCAATATCACTACTGGCAAGTATCCGACACATAGGATTACTCTGCTAAACTGGATTATGGCAAGACATCTGCACAAGATCATCTCTTTGACTGACGCTTGGCCCTCCTCCCACTATTGGACACTCCTCATGGACTTTATACTGGAATTCTTTTTCGAAATCCTGTTTCAAGTGATCCTCTATGGCACGGGTCGCGTGCTGATTCCCGTCCTGACTTTGGGTATGATGCGCGGTGAAGGTTTTAAGGGCGAAACACCGGCAGGCAAATCCTATTACTGGCGCGACAGCAAAGGCCTGGTCTTGAGCACCAATGTGACCATCTTTATTGGTGCCCTGTTCTGGATAGGTGTTGCTGTTGCAGCTGTGGTCTATTTCAATCGCTGACCAAAACAGAAACTACGCCCTGATCCAGCCTTTGGAAATGGGCCAGGCCAGCAGATAGCGGTACAGCTTTTCTGTCGCTTGCATGAACTGGTTACCCCATCTTGCCCACAAGGGTGACAGAAATAAATAGGCCAATAGCGATACCCCAAGGGCACCCAGCATATCCAGCGGGAAATGCACGCCCAGGAATATTCTTGACCATGCCACCGCAATACCCATAAGTGCTATCAGCATGCCCCAGGCCAGCTCACCCGTTAGCAACAGACTACAAGCCATGCTGGCAAAGACGAGGCCATGATCACTGGGGAAAGAGGCATCGGCAGCATGAGGTATCCAGGTGTGCCCCAGACCTATCATGAAGGGACGGGGATGCGGCCAGAACAACGCCAGCAACTGGCCAATACCGAGGGCTATGCTGCACACCAGAAACGCCCTGAGTGCCAGTTGGCGGCGCTCAGGCAGCCATAACCAGGCAAGCACAAGGGCCAGCGGAATCAGGTAAATCAATACATCGGCTATAAACGTTGCGGTGCTGATCATGCCAGCACCAGTCTGTTCACCGGCATTCAATTGCAAAAACAGCTTACGGTTCAATACTTCCAATGCGTTCATCAGTTGCGTCCTATACAGGGTTTATGCGTGAATTGTATATGACATTAATAGGACTTACGCAAAACCGCCCCAACAGCGTTGCAGCTCCTCGCCGTACTAAAGTACTGTCTTCGTCGCTGCGCCTTGTTGGGACAATTTTGCGTAAGTCCTAATTAATATGCCAGGAGTACTACATCACGTTGGTAAATATGCAAAAAGAGATAATAAACAATCTCGAAGCAAGGCGCAAAAATTCTTCTTTGGTTTAAAAACCACAATCTCAGCCTGTTTTGCGGCCATGTATGCGGCATGAGGTTACCTGGTTTTTCAAACAAAAAAACTCTTTCATTTTATTTATCCAGCGCGTTTTTTATTCTGTATTTCACTCTGTATTGCATTATGTCACTGAACAGTTTTTACATTGCTTCACAGATTTGAAAAAGCCCTCATCGCATAAGAAAGCACCATCTGGTGCCGAAACGGCACAGAGACGAATTTGCCTCAAAACTATACTCGGTCAAGCCCAGAGAAATTTGCTTGTTACGTTGCAGGATATGAAAACCAGCAAGTTTTTTTGACTTTATTAAATGTGTTTCCCGGTATCTCACCCATACTGATGAAACCTGATAAAAATACCGGAGTCTGTATATGTCAGCACAACTGCAATCCCTTGCTGTTGAACCCAACATCACCGCACCACGCCAGCCGTGGAAAGAAATCTGCGCGGCCAGCATAGGCAATGCGCTGGAATTTTATGACCTGCTGATCTATGGCTACTTCGCCATCATCATCGGCAAGCTGTTCTTTCCAGCAGAAAGTGAAACCACATCTTTGCTGCTCAGCGTTGGTACCTTTGGCATTTCCTTTGTCATGCGCCCGCTGGGTGCCATCATGCTGGGGTCATATGCTGACCGTGCTGGCCGCAAGCCCTCACTGACCTTGTCGATCACCATCATGATGATAGGCACAGGCATGATCGCCTTTGCGCCGACCTATGCGCAGATTGGTATTGCCTCACCCATCATCATTATCGTTGCGCGCATGTTGCAGGGTTTTTCTACCGGTGGTGAATTTGGCGCAGCCACGGCTTATATGGTGGAACATGCTGACGGCAAACGCCGTGGCTTTTTCGCCAGTTGGCAGTTATCTACGCAGGGGTTGGCAACGGTGCTGGCCGCGGGAATCAGTGCGCTGCTCAGCTACACCCTGACCGATGCGCAGTTGAATGACTGGGGCTGGCGTCTGGCCTTTGCCTTTGGCTTATTGGTAGGCCCAGTCGGTTTATATATCCGCAACCAGATTGATGAAACGCCAGAGTTTAAAAAGGTCAAAGCCATCAAGGCAGAACGTTCTCCCTTGCGCACCGTACTGCTGCATGAAACCACCAACCTGCTGCTGGGCATAGGCGTGGTGTCGGGTGCAACGGCATTTAATTATGTGCACAAACTGTACATGCCAACTTACGCCTTGAAGCAACTGCATATACCTGCTACGTCTTCATTTTTGGGGGCGATGATCACTGGCGTGGTGCTGATGATTACTGCCCCCATCTTTGGCGCGATGTCTGACCGCTTTGGCCGCTTCCGGGTATTGTCAATTGCCCTGATGCTGATAGGCCTGACGTCTTACCCATTGTTCTTGATACTGAATACCTGGCCAACGGTAACGACGCTGATCGCCGTGCAGTTCTTGGTGGGCTTGTTGATCGCTGCCTGTCTGGGCCCGATACCGGCGATGCTGTCGGATATCTTCCCGACCACATCGCGTGGTACTGGTCTGGCATTGAGCTATAACTTCTCTGTCACCATCTTTGGCGGTTTCGCGCCTTTGCTGGTGACCTGGATGATCTCGGCCACTGGCAACAAGATGGCACCCAGCTTTTATGTCATGGCGACTTCTGCCATCAGTGTCGTCGCGGTGCTGGCGCTTGGCCAGCGGATGAAACACCGACCGCAAAGCTAAGGCTACTCGGACTTACTTCCTGATTCACTTCCCTACTTTTTACCGCTCTCCTGCATGGCAGGCTGGGTAGCCCTTTGTCTTTTTTTGGAATTATTTACATGAAAACCCTGGATCAGATTCGTGCCGGATTACCTGTTTATCCTATCGAGGTCGATTTCCCTGACATTTCCAGATGGCAGAAAAGTAATACCGGTGTCGACTACATCCACACTTTCGACAGCGGCATTGCTGGCCCGCATGTGATGGTGATGGCGCTTACACATGGCAATGAAGTCAGCGGTGCGATTGCTGTCGATGCCTTGTTGCGGATGCGGCCAAAGCCCTTGCAAGGCCGCATCACACTGGGCTTTGCCAATGTCGATGCCTACCTGAAGTTCGACATCAATAACCCGGATGCCACCCGCTACATTGATGAAGACATGAACCGCGTCTGGTCAGCAGACAGGCTCGATGGTAAGGACGACAGCGTGGAATTGCGTCGTGCCCGTGCGTTGCGCCCCATCATCGACAGCGTCGATTACCTGCTCGACATCCATTCCATGCATGAAGAATCACCGCCGCTGATGATGAGCGGCCCGCTGGAAAAAGGCTTGCGCTTTGCCGCACAGATTGGTGTGCCCACCCATGTGATTGCTGACGCGGGTCACCCGAACGGCAAGCGCATGCGTGACTACGGCGGCTTTGGTGATATCCACAGCCCCAGGAATGCCTTGCTGGTGGAAACTGGCCAGCATTTTTCTGCACGCAGCCGCGACGTAGCGCTGGATACGGCCAGTCGCTTTCTGGCAGCAACGGGGGTCATGGACATCATGAGCCTGTCGCATTTCCTGAAACTGGCTTATCCGGTCATGCAGCGCTTTTTGCAAGTCACACAACCAGTGGTCGCCAGGAGCATGGACTTTGCATTCAGCCACGATTTCCGTGGGCTGGAACTGATCAAGACCGCCGGTACCACGATAGCCACGGACGGCGGTGCAGACATCGTCACGCCCTATGACGATTGCGTCATCGTCCAGCCTTCATTACGACACCTGGGGCCGAATGTCACGGTCATGCGGCTGGCAAAAAAAATACCGGATAGCCATGCAGACAACGAAGGACATAACTGATTTTTCTTATTCGACTCATCTGTTTCTTTCATCAAAACTTTACAAGGATCTACCATGAAAACCCCACTCATAAGCATCGCCGCATTGCTGTCTGCCATGTCAGTCACTGGCCTGACATGGGCACAATCCAGTGTCACCGTGTATGGCGTCGTCGACGCTGGTATCGTTTATGAAAATAATGGCAGCACCACCGTTACACGGATGGATAGCGGCATCCTCAACAGCAGCCGCCTGGGTTTTAAAGGGACGGAAGATCTGGGCAATGGCTTGAACGCCATCTTCCTGCTCGAAAGTGGCTTCAACGTCGATACCGGTGCGCAGTCAGACGCTGCCAGGCTGTTCAACCGCCAGGCCTTTGTCGGCATCACCGGTGCGTTTGGTGCAGTGCGCATGGGCCGCCAGGTTAACCCTGTGTATGCCAACAATGCGACTTTTGATCCTTTTCGCATAGGCATGGCGGGTGATTCTTCGCGCCTGATCAGCTTTAATGGCAGCCGCACCGACAACCTGCTGACCTATAGCTATGCCGCCAATGGCCTGAGAGGTGAATTGCAATATGGTGCGGGTGAAGTGGCCGGTAACAACAGCGCCAACCGTACCATTGCCGGTTTTGCGGGATACCAGACCGGGCCTGTGGATGTCGTCATCACACACCAGAATATCAGGAATGCGGCTGACACCAATGCCACCAAAATGACGCTGATAGGCGGCAATGTGCAAGTGTCATGGGCGACTTTGTATGCCGCTTACGGCTGGGAAAAAGGCGTGATACTGGGCACAGCCAGCCCGCTTGATCAACGCGACTTGTTGCTGGGCGTGCGCGCCAAGGCAGGCGAAGCGGGTACCGTGGTGTTTTCGTATATCCGCAAGACTGACAAGGCGGTGGTGAATGCCGATGCAACACAAGTGGCGATAGGCTATATCCATGATTTGTCAAAACGCACGGCGCTGTATACCAGCTACGGGCAAATCCGCAATGACGCGGCAGCCAAATACAAGGTGTTGACCGGTGGTGCGACGGACAAGGTATTGAACATGGGTGTGCGTCACTACTTTTGAATGTCGGGGTTGGGCAGAGCTTAAGGATTCAGTGCGGATACCCTGTATTGAATCTGTAGCCTGCTCTGCTGTCCTTTGCATTATTCGTCGATTGAATTTTCAAGGAATATCGTCATGAAAACATTGAAATTATTCGCCTTGCCCTTGCTGATGGGGTTTTTCGCTCCTGCTTTTGCAGCAGATACGCCTGAAGACGCCATTATCATCGTCAATAAGGGCCTGGCCTATGTCGAAGCACATGGCAACGACGCGCTGATCAAGGAAGTCAATAATAAAAACCCGGCCTTCATCAAAGGCGATGTCTATCTTGCCCTGCGCGCCCTGGATGGCACCACCATCGCCCATCCCATCAACCCGCGCGTGGTGGGCAAGAACATGGTGGTTTTCCCGGATGCAGATGGAAAATTCTATCGCAAGGAAATTGTCGAACTGGCCAAAAGCAAGGGCAAGGGATGGGTGGATTATCGCTACAATAATCCCGAAACCAAAGAATTGGAAAAGAAAGCAACCTATTTCGTGCGCAGCGGCGATATGATATTGGAAGCTGGAATATACAAAGGCAAGTAAGCTTGTCACGGGTCACATAGGGTCACATGGGCCCACATACCATGTGCGTCATATAGGCAAATCATGCCATAACAGATTGCTACCCAGAGGGCATCAAGATGCAACTGACATGGCTGGAAGATTTTGTCGAACTGGCACGCACGCGCAGCTTTTCGCGTGCGGCTGAAAACCGTTTTGTGACCCACCCTGCATTTGGGCGGCGCATACGTGCGCTGGAAGAATGGGTCGGTGCCAGCCTGGTAGAACGCCAGCAACCGGTGTCGCTTACCCCGGCAGGTTTGCTCTTTCTGGATGCCGCAGTCCACACGCTGGACGTGCTTAACGCCACCCGGGCGCAAGTGCAGGATACCGCTTACCGCCAGGATGATACGCTCAGGATAGCCACTGGCCGCACGCTGGCCAAAACTTTTTTTCCTGACTGGTACGAATCGTTGAACCGGCGCTATGGGCCGTTTTCTGCCTCTGTCACTACCAGCGGCGCGCAAGAGGCCATCAAGCATTTGTCTGCCGGTGATGTTGATTTGCTGGTCAGCTATTCCAGCCCGGCCACACGTCTGCTGCTGGACCCGCGACAATTTGAAAGCATGACGCTGGAACGTGAATTGCTGGTGCCGGTTTGTGCACCAGATGCACAGGGACGGCCCAAGTTCCGCATCTCTGTTTCAGGCAATTCTCCAACACCCTGGCTGGCGTATTCGACCTCGCTCACCTTGCGCGGCGTGCTAGCCAAACACCTGTCTGAATTGCCGCGCAAGCTTGCCTTGCAAACCGTGTTCCAGGCTGACTCCTATGAATCAATACTGGAAATGGCCAAGCGAGGTACCGGTCTTGCATGGTTGCCCCAGCGCCTGATACTGGACGACTGGAAGCAAGGCAATTTGATGATAGTTGGCGACGCCAGCATGCGTGTCAGTTTCGATATCTGCCTGTGCCGCCTGCGCAACAGCAACAACCCTATCGTAGATAAAATCTGGAATGGCCTGTTGGCGGACTCTGGCTTGCTTGCATAGGCGCGGCTACCGTCCCGCCTTGCATTGAATTGCACGGCGCAGCACTTCATTCAATAAAATGCCCGCCCGCACCGATCACGGTGACCGTCACAAAGCTGGATCCATTGTGCTTGCCAGCAGAGAAATTAATGGGGAAGTCACCACAATTCCAGTCGTGCATGGATTCCAGCGCTGCCAGCAAGGCTGGCCGAGTCAGTTTGTTGCCGGTGCGTTTCAGCGCTTCTACCATCACCTTGGCAGCGATAAAACCTTCGAGGGCAATATGACTGGGTGTGGTCTTCAATGCTGCGGTGGTCGTGGTGTTCAGCGTGGCCTGGTATTCGCGTGCGATCTGGGCCTTGCCATTGAATGGTGACGGCACCACCTGCGACAAGACCAGGCCACGGCTTTCTTCACCCAGCTCGGCAACCAGTTGATGCCCGGCGATCAGGCTGCGGGCAAAATACTGTATGGGTTTGACCAGCGCTGCCTTGTTGAATTGCTGGATAAACTGGACGGCATCTTTTCCAGACACGCCCAGCACCACGGCATCGGGGCGCGCCTGCGCCAGCACGCCGAGGTTTTTGGAAAAATCCCCAGACTGCAAGGGGATTACCGTGCTCACCAGCGGCGTCAGTTGCAACGCCTGCACCTTGCCTGCCAGTTCCTTTTCCAGTGCTGCGCCAGACTGGCTGTCATAGCGTATCAGAGCCACCCGCTTCAAACCCATGACAGAGAATTGCCTGATCAGGGTATCAAGTTCAGCAGAAAAACTGGCACGTGTCATGAACAGATAGGGGTTGACTTTCGCATACAGCTCATCATTGCCCGCATACGGTGCTACATACGGCACCTGCGCCGTCGTGGCGATGGGCAAAGACACTTTGACCGTATTGGTAAACATATGCCCAAATAGCGCCAGCACACGGTGTTGCACTATCAGCTTGCGGGTATTGTCTTCTGCCTGTTTCGCCACGTAGGCATCATCAAAGGTCAGCAGTTTGATAGCATGGCCATTGACACCACCCTGGCGGTTTATCTTGTCAAAATACAGCAGCGCACCATCGCGGTAAGCCTTGCCCAGTTCACTGAAACTGCCGGTCAAAGGGGCTGACTGCCCCAGGATGATATCTGCTCCTGCCAGGTCATCAGCCAGTGCCTTGATATTCATCGTACATAATAGTGCTGAAAACAGTGCTGTAGCCAGTATGACTTTTTTGAGCATGAATCTTGGACGCACCATGAACTCCATCAAATGTGACGGCGCGACCAGGTCAGAGGTGAGACCCTGATTTCAACGCACCATGCCTGGAAATGAAAGTAGGATTCGCTGCACATTGTGTCAGCGAATTCTTTACTTGCCAGATCATTACTGCTCCTGGCTAATGGAAAGTATATGAGCCGGGCCAGGCATGCGAATGCTGATTCAGCACATACTCTTGCTGATTAGGGATGGTAGTAGAAAGTTGCAGTCACAAAGAAATATCGGCTGGCGCTGACATTGCAGTAAATATGAGCTTGATTGAAGTCTTGAACCTGCTCAGATTTTCCAGACACTTTCCAGCATCGCATAACCATGCGCATCATATTGTTTTAGCTCGGCATTTTGATAGGGGTAGAAATCATTTTCCCCAAAATAGGCTTCGCTGAGTTCTGCAAAATATTCGCGGTGGTTGCTGAGTGCATAGGCTTCTTGCAGCACGGGCTTATGGTCACGCGTGACCTGACGGTATAGTCCGGTGGCTTTGGCGTTTTCATAGGCGCGCAGGATGGCTGCATCGAGTTCTGGATGTTGAAAATGGTAGGCATGTGCCATTTCATGCAATAGCCCATAAGGCTGGCTGCGCACCAGGATAGTAAATTCTTTCCAGTTGCAGATTTCTATATTGCCAGCAAACTCGACTGGGTAAGCATGCTCCTGCAGCCATAGTGCGGAAGGATGATGTTGCGCACCGAAGGCGCGGTAAGTGCCGCTGGACACATAAATGCTGACGCTACGCAAACTGCGTTGTGCATGGGCTGGCAATTTCTTGAGTTTGTTCAGTTGATCAGTCAGCGCGCTGATGAAGGCAGCCCTGGATGCCGCATCTGCCGTCTGCAAACCCTGGTCGTACATTAAAGTCCAGCCATCGATCTGCGTTTTTTGGTAAGTGCTGGCGGCATCGATTTGGGGCGACGCCAGCAAGAGTAATGCAGGACTAAACAGCAGCGCACGGCGGCGGCTGCTGAGACTGTTAATGTTTTTGGAAATAGCAGATGGCATGAGATTGATAGGCTGATTTTGTCAGCAGAATTAGAGCATGCCAAGCTGCCATGGCGCAATAGTCTGCGCCATTGATCTCATGCAGTAGCTGCCATCAGCAGATTAACGGCGATGCGGTGCCCAGTGCCCTTCCCTGAAATGCCAGGAATGGCCAACCTGCTCCCAATGATGTCCAACCCAGACATGACCAACACGTGGTGCCGACCAGTAACCCCGGTGCCAGACATGACGGCCACCTTCCCAGAACCAGGCGCCACCTATCCAGACATAATCAGGATTGGGTGCTACACCGATCACTTCAGCATAAGGCGCAGGCGGTGCTGTTTCTACCATGACAACACCAGGGGCATAAGCAGGTTGCGTATAAACTGGCTGCGTATACACCGGCTGGGGTTGCGCATGATAATAAGGGCGTGGTGCAACCACGCAGCCAGTCATGACGGCCGCAGCAGCAATCGCCGTCAGGCCAAGTGCGATTCTTTTCATATTGTTCTCCAGATCAATTCCGCACCATGTGGCGGACAAGCACAGTGCATGCTTGTTATGTAGTGACATTAACGACCCACTTAAAGACCCTGTTGACCGGGTTTTGTAATGATTTGTAGCAGACAATTGCAAGCTGGCAGCACTGGTAAGGAAATGAAACAGGACTGCTGGCTGCGCACAAGCAACAATGCCGTGATAGCAATGAAAATATCTTGCCGGACATGATTTTGTATTGCACACTTTGTAACTCGCCCTGCGTCATTTAATCATTAAAAACTGGAGATACCATGCGCATCAACAAAACTTCTGCCATTGCCGCCGCTTTTTTTGCTGGCCTGGTTGCTTCGCCCCTGATACAACATGCCGTCAGCGATGCCCGAGCCGATGCACCTGCCCTGTCTGCCACCATCATTGATTTACTGGCCATCAAACATGACGACTTGCCCAAGACCGGCAATATCGACTTGAATGCACGTTCCCTGGTCATTACCGACCATGCCACCGTCGGCATACAGTCAGGCAATGTCGCCAAACACATGCACCCGCAAACCGATGAAATCCAGTACATCATCGAAGGCAGCGGCAGCATGTGGCTGGGTACAGAGCGCAAAGACTTCAAACCCGGCAGCCTGATCATCATCCCCAAAGGCACAGCCCATGCTGGCAGCATCGTCAGCAATGGCCCGGTAAAAGCCATCGCCATCAAGATACCGCCACAGGGCAAGACAGATACAGTGTTTGTGGATTGATGTTTGCAGGCAGGAGAGCACCCTACTGGCTACCCTGCCCATTGCCATCTAAAAGGAAAAAATGTCTACCGGTTTTACATGCGCCACATGCGGTGCCTTCCATGAAGGCCATCCCCTATGTTATGGGCCATCTGCCCCGGAAATCTGGTACACCATACCAGAGGCCGAACGTGAGTCACGCTGCGAGCTGTCATCCGACCAGTGCATCGTCGATGACAAATATTTTTTCGTCCTCGGTCGTGTCGAAATCCCCATCATCGAGACCGGCGAAGAATTCGTCTGGCTGGCCTGGGTATCGCTAAGCGAAAAGAATTTTGAACGTACCTGTGAATTATGGGAAGCAGAAGGCCGCGAAACTGAAACACCCTGCTTTGCCTGGTTTTCATCCGCCCTGCCGTATGAAAAAACCACCCTGCATCTGGAAGCTATACTGCACACCAGGCCACTGGGTGAACGGCCAGCGATAGAATTGCAGGAATGCGATCATCCTCTGTATTTGCAGCAAAGGGATGGCATGTCGCTAGCAGAGTTGCAGGCTCTGACTGAGAGATTGATGCATGGTCAGGGAACAGGGAAAAATCGATATACGTAATATGGATACAAGCCAGGTAGTGACGATTAGATTCTATGCCTAACGTCAACGAGTAGTCGCCACAAGCTTGGGGATATGAACGTCAAGCCAGACCTCACCTCTCAATTGCCACCCATTCAACGTAAATCTCTCCAGGCAAATAAGAAAAGCTGGCTTTGTAGTAAGCACGATTTGCAGGGTCCATCTTGAGCTGATCACCAATCATGGCCGTGATGGTTTCATGTCGCTCGCGCTCAGATGGCAGGGCCGGGTGGGTATCGACTGCCACCTCACCGCGCTTGTATGCGGCCTCCGACCGCAGCCAAATTTGCCAATCTTCAAGAACCAGAGCAAGCAGATCCGGGCGTATAGGTGACAGGAAAAATTGATCGCCATACTCGTCAGAGCTATGGTCAAATTCTGCCTCATAGATATGAGCAACGCCGTTTAAGCCAGCAATGCCAAGGCGAGGCCCGTCATAGTAAGCATTCATAGTCAGTACGCGGTCAAGGTTCATGAAATTCTATGTATTTTCTTGTTTTTTTGTATTTTGTATTGCCAGCCTCCGGTAGTAGTTTGCGTGGATACTACTATTCCCGTCAAGCCACATCCTGATCAAGATCAAATGCGCATCCTCGCCACAGTACATACCAAGCGAGATGTATTTCAATATCTTGCATCACAATTAGTGAGCTTGGCAAAGGGATAATCGTAGGGCGCAATATATTGCGCCGCATGTGCATGTCATCCACGGCACAAATATTTCCCCCTGAAACTTCAGGCATCATGCGGCGCATTGCAATGCGCCTCACGTTGCGGCGATGGCTTGAACATGGGCCAATAGCTTCCCAATCATGAAATGACCTGGCTTGCTCACGTTGCACCCAGTCCTTCAATTTTTTCTCACTAGACAGCAGAATCGTTGCATAATTGCTACCGCGCAATTGCTTGCTCACGTCAGCAAGATCAGCGAAAAATAAGTGAACCAAAAGTTCACGCAAAATACGGAGACCTTATGAATAAAAAAATCGCAAGCGTATTGGTAGTCAGTTTATTAGGAACGTTCTTGGGAGGTTGCGGTGGCGGCTCTGGTGGCAGCGACAGCAATGCACAAAACTCCACCAGTCAAAACCAGATCAGTACAAGTCTTGTGCCTGTGATATTGCCCGGACCGGTTCCAGCAGACTCTCCTCCTCCGCCAACCGGTGCCGCCTACGCGATGTCATTGGCGATTCCGCCACGCCACCAATGGAATGCCAATTACGGCTATTGTGGCGAAACAGCCTTCATCAGCGCCGGTTTGTATTACGGCCAGTATGTATCGCAATACACGGCACGCGCCGCCGCCACACCTGGCCTGAATCAAACCGACGTCAACAGCCAGTTACTCGTTTCAGTCAACGATTTGACGGCAGCAGCCAATATGCACCTGACAGCGGTTGAATGGAATGGGCAAGCAAACACCGTTACCACCAACCAGTATCTGGCCTGGATCAAGGGCTACGTGCTGGCAGGTTATCCGGTGATCATGGGTGTCTATGTCAATCAGTACCAGCCTGGCAGCAGCCCTACGGCTGGTTTTTCCAGTTACGACCATATCGTGCCAGTCAATGGCATCGCCTCCAACCACCCTTTGGTACCGGGGCTTAACCAGACCTATTACGCCGACGACATTTTGCAGCTCAGCGACAACAGCGGCACCAACAATGTCAACTACCCCAATCAGTTTACTGCCCCGCCGATTGCGGCTGCCTATTTGTTCCAGTATGGCTTCGACAAGTTCCAGATGACACGTGTCCAGGCGAATGCCCCAACTGCGCCGCCATATTCGCTGGCCTTGCATACCACCAGCAACAATCAAAATTCAGCCGTCGCAATCACCGGTGTCATCGACCTGAACAAGGAAACTGTTCCGGTGCGTCTGGCAACTGACTTGAACTACGAAAACCCGGCAATGAGCAAAGGTTCGAATACCCCACCGGCAGCAGCGCCATTGACCCTGACCGCGACCGTCTACGGCTTGACCGCCGGGGTTAAATATAATGTGTATCAATATAATTCGCTGGCAGCGATCCCCAATTCCTCCTTCAACGCCAATGCCGCCGCAGCATCCCAAATTTCTACCTTCACCGCCACGGATTCCACCTATGTGCTGCCCCCGGTAAAAATCATGTCGAACCAGACAGCAGCTTTCCGCGCTGTGCCTGCATCGGCGCGTTAAAGCAGGGTTTTGAAGTCGTGCATTAGTTAGCAATGCGTTGAAACGGGAAACGGCGTTGACACACATCCAGATGCTGTCACCAACAAATGCCCGTATCAATCAATTGCGCTGATGTGCGAACGCTATGTTTTTGCTATTAATGAAAAAAAATGCTTTTAAGGGCAAAAAAATACAGGAATAAATAACTATTATTATGACCTTAATAAAGCATATAATAATGCATCATTTATTAAAACACTTAATACTTCAACATACCGACTCTGATACCGAAAACCTATATGACAATGACAAATGCAATCTATGCCAATGCTACAGTGAGCATTACCGAGCTTCGTCGCAACCCTGGGGCTGTAATTGAAGAAGCAGGTCTTGAGCCGGTAGCCATCCTTAACCATAACCGTGCGACCGCTTACCTGGTTCCTGCGGATGCTTTTGAAATCATGATGGAGAAGCTGGAAGATATTGATCTGGCAGAACTGGTGAGAAAGCGTCGGCACGGTAAGACCGTGAAAGTTTCTTTGGATGACTTATGAACTTGTATTTAATGAGGCTGCGCTCAAAGAATGGAAAAAGCTTGACCATACCATTCAAGCGCAATTTAAAAAACATTTAACCAAGCGACTGCAACAACCGCATGTCCCCGCTGCCAGACTCAGTGGCGCAGACATGAAAAACGCCTACAAGATCAAGCTACGCGACAGCGGTTACAGGCTGGTGTACGAAGTCAACGACAACACAATCACAGTATTGGTCCTAGCTGTTGGCAAGCGTGACAAAAGCCAGGCGTATGAGGCAGCAAGGCAAAGGAAGTAAAAAAAGCGGCATTGATGATAAGTCAATGCCGCTTTTGCTTTAAAGATTACAATGGGGAAATATTAAACAAACTCGTAGGTGCGATTAGTGTAACGTAACCGTACGTATTTCAGTCACTGCTAACTGTTCATCATTGTCGCTTCCAGTGAAGCAGATTTGGAAAAAATACTCGCGTCATTCTGGATAATTCCAAGACCATTCTGGTGATGGGATTTATGTGTGTTTTTCAGCATGCATGCGACTACGCTACACTAATCGCACCTACGCACTGATACAAGAGCAGGTGTCTATTCAACTTAATAGGACTTACGCAAAACCGCCCCAGCTGCGTTGCAGCTCCTCGCCGTACTAAAGTACTGTCTTCGTCGCTACGCCTTGCTGGGACAATTTTGCGTAAATCCTACTTAATAAACGACACCTATCTCGGCAATCGACCCCCGAAATGCGCTGGCAAGGTCATTGACAAAATCGCGGGTGGGCAGTTGGCGTAGCTTGTCGCAAAAGCCCGGCAAGCTTTTACCAAATTCCAGCACGACAGCGCCGCGCCAATAGCCTGCATAATCGGTCCAGTCATACAGCTCCGGGAAATTTTTACCCAAATGAATGCGCATCTCAGGTGCGCCTGAATACTCTCCGTGAACCAGGTAGGCATCAAAGGCTTTTGAAACCGGCCAGGGAATTGCATCCAGGTCATACACAAAACCAATGCATGCTTGGTCCGGCACAGGTGAAATCTGTTCAAAGTAACAGCATTCATCAGACTGCTGGATGCGGATATCATTGCCAGCGACAACAATGATTTTTGAAATGTAATGATCCTCATCCTCTACGGTATCGTAGTAGCACCTCCCGGCGATGTCTACTACTGGCTTGCCGCAGGCGTCATCGTAGACGACCGCCTGGCCTGCACCCGGCATGAAGCTGGGAATGATTTTTTCTGAGGATTCTTTCATCGTCGATAAATCAAATACCATGCTCGGTTTATCGATCAGCGACCATTTATACAAGACTGCGTCGACACGTGCCAGGGTGTCCGCCGCTGGTAGCCAGTCCTTGTCATTGACGACCAAAAAATGCCGGTATTCCACGCCCATCTTATGCTCCCTTAACAAGAAAGCATTAGTGTACTTGTTTTCGCATTATGTGAATACGAAAGGGAACCCGAGAGTCATGGCCGCTTTTCGAGATTCTGCTGCAAGCGTTTTATGCCGACAGCTGCCCTTTTGTGTAATACGCTCTTGAATAAATGCAGTAGCGTGGCTTTGAATAGAAAGCCATCGTTGCGACTGAACATGCGCCATGTGACGCTACAGGATTCAGCACCGATAGCCTGAAAGAGTATCTCCATTCTTGGCATCAAAGGCGCGAACTCTCCCTCTGTCATAAACACTTTGCCAAATTCAGCCTCTTTGACACAGATTTTTATTTTTCTCTTACCACTGAGAGGAGCTGCGATTGTTTCCAGATATTCCTTACCGCGTTGGCCATGCTCAAGTGTGTTGGCTGACTCTATCGATAAAACGCCAGGAAACCACTCAGCAAAATGCTCAAGATTTGTCGCATATTGATACGTGGCCTCGGCGGATCTGGCGATGGTTATAGTTTGTTCAGTGAGTAGTTGCAATGCAATCTCCTTTTTTGAAACCTAATGAGGCTGTTAAAAATATCAGGTACTTAATCACATCTATGCGCTGACCTCATCCCTACGTCAGCTTTACCATATGTGTTGACTGCAAATGGTGACAATCTCGTTTCCGTTAATAAAAAAATCGGCAGACTGGCCGTGAGGAATCCAAATGACCACAGCACCTTCAGAATAATGGATTTCAAATGGTGCGGCACCTTCAAGCCTCTTTTGAATCCCCAACACATCATTTTTCTTCAATAGAATTTCATCGGTAGATGGTTCTATATAAACCTTCAATTCGTCAATTGTCGTATTTTTTAAAATCAGGTCCATTTCCAGGCATCCAATATTTATGCATTAATTTCGATCTTGCTACGAGCGTCAACAGGATTGTCTTTTTCGAGTGCACCATGGAATTTGGGTATTAATGGTAGGCTAACCCTAAGCAAGTTTTGAAATGTTGCGATGCGAGACCTGATCCTAGTTCTCCCGTACATTCGAGTGTGAAGGTTAACAGTGAGTTATTCATTTAATTTTTTAGTCGGCAAGATGAAATGCCCACATTGTGGAAATGTTTCTGAAGCTGATAATGAGACAAATATGCAAACCAAAATATGCATGGAGCCTGACGCGAGGTTAGCCGTGCGTAATCGCTCGCCGGATTGGAAATGTACGGCTGTCAGACCTGTCCCCGTCTGCTTGAATACAGAGTAAAGTGAACTTAGATAAGCCGATCTTGTTCTTTAGTATTTTCATGAGCATTTGAAATTTCTCCTGTATCGACAACAGCTAAATAGTTTTCCTGATTTTTTATTATTCTCTCGGTCAGAAGCCCTCTGTCATGTAATGAAACATATAATGCCGCTGCATATGCTTGACAATTGATTGATCGCTCTGGGTTAAAAGCAATATCAGAGAATGCGCGATATGTTAGGACATACTTTGAAAGTTCAGGTGCGTTATAAAGTGCATTGATATAGAGCCAATCGTAAAATGCAGTTCTTGGCTCTAGTTTCCAATCAACACCGTAAAATCTGAATTTCACTAGCCTTCCACTTTCGTTAAGACGTGGATCGCGTTTCGCATCTATGGATCTGACGTTAAGCAAATCAATGAACGGCCCGCCATGTTCAAAAACTTTACTGGCTTGATATGCACATTCAAGGCTGAATTCACGCTCTAACTTTTTTGTCTTAATCATGAGATTAAACGCGCTCAATTGAACGCCTAATTCATCAGGTGACTTACTGGAAATTTCTAATACTTTCTCAATATTAAGTTGATTTTTAGCTTGAGCATGTAGTGAAGCAATAGACTTTTGTGATTGCACTTTAGCCATACCAGGAAACCATTCAAAGTTCACAAAGGCTGTATTTACCAACAATTGACCGTTCAAAGAAGGAGAAAAAATTGGTCGTGTTGCCATAAATAAATCCTATTTCCAGTGAGAATAATCTTCCCGAGGTTTAAAGTAGCGTTTTGTATTTAAAACTTGCAAACCTACAAATCTTTTTTTCAGAACTTCCTCTACTTTAGATGAATCAACTGCCACACCCAAAATATATTTTTTCGGCACCCCATTAAGCATAAGTACTTCCGCTTGAGGATTGGTTGGGTAATTATTGGGTATATTTAGCTCTGATCTTTTCTTCTGCTCAAAATCAGAAAACATATTTTTCAGCGCATTTAAACTAGATCTTTGATCCAAGGAAATCGATGTAACAGACGAAGATGCTGCATTTGCAGAACAGAAGGCGCATGGCAACTCCCATAATGCCGATACGTGAATGGCAACAACTACCCAGTGTACGTTCGTATGCTCCATTCTAAGTCGGTAAAACATTTTGTAATTAGGGAAACTAATAGAGGTACATACAGCATTTGTACCATCAAGTCTAAATCTATCATTAAAAACGTTGCCGCTATGTGAGCCTAATTGATTTCTTAAAATCAGACCATGCTCCAAAATTGATTTCAAATTTTCCAATCTTGTAAAGTGCGTCAAATAGCTGATTCCGCGTTCTTCTGCGTATTCTCTTATCGTTCCTGCCATATCCTATTCCTGACCTAGATACCCAAATTTTTTGACCATTAGTCAGCGTAGCTCCGATTAAATAAATGTAAACGAAGGGATTGCCTCAACGCGTAATCGACAATGGGAAAGCTCAATACAGTTGATCGTATTCAGCATACCGCCTTAGTAAAAGCAATCGCGCAGCATCCCGTTAACGCCTTGTTTTTGGGAGCATACTAAAGACGAGAAATTAAGAGAGAAATACATTTACTTGGAAATAGATTTTTTTGTTGCCCTAGTTTTTACTTCGTTTTTTTCATTTAAAATTTTTACCGATTGAGCAGTCTTGCTCCGGCGAGCAGACGCATCTGTTGGGGTAAATTGCAGTGCAACGGGCATATGCCTGACTATAAATTCTCGCCCAGTCACGTCATGCACATGAGAAGAATAAAAATGATTCAAATTTTCTTTGCAGTCATAGGTAGAAATGCTTTCAAAATCCAGGGTCTTAAGCTTTTTTTCCCAAGCTTTCTTGCGCTTTAAAATATTTGGCCCCTTACAAAGATATAAGAGCATTCCAGCATGGTTGTGTTCAAAATTTCCGCTTGCCGGTCTGTATCTTGTGCACAATTGCTTGAATCCCTCATCAAATTTACTATCTTTTTTTGCTTCTCCTATCCAAGAATGAACGCCAATTCTCACTGTAATGTCAACATGACCGCCTGAAGAGGTGTCGTGACTGGCGGTATAGCCAGCAGTGCATAAGTTGGTAACGAATTCTTCGGTTAAACCGTCTTCATTTTTCTTATTTCTGTTTTGAGGATTTGCTTGAAATTGATTGATTAGTCCATCTAAATCTTTATAAAGTAACTTGATAAAACTGTCATAGTTTTCTGAATATAACAAAGCAATACGTTCTTGATATCGAGCAGCCAAACCATTACCCCCAAGAAGTATTGCGAACTGACCCGCGCCTAATTTATCCATGAGAAACCCCTTCCTCACGGCTAAATAAATCTCCGCTCTCGAACGCAACAGAAATTTGATCAAGATCCCGAACTACAATGCCTAATGACGGATGGACGAACGCTCCTTCACGGTATATTTCAGCCATTTCAGAAGACGAGAATTCAATCGCATCATCACCATCGAAAAAAAGAAATATTTGCTTCAGTACTAAACAGCGAGGAGAACTAAGATATTGCAACGCATGAGCCAACCTGGTGTCGTCCGTTGCTCCCGAAATCGATTTAAGCCTGGCAAAACTAAAATGCTCTAAGCGATTTTCATCACGATTCAAAAATTCAAAAATGCACGTGCAAAGAGATGCAATTTCTGCGTCCCTTGCCCAGTCTTTTTGAAATTTCTGAATAGATGAATTCACTTAGTTATTTTCAAGTACTTCTCAATTTTTTTAATGACAAAACCGAATTCTTCTTCGGAAAAGCAATCGCGGATCAAAACGTCAGGAAAAATTATTGGAGAGTGATACAACATCCTTACACTGCCTGGCACTATTAACTTTGGCGTGCCTTCAAATTTATCCACTTTCCATTCCACGCCAATCGTGTAAGGGTCGATACTTTGCACGGCATTTTTTCCGCCTTTGTGAAAATCATCATGGCGCAAATCTCGTCCCTTTTTGCGAATCAGTTTAGCGTCATTATTTGAAGACGTCTTTGTCGAGTTTGCGGTAAACCCAAGCATAAATACACTACCTTCAGAACTCGCATTGTACAAGCGTGAAATGATGTTATAAAAATTCTTTGCCGCGGTTCCAAAAGGCGCATAACCGAAATTAGCCAACGCTAATTCGTCAAATGCACGTGTTACATCAACAACCGCGCGATGCCTTCTGATAGTTGGTATGCCATCTGGCGCATCAATTCTTAACTCAATAACGTCTTGATCTAAATGCACGATTACAGAATCAAACGCTTGATTTCGCATTGGCTTCATACCATATATTTCTGAATAGTCCTCTAAAAAACCTTGATCTACTTCTTCAAAACTGTTTTTATCCAATTCAACTTTTTTGCTATATGACCGCACTGAACTGTACTGAAAAACTATGGAGTTGTCTTGTTCAGATATCGAAGTAAGTTTTGGAGGGGCATCATCCAGGGCGCGCAGTAAATCCTTGTCATTAATAGACAACGGAAACGCTTCTGTATATTCACTGGAAGGTATTTCAATATTGTTTTTTGCATCGCTAACATGCAACCGGAAATTTTCTATTTCTGGAATATTTTCATAACCGTAGAACCTCACCAGCTTGTCGCCAACGAAAGTGTGCTTCGAAAAAGTTTCTACTAACTCATCTTTTGCCCCGTCCCTTGCTTGGCTTTCATTGAAGTTACGCAGGCCGTTAATTGTTCTATCCCATCCTAAGTTGGTGGGGATTTTCAGGCTTGAAAGGAGACGTTTTCCATGAGCAAATGGGAAACGCGTGGAAATACTTGATACTGCATCAAAAACTGATTTTTCTTCGCTGTCACCCTTCGATTTACTCATATTTACTTTCATACTATTGTTTTGAAATGATATTTATAATTACATAGCTTTTTTGATACTAGAACTAGGCTGCATCTGAATTGTTTTTTTATTATGCTATTACAAACGGTTACAATCAATGCATAACCCATCGCAATGAGACATTTATGCAAATTACATTATATTTTTCCAACATTTGTAACAATTGAAGTAAGTTTTTAGAACTATTTATAAATTGACTCCTTAATCCGGTGTCTTCGAATTCCTCATCCGCGAAACTTGATCAGCCCCCCTCACAAATTCCCGTTGATCACAACCATCATCACCCCAAACAAGCCCTCACCACAAACCACGGCAAATGCAAACTCCCTTTATGCAAGGCGACGCAAGCCATGCCGCCGGTCACGATGCCGTTATAAAGCTCACTCTCAACAGTCACATCATCAGCATGTCTGACTGGCCCCCAGTGTGCCAGTTGCAAGTGGTAGGAGGTGTGCTTGCCGCGTGAGATGTGTTTGCTTAATACTTGCACCTGGTAGGTTTCAGCGGTGCTGTGATCAAGCTTGGCGTTGAGCAGGCCTGCTGCGCCGTAGCCGTAGGCGAAGGAGATTGCTGTGAAGACAAGTATCATCACTGGCTTGCTGCGCAGGGGTCGGTCGAGGTGCAGGGCCAGGGCGGTGAATGTGAGGCTGCAGGCGAGTGCCATTTGCAGGACCGGGGTGTAGTTGACGAGGTTGAAGTCTGTCACTGCGCGCATCATCAGGGCCAGGCCGGGCATGAAGATCATGATGGCGAGGTTGGGTTTGATGTCTTTGGTGTTGCCGTCAATCTGGTAGACGCCTTTTGCGGTCTTCATGAGCAGCAGGGCTAGCCAGGGCATGGCCAGCAACACCAGCATCAGCAATTGGTAGGGTTGCGGGAAGATGATCATCCAGATGGATAGCACAAAGGCTGCGCCGTTGAGTAGCCTGGCTCGCTTTTTTGCGGTGGCGAGCTTTTGCAGGCGTTCTTCTTTGTTGCTGCCAAGGCTGGTGTCGGCGGCAATTTCAGCCAGGGTTCTTTGCTGGTCTTCCTGATCGAGGTCTGTGATGCCGCTCATCCATGTCTGGAAGGCGGTATCGGTTTTGAGCATGCTGGGGATGTGGATTTTTTTCTCATGAGATTGTTGAGATTGGTGCGGGATGAGTTGTATCTCTTCTGGGGAATTGTTACGGCGCACCATGCGGCGGCCTTGCAATTGTGTGCGTAGCAGGCGGGTTGTGGCGAATATTTCTTGTATTTCTATGGCATCGCTGCGCAGCACCACTTTATACCTGAGGGTTTTGAGCAGCATGTACAGGCCCAAAGTGCTAACGGCGAGGCTCAATGCCAGCATGAGCCACATCAAAGCACCTGATGCGCGCAGCACGACCACCTCCAGCACGACTGCAATCAAACCACCTGCGATAAAGATCAGTGCCAGTAAAGATATCGAGATGCGCCAGAGGGGCTTGATGCGGTATTCACGTGGATAGGTGTGTCTGTCTTGCAGAAGGGAGGGGTATTTTTCTTCTGTCATGCGGGTTCCTGTGGGTTCCATATCTGTGTCAGGCTTTTTCCTGGCTTTCCGGGCTTACCGGAATGGTAAAAAAGCAAAGTGTGATTGTATCTAATACTTTTAGGACTTACGCAAAATTGTCTCAGCAAGGCGTAGCGACGAAGACAGTACTTTAGTACGGCGAGGAGCTGCAACGCAGCTGGGGCGGTTTTGCGTAAGTCCTGACTTTGTATTGCAAAACGGGAAATTGCTACTAATCAGTCCTTCATATCTATCTGATTTTTTCTTGTCTTTGACGCTGATTGACGAGGCATTTTCCTACATACAAACAAATATCAACGGCGCATTATTACTCCAAGACAAATCCGGTTGAAACCACAAAGAGTCAACAAATGCAAATTAATCGTATCAATATTGCAGCGATATAGACAATTGCATAATATAAATGTAAATTTGGTAATCATGATATATTTACATGGGTTTGCGAACAGGTAAACTGGCTTAGTTTCATAGGTAAATTGTGCTGCGGATGGCTTGTTACAAATACCGTCTTACAGATGGACTGTTACAAATTTCGCGTTGCAGCAATATTGCCTTGAAGTATTATTAATTATTGTGCGCAGGCGAGAGGTGTCTAATGAATGACAGCATTCCGCAAACCAGACCGGTCACCATCCTGGTCGTCGATGACGACGATGTTGATGTGCTGGGCATAGAGCGCGCACTGAAAAAACTCAGGATCGCCAACCCCGTCGTGCGTGCCCATGACGGTGTGGAAGCGCTGGAAATCCTGCGCTCACCCGAGGGCTTGCCACGCCCCTATCTGATTTTGCTGGACATCAATATGCCACGCATGAACGGGCAAGAGTTTCTGGCAGAACTGCGGCAAGACAAGAATTTGTCGTCGGCAGTTGTATTTGTACTGACCACGTCACAGGATGACCAGGACAAGCTGATGGCCTATTCCAAGCATGTGGCCGGTTATATCGTCAAACAGCATGTGGGTGATGGCTTTATGCGTGTGACGGAAATGCTTGACCATTACTGGCGGGTAGTTGAACTACCCGTTGTCTGAGGTGTAATCATGATGCTGACCGCGCCACCACAAACTTCTACGCTTGATATCCTCATCATCGATGATGATGAAATCGACAGGCGTAATGTTATCCGCGCACTGAAACAGGTGTCTGTCAGCGTCAAAATCGTTGAAGCCAATAATGCGCTGGATGGTTTGCTGAAAGCCAAAGAGACCCTGTTTGACGTTATCCTGCTCGACTACCGTCTGCCTGACCGTGACGGCATCGAAGTATTAAAGAGCCTGCGCCTCGACAAAACCCATCACACTGCCATCATCATGCTGACGCACCAGGAAGATGTGAGCCTGGCCGAGCAAGCCATAGAAGCCGGTGCGCAAGATTTTTTGCTGAAAGAAGAAGTCAATGCCCGCCGCCTGATGCGTGCGGTGCACCAGGCACGCCACCGCCACAAGCTCGAATCTGAACTCAGCCGCAGTTATAACCAGTTGCGTGAGCTGGCAGAACATGATGCCCTGACTGGTCTCGCCAACCGCTACGACTTCGAGCGGGCGCTGGCCTTTGCTGTCAGCCGTGCCAAACGTGAAAACCTGCACGGCAAGATGGCGGTGCTGCTGCTCGACCTGGACCGTTTCAAGAATGTGAATGACACCTATGGTCATGCGATTGGAGACCAGTTGCTCATCAAGGTGGCACGCCGCCTGGGCACGACGACGCGTGGCAGTGACTTGCTGGCGCGCCTGGGTGGGGATGAATTTGTGGTGCTGGTGCAGGACATGGAGAGGGTTGATCAGGCTATTTTGCTGGCTACCCGCATTGTCGAAGCATTCAAGAAACCCATCGTGCTGGATGGCCTGGAATGGCATGTCACCATGAGTATAGGCATTGCCGTCTTTGGTTCTTGCGCCAACGATGCAACTGAACTGATGAAGTGCGCCGACATTGCCATGTACCGCGCCAAGCAAGAGGGACGTAACCAGAGCCATTTTTATTCTGACCAGTTGCACCAGGCGGTGCGCCACCGCATGTACCTGGAACGTGATTTGCGCCACGCCTTGCGCAATGAGCAATTGCAAGTGTATTACCAGGCCAAGATCAATCCCTTTGATGGCCGCATAGGTGGCATGGAAGCGCTGCTGCGCTGGCACCATCCGGTAGAAGGTGTGCTGACGCCCGGTATCTTCCTGCCCATGGCTGAAGAGCTGGGCTTGATGTTTGAGATAGACCAGTGGGTCATGCGCACGGCATGCGCGCAGTTGCACGAATGGCGTTCGCTGCCGTTCTTGCATGCGCAAGACCTGACGATGGCGGTGAATGTATCGGCCATACAATTGCAGGGCGATAACCTGATCTATACCGTGGATGAAGCCTTGCGCACCAGTGGCCTGGACCCGCGTTACCTGGAGCTGGAAATCACCGAGAATGCCCTGGTCCGTGACCCTGGCCATGTCGCGGCAATTTTGCACAAGCTGGTCGGGCGCGGGGTGAAGTTGTCGCTTGATGATTTTGGTACTGGCTATTCATCTTTCGGGCATTTGAAGTTATTCCCTATCCATGTGCTGAAGATAGACCAGAGTTTTGTTGCCGGTGTTGGCAAGGGTGAGTCACAAGAACGGCTGCTGTCTGCCATGATCGCCTTTGCCCAGACCATGGAATTGTCGCTGGTGGCCGAGGGTATAGAAACTGAGCAACAGGCACAGTTCTGTGCTGAACGTGGTTGTGAACTTTTGCAGGGTTTTTTGTACTCACGCCCTATTCCATCGAGTGAATTTGAAGATCGCTACCTGACCGGAAGCTTCCGCCATGACCCCATCGGACCGCAATGAAGCAGATAGCAATCTCAAGTCTGGTTACGTCAATGAACATCATGCCCTGCTGGCGGCCATCGTCGCCTCAGCCGACGATGCCATCATAGGTAGCGACCTCTGCGGTAATATCCTGAGCTGGAACCATGCGGCAGAAATCCTGTTTGGCTATAGCGCCACGGCAATTTACCAGCGTCCTTTTGCCAGCCTCTTTCCCGCCGGACAATTACCTGACCATCTCGCACTCATCAAACTCTTGCAGCAAGGCGCTTCGATAGGCCATTTTGAGACCATGCGGCGCTGCCAGGATGGTACAGAATTACCGGTGGCGCTGACCATTTCTGCCATGCGTGATGAGGGTGACAATATCATTGGCCTGTCGCTGATTGCGCGTGACTTTAGCGTGGGTTACCGCATGGCTGCCCGCCTGACGCAAAGCGAACGCCATTTCCGCCAGGTGGTGGATGCTGCACCCAATGCCATGGTGATGATAGACCGCCGTGGCCTGATAGAAATGGTCAATTCGCAGACCGAGATCATCTTTGGTTATACCCGCTCAGAACTGATGGGCAAACCGCTGGAAATTTTAATCCCGTCACGCTTCCAGCGCCATCACCCCAGCCTGCGCACCGGCTACTTTGCCAACCCTGTCAGCCGCGTCATGGGGCGCGGGCGCGATCTGTTTGCTCTGCGCAAGGATGGTACAGAATTCCCGGTAGAGATAGGCCTGAACCCGATAGAAACAACCGACGGCATCAAGGTCTTGTCAGCCATCGTTGACATCACAGAACGCAGGCGCCAGGAAGAACGCTTCCGCCTGGTGGTGGAAGCTGCGCCGAATGCCATGGTGATGATAGACAGCCAGGGCATGATAGAAATGGTCAATGCCCAGACTGAACAAATTTTTGGCTATGAGCGTGAAGAATTACTGGGCCAGCCCATGGAAGTATTGATACCTGAACGCTTCCGCACCCATCACCCCGGTTTGCGCACCCACTTCTTTGCCCAACCCAGCAGTCGTACCATGGGTTCTGGCCGTGACCTGTTTGGCTTGCGCAAAGATGGTACAGAATTTCCGGTAGAGATAGGCCTGAACCCGATAGAAACTGAGGATGGCCTCAAAGTCCTGTCCGCCATTGTCGATATCAGTGAACGCAAGCGTCAGGAAGAGCGCTTCCGCCTGGTGGTGGAAGCTGCGCCCAATGCCATGGTCATGATAGACAGTCGCGGCATGATAGAAATGGTGAATGCACAGACCGAGCACCTGTTTGGTTACCAGCGTACAGAATTGCTGGGTCATCCCATGGAAATGCTCATCCCTGCCCGTTTCCGCCCGCAACACCCGGATTTGCGTGCCCATTATTTTTCCAGCCCCAGCACCCGTGCCATGGGCACAGGCCGTGACCTGTTTGGCTTGCGCAAGGACGGTAGCGAATTCCAGATAGAGATAGGCCTGAATCCCATACAAACTGCCGATGGCCTCAAAGTACTGTCGGCGATTGTCGATATCTCGGAACGCAAACGCTTCACCGATGAGCTGTCCAGGCGCAATCAGGAGCTGAATAATTTTGCCTTTGTGGCTTCGCATGATCTCAAGTCGCCCTTGCGTGGCGTTGATCAACTGGCCACCTGGCTGACAGAAGACCTGGCTGGCAAGATCGATGATGAAACCAATGAACACCTGCGTTTGATGCGCATACGTATCAAACGCATGGAAAGGCTGCTTGATGACTTGCTGCTCTACTTTCGCGCCGGGCAATTGGGTGGCACGGTAGAATATATCGACTTTGCTGAACTGATACGCGATGTGTTTGAGCTTTGCTGTCCTGATCAGTCTTTCAGGCTGGAATTGCAAGGCGATTTCCCGCGCTGTCATACCCACAAGGTGCCGCTGGAACTGGTATTCCGCAACCTCATCAGCAATGCCATCAAACATCATGATACAAAACGCGGTTGCATCGCCATCCACTCCATACCGAATGAGCAGTGGCTGGAATTTGCAGTCTGCGATGATGGCCCTGGCATCGCTGCTGAACACAATGACCGCGTGTTTGCCATGTTCCAGACCCTGCGCCCGCGTGATGAAGTCGAAGGCAGTGGCATGGGCCTGTCCATCATCAAAAAAACCATAGAGTCACTGGGTGGCAACATCAAGCTGGGCGCCAACCAGCCACGCGGTGCCATGTTCAAATTCACCTGGCCACGCAATATGGCAGAGGCGCTTTAAAATCATGACCGATACCAGCACAGATATCAGCACAGATACCGGCAACCACAATGCATCGCTTTCATTATTGGCAGCCATCGTCAATTCATCCGACGATGCCATCATAGGCAGTGACCTCAACGGTCGCATCATCAGCTGGAATAATGCCGCCAGCGCCTTGTTCGGGCATGCGCATGATGCCATCCTGGGCCAGCCCTTTGAATCACTCTTCCCTGCGGGCCAGTTACCCGACCATGCCACCCTGGCTCAACTGCTGCAAAAAAACAGCGCCATAGGCCAGTTTGAAACCATGGGCAGGCGCTCCGATGGCAGTGAGATACCAGTGTCACTGACCATCTCTGCCATACGTGATGCCAGCGGCAATATCTTTGGCTTGTCCCTCAGCGCACGTGACTTCAGCAATGGCTACAAGATGGCGGCCAGACTGACGCAAAGTGAAAGACATTTTCGCCAGGTCGTGAATGCCGCCCCGAATGCCATGATACTGGTGGGCAGCAATGGCTTGATAGAAATGGTGAATGGCCGTGCCGAACAACTGTTTGGCTACACCCGCGCAGAACTGCTGGGCCAGCCGCTGGACATGCTGGTGCCGGAACGCTTTCGTGAACCAGATCCCGGCCTGCCTGCCACTTGCTTTGCCCGGCAAGAAGCAGCGACCATCGCCAAGGCCAGCGAGCTGTATGCCCTGCGCAAGGACGGTACAGAATTCCCGGTCGAAGTTAGCCTCAATCCTATCGACACTGCTGACGGCGTCAAGACATTATCGGCCATTGTCGATATGTCGGAACGCAAACGCTTTACTGATGAGCTCTCGCGCCGCAATCAGGAACTCAAGGATTTTGCCTATGTTGCCTCACATGATTTAAAAGCGCCGCTACGTGGCGTCAACCAGTTGGCGACCTGGATCACAGAAGACCTGGAAGGCCAGATCAATGAAGAAACCAGCGAACACCTGCACCTCATGCGCGTGCGCATCACCCGCATGGAAAAACTGCTCGATGACCTGCTCCTCTACTTCCGCGCCGACAACCTGGGTGGCAGCATAGAAAACATAGACTTTGCCGAGATGGTGCGGGATGTCTTTGAGCTGTGTTGCAACAATCCCTCGTTTGCACTGGAATTGCAAGGAGTTTTTCCTAAAGCTGAAACCCACAAAGTCGCCCTGGAACTGGTCTTGCGCAACCTCATCAACAATGCCATCAAACACCACGACAAAGCCAGCGGCCACATCATCGTGCGTTCCATCCCCTCCCCTGACGAACAGTATTACCTCTTCGAAGTCGCCGACGACGGCCCAGGCATCGCGCCAGAACATTACGAGCGCGTTTTCGCCATGTTCCAAACCCTGCGCCCCCGCGACGAAGTAGAAGGCAGCGGCATGGGCCTGGCCGTCATCAAGAAAACCATAGAGTCGCTGGGCGGCAGTATCAGCCTTGCTGCCAACCAACCACGCGGGGCTGCGTTCAGGTTTAGCTGGCCAAGGCTGACAGGAAATAATGTCGGCCCGTAGGAGCGGCTTCAGCCGCGAATAGCAAACGGAACTAAAAATTCCAGACCAAAAAGCTCACCACAGAGTCACAGAGAAATTCAAGAATTGAGAAGGCGTTGCTGTTTGCTGTCTGGAATGAGGAAGTTGGATCAAATTCCATCAGTATCGTAGGTTGGGCCGGGCCTCGCCAGGCTACGCTTCATCAGCCCAACACTCGGTACATCAATCACGCATCCATTTCTCAGCAGCCTGGTGCTGGTTTGGTGAAACGCAGTTCTTCAAGGAAATTCGGCAAATCAGGACATTCGTCACAAAAAAAACGGTGCATCAAAGCACCCGACACAAATACGATGGATTCGTGCCTGCACAGGAATGACGATTCAGAGATGTCCAAATAGATGAGCCACACGGTTTGCATAGCCTAAAATGATGTGTCGGGAACGATCAGGACGACATCGAAGCTGACGCCATCCATCTTTCGCCCCAAGCTTATTCGACGTCGCTCCAGCGCAGGCTGGAGCCTAGTGGCGTTCGTTGATCAACGAGCAGATTTGGCATACCTGCACAGCCATCGCAAAGGCTTGCAGTACATCAAAGCAACGATGCAAATATACTTACCACACGGTTTGCATGGACCTGAATGCGCAACACAGCCAACCAAACTCATTTCCCACCCAATACAATATTTTCACAAATAAAATCAACAAAGACACGCAACTTGGGTGACAGGTAGCGGCTTGATGGCCATAGCACGGAGAACATTCCGCCTGATTGAACGTATTTATCCAGCACTGTCTGTAGTGCCTGGGATTGCAGTTGGTCCTGCATGACAAAGTCAGGCAGGTACGCCAGCCCCATGCCCTGGCTGGCGGCGAGGATCAGGGCTTCTATGTTATTGCAGACCAGGTCAACTGGCAGGCGCGCAGAGGTACCCACTTCATGCGCGATGCCCCATTCCTGTAATTTGCCTGTGGTTGGGAATTTATAATGCAGGCATTTGTGGTGTTGCAGCTCAGCCGGATTTTGTGGAATTCCATATTGCGCAAAATAAGCGGAGGAGCCAACAATATGAAAGCGGAAGGGGCCCAGGGTTCTGGCTGTCAGGCGCGAATCTGTCAGGTCACCACTTCTTATGGCAACGTCAATGCCTTCATCAATGACATCAACCAGCCTGTCATTGAAATCAAGATCGAGTTTAACGTCGGGGTATTGTGCAGCAAATGCTGGCAACACCGGCAGCAACATCCGGTAAGCGATGACGGGCAGGCTGACGCGCAGTTTGCCGCGCGGACTGGACGACATGCTGATGACCTCGGCCTGGGCATCGTCAATGTCCCCGAGTATGCGTAGACAGCGCTCGTAAAACAGCTCGCCTTCAGCAGTCAGGCTGATGTGGCGGGTACTGCGGTGTAACAGGCGCACGCCCAGTTTTTCTTCCAGGCGCATCACACTCTTGCCTATGGCAGAAGAGGACACCCCCAACGCCCGCCCCGCCGCGACATAGCTGCGCAATTCTGCCGCGTGGGTAAAGGCACTCAGTTCAATCAGGCTTTCTGCGTTTTTCATGGCATTCCGGAAAAATATTCTCTTATATACGGATATTAAGCCTGTTTTTCATTGATTGCAGATTGAATATCATCAATCCTTTATTGCCCCCTTATTGGCCCCCATTATTGGCAAGCCTCATTGCCAGGACTTTTAAAGGTAAACAACCTTATGGATACAAGCTCTACCATGACACCGGACATCCCGGTGCAGCGCTACGGAAAACGATTCACGCTGGTGGCTGTCTGCCTGGCGGCGCTGAGCATGCCTGTCAGCTTTACCGGGCCAGCAGTCGCCCTGTCTGCCATACAGAGGGAATTGGGCGGCTCTTCACTGGCCCTGAGCTGGGTGACGAATGCCTTCATGCTGAGCTTTGGCAGCTCTCTGCTGGCCACAGGTTCCATGGCAGACCAATATGGCCGCAAGCGGCTCTTCATGACTGGTATGGCAATTTTCCTGCTGGCATCGCTGGCCTTGACGGGTGTGCAAAGCCTGTTGTGGTTTGATGTTTTGCGCGCAGGCCAGGGGTTGGGGGCATCGGCGGCTTTTGCCAGTGGCCTGGCTGCACTGGCACAGGAATTTGAAGAGGAACAAAGAACCCGCATCTTTAGTTTTGTCGGCACGACCTTTGGTGTGGGGCTGGCATTTGGCCCTTTGTTATGCGGTGTATTGCTCAATTGGTTTGGCTGGCGCTCCGTCTTTATGGCGATGAGCCTGATGGCCGCACTGGCGCTGGTTTTCGCCTGGCTGTATATGCATGACTCCAAAGACCCGCAGGCAACATCGCTGGATGTGGGCGGCACCTTGAGCTTTACCGCAGCCCTCTCCAGCTTCACGTTTGCGCTGCTGCTGGCACCTGCCAGGGGCTGGCTTGATCTGGCAGTTTTTGGTCTGTTGCTGGCGGCAGTAATATTGCTGATCAGCTTTGTCGTACTGGAGAGACGACACCCCAGGCCCATGCTGGATTTGTCCCTGTTTCGCTATCCGCGCTTTGTCGGCGCGCAATTCCTGGCTGCTGCACCGGCCTATTCTTTTGTCGTGTTATTGATACTCTTGCCTGGACGTTTCATCGGTATAGAAAAACTGGGCGAAATTGGTGCTGGCTGGCTGATGCTGGCTTTGTCCTGCCCCATGCTGTGCGTGCCCATGATGGCGGCCTGGCTGACCCGCTGGGCATCAGTCGGCGTGATTTGTGGTTCTGGCTTGCTGATTGCGGCGCTGGGCCTGCTATACCTGAGCATGATAGCGCCAGGGCAGGCCAGCTCACAGTACATCCCGCCCCTGATGATCATCGGTCTGGGGACAGCCTTGCCCTGGGGCCTGATGGATGGGCTGGCCGTGAGTGTCGTACCCAAAGAGCGTGCAGGCATGGCAGCAGGCATCTTCAGCACTACCCGCGTGGCGGGAGAAGGTATAGCCCTGGCGATAGTCAGTGCCATTCTGGCGGCCCTGATACAGAACGCTTTGCCTGCGGGGCTGGATAGCAACTTGTCAGAAGCGGCACAAAGACTGGCGAATGGCGATCTCGCCAGCGCGCTCGCGACCTTACCTGTTTTGTCCGGCAGCAGCCTGGTCATTGCCTATGGCAAGGCATTCCAGATATTGCTGCGCATACTGGCCATGATCACTCTGCTGACCGGGCTGTTGACATGGGTATTGCTGGGGGAACGGTCTGAAAAAAACTGATATAAAGGATTTTCCGCACCATCAGTAAATCAGGATATGCGCCTGAATCGTCTACTGTACATATTCAAGGTCGCTCCAGCGCAGGCTGGAGCCCAGCGGCGTTGGTTGAGCAACGAGCAGACTGGAGTCATGATCAAGCCTTACGATATCGCAATGCACACGGCATAAACTCCATGGATTCCTGCCTGCGCAGGAATGACGACTTAAAAAGATACCCACATCAACAGCTGTGCCGATTTGCATGAGCCGAAATAAGACGGGCACATGCAAGGGTGCGTTGCAAATCCTCAGGTACGGTGCCTCAATGATAATTGCAAGATTGGAGTATCATTCAAGATGCAAGCAAAATTCCTCATCCGAAAAGATGTACTTTCAGTTTTCCGGCACGGTGGCATGAAAGTATGGCCAAAGTAAAGTAAGCCGTGGATCAATACAAACCATGTTCCTCCTGATATTTTTTTTAATCATTTATCTATCGATAATTCAGCGTAAGTCAAGCCTGCTGTCTGCTGCCGTAGTTTGGGCTAGCGGAGAATCAATGCAAATCATAGAGCCGACAAAAATAGAATATTTTTGCTGGCACCGGGGTCCTCCAGAGATCTGCTTTCAAGCAAGAAATGAGAAAGAGGAGATATATGAGATTCGCCTGGCATTGCATATTCGGATGGTTCAGTTTGTCAGCCAAATAATAAAAAACCGTGGGGCCGCTTATGACACGAAACTGGTGTCGAAAAAACGTCTTTGACTATTAGATGCTACTGCGTCATCAAGGAATATCTGTTTAAGTTCCAATTCTCCCGATAATCAAAATTGTGTCCTGGCTAAAAGGACACGCTGCTCATGGTGCTCCGGCATACATCCACAACAGGCGCTTTGCCCGACAACAGCACAAAACGCCCGTGCAACAATTACTTGGGTGGGAAGCTGTAAGTCACAGTGTAATTCCCGCTACCAGAATACGATTTGACCTGCACATAGTAATAGCCCGCCGTACCTGCATAGTTGATAGATTCGGTCGATGAGTTGCCTTCGCTTGCGGCGACCTTGACCCAGGCGCTGCCAGAATATTTGTACAGGTAGAGGTCAAAGTCGGTACCTGCTGGCCCGCTCAACTGCACGCTATACGTGCCATTGCCTGCCTGGACATAGCCGGGTGTTGCGCTGGGTGCGTTGGCGGTCGCACCGTTGGTCAGGCTGCCGGTCTGGGTGATAGCGCCGCCTGGTGTTGGTGTGTAAGAGGCAAACACGGTCTTCGCCAGGCCTTCATTGACTGCATGCCATGGATAGCCCAGCGTGCGCATGCGTGAGTTTTCTGTGGGGCGGTATTTCCCGGTCTTGCAATATTGCGCGCCCTGGAAGGTGCCGACCGTACCATTGGCATACTGCCCCAAACCCGTCGGCACGGCCGTGGACGACGAGATCAGGCTACCCCATTTAACATTGCGCGTGCCGTTCAGTGATACATCACCAGAGCTCGGCTCTGCACTCAGGCTGCAGGTGCCGTAGTCATATTCATCGGCCAAGGCAAAGGCGGTGTGGCCTATCTCATGCAGGGCAATTTCCACTGACTGGGCATGCATCGACAAGGTCGCTATTTCACCGCCAGAGCCGCCATAGCGGGTGGAGTTGGACACCACGACAATGACGTCACGCTGGTCAGGTGCAAGTACTGAGCCGACGATGTCATAAACCTTGGTCGAGTTGACGCACAGCAGACGGTCTATGTTATAGCAATAGAAGCTGCCATCCATGGCGGTGTCACGATAAACACCCTTGTCCGGCTCGTCCGCGCCCGACTGGTTACTGGCGACATCGACGCGATACACATTGATACTGGCACGATTGGCGGCAAACAGGGGATCTGCCATGAAGCCATCGATGACTTTTTGCGCGTCTGTATGCCATTTGCTCATCTCGGCAGCGGTATAGCCATCGCCGACAAAGACCAGGTCCATGCGTGCATTGGACGGACCATTATTGATGATGGTGGTGACGGTTGCTGCCGGAGCGGCAGATGGCGGAGGCTGCATACGGGTTGCCTGGCTGCTGCGTACTATTTTATCGAGTGCAGCGCGATTAAATACTGCAGGCTGCGGCGGTGGCAGCGCCATGCCCGTGACGCGCGCGGCTTGCTGCTGGATTTCTATGCTGGCGATCTTCTCATCAAAAGGCAGTGAAACCTCGAAGACACCGTCGGCTTGCCTGACTTGCTGTGACAGGTCGATGGCACCGGTTTTTGGGTCGAACGCTTCGACATGACGCTGCTGGGCGTTACGCACCAACACTTCATGGATGATACTGCCCTGGGCATTTCTGGCGATGACACGCCATGGCTCACCCTGGCCGCTATCAGGCATACTGGGCGTCAGGGCAAACTCACCCAGCTCGGCACGGACTGGCGTGAAACTGGTGCCCTGCCTGCCGTCGCTATAAGCAACGCGTAGCGAGATATTCCCCGCATAGGCTGCATTGAGTTGAAACACTGTGACTGCAACAAACAACAAAATAAATTTTAGTGAATTCATGCTGTCTCCGAATTAAATTAGATGAATGTGTGAACTGTCGATGCTGATAATGCTAATGCTGTTGACTAAGGAAGAACCTCCCCCGATGTTAGAGAGCCGTTGATGAAAGATGTTATCGGGGCAGTCGCTGCGCCTGATGCTGGCAGCTGGAGATCAGTATAGTAAAATAAATATATTAAATAAATATTAATGTAAGCAGATGTGACTAAACTGGCGAAGGCAGGCGAACAGGGGCCAGCCAGGCCCGGACTGAGCCTCGTCCGCTATACTGTGACAAACTCATATTTTTTCGAGAACCAATACCGCGATAGCATGGATCGACTTCCGATAGTGCAGTGATGGATACACCTGCATCAAACTGCTTTCCCAAGCACAAGACCGAAAACCCAAGCAATGACACTACCCCGCCCCGCTGATTTTGAAGGCATACTCAGTCTCTCCCGTACCGACAACGACGGCAGGCAGTCTGCTGTGCATACAGGTTACCGCGCGGCTCACCAATTGCATGACAATGAGTGCAGCACCGGCATTCATGAATATCTGGATAACGACCAGGTGCAACCAGGTGAAAGTGGCCGCGTTGCGGTGTGTTTATCCACACCAGATATGTACCCGGCCTGTCTTTGGGAAGGCCGTGAAGTGAATATTCTTGAAGGAAAAAAACAGGTAGGCACACTCAAGGTCACCTGCATATTCAAAGCCACTTTGCGCACTAGCCATGGCGAATATCTGAACAGATGGCAGGCTCCGCGCCTCACAGAAATTGGTGCCTGCCTGCTCAATCTCTTCCACGGCGACGAATACCAGATCAATCAACAAGCCTTGCAGCGCCTGCACGAACTGCATGCTTCCCCTCTGGTCTTGCGTATGGATGCGACACTGTTCAAGACCGTGATGAACATGCCAGGCTTTGCAACGGCAAACTGCGTTGCCCGCATGCTGACTGGATATCGATTGAATTACACACGCAGCCTGGCAGCTTTCAAAGCTGCGTCCAGCGATGAAACTTTCCTCGGCCTGTTCCAGGGCGCATCCAGAAAGAAGGCGCAAGAAGAATACACGCAAGTGGTGACCGGCCTGGGCAGCCTCATGTATGCCCTGTCTGGTTATGGCCATCTGGCACAGGAAGAAGTTCTGGCATTGCTTGATACAGGCGACAGCTTCCTGATCTCCTTTGCCGGGGCCATGATGGATGCGTTTCCCACGATCGACGACCAGCACATCGCACAGCTCCTGGACACGATGGAAGAATACGGCGTGCATGAATGGCCCTACCAGCCCGGCATTGCTCTGGCTGCAGCATTGACGAAAAACCCAAAAGGTTTTGACACAGTGCTGAGCAGGTTTGAGTATGGCAACGACAATCTGCAATCTGGCATACTCAGAAGTTTTGAATCCCTGGAGATGGCATTGCCTTTGCAGGCACAAGACATGATTGTGCGCAGGGCTCAATCATATGATAGCAATCGCGATGACGAGACATACAGCACTACTGTCATCGCCCTGGCACTGTGTAAAGACCGGCAAGCAGAGGCAATAGCGATACTGGCCCCCAGCCTTGACAGTGAAGCCTGGTTTATCCGGGGCAATGCCGCCATGTCACTAGGCTTGCTCGGCATAGAAGATGAAGCATTAATCAATCGTCTCGGTGACATGATCTTTGATACCGAAGGCAACGACTGGAGTGTGCGGTCAGCCACGCTAGGGGCTTTGACGGAACTCGGTGACAAGGCCAGCAGCCAGGTAAGCAAATTGCTGCAACTGGCGCGAGACGATGAAGATGACGAATATACCAATCAAATGCTAGCAGACTGCTTTGCTGCTCTAGGTGACGACTCAGCCGCAGTTATTGAAGCCCTGCGCAAGATAGTCGCCAGACAAGCTTATACCAGTGGCAGGCGGGCCGTCATCGCCCTGGGCAAGCTAGGCAAGGCAGCCTCACCTGCGATGGATGCGATCAAGGCATTCATTGTTAGCGAAGACTACCATGTCGACAATGCCGACCATGCCCACGCGGTCATCGACGCCTGTATCGCCATCAATGGCGCCGACAATGTCGATGTCAACAACTGCATCAGGCTTTTGGCAAAGTCTGTGCATGCTGATGTGGCTGAGGTGGCGTACCAGTATTTGAGCAGAAAAACTCAAAAATAAAACCGTCTTGAATCAACAGGGTCATGATGTGCAAACGCTTGGCTTTGAATGCGATGGATTCCTGCCTGCGCAGGACTGACGATTGAAAGAGGTTCAAAATAGATGAGCGACACGGTTTGCATGGGCTCAGTGCAACTCCTGGAAAAATGAGGTGCCATGAGTAAATCACGTTTTCAAAAACCTGCCATGAAAATAGTTGAAGCAAGTTCACGCGGATAAATATTCTTGCCGAAAATCTACCCGCTATCTGTCGAGCGGTGTGCTGTAGCGCTCGCTGTGCTGAAAAAGACAAGGCTACTTGCTTAGCGCCCCCTTTGCACCTGCATCGAATTGATACTTGTCTGCACAATACAAAATGATGTTTTTTGGATTGCTCAGGCAAAGATAGAATTTCTTGGTCTTCCCTTGGGAGCTCTCGCATGACTTCACGTCAATTGCATCGCGGATAGTGTTAAGCTTTTTGCTGTTGTCGGTCAGCTCTTTTCTGCTAATGTATCCATCATTAAAATTGACTTCCCCCTGCAATATGGATTGGTCCAAAAAACGCCAGGTGTCTTTAACAGCTTTAGGACAACGCAAGGCTTTAGAATCTTCTTCACCCTGTCCAAACAACACTTTCGCCATGTCGGATGCCATGACAGTGACTTCTTTGGAGATTGTTTTTTCTTTTGCCCGGGGCTTCACATAAACGTCATCACTGATTTTTTGAAATAAATATTCTGCACCGCTGACGCTGGCTTTCATGTTTTTTTTATCGAGCTGGCTTATAGTTAAGGTGCCAAAATCAAATTCCAGCAAATGACCATCAGAAATGTAATAGACGGAAGGGCTCATGGTGAGAATTTTTCCGCTCGTCGAATACGTCACTTGCGACATATGATGGCCGCTAAATTCCCACCTGTCGTCGTCCTCGTAGGGTTTGCCGTTATACGTCACAATTTTCCAGCTACCTTTAAGAGCGTTTTCATTCACGTCCAAAGCGAACGCCTGGTTTGCCACTAACATCAGCAATGCCACTACTATTTTCAACATGATTTGTTCCTTGACAGTTTATCGAATAAGCTGATTGACCACTTCATCAGGATACAGACCAGAAAATCTTGTGTCCATACCGGACAATGCAGGTAAGCTGTTCCGCACTTATCAGTTTTGTCAACCACCTGTAAGATAGTTCGCGCTGGTGCGATTAACGGAGCTTTATCTGACGTTAATGCAGTGTGCACGATGCTCACGGTGATCAAGCGCATGGATATGAATACGATGGATTCCTGCCTGCGCAGGAATGACGATAGAGAGGGTGTCCAAATAAGTGGGGGATACGGTTTTCTTATACTCTTTACAGCCATAAGTACAGAAAAAATTGGGTGATCGTCTACGAATTGCGTTACCCCCTACGCACTGGCGATCGATGACAATTCCAAGCCCTTCCCATACACCCGTATCAACTCCTCCACAGGCTGCGGCCTCGACAGCACAAAGCCCTGTATCAGCGTATCCCCAAACTGCCGCAAAAAGGCCAGCTGGATATCTGTCTCCACCCCTTCTGCAATGACATTCAAACGCAGGTTACGCCCCAGCTCTATGATGGTGCGGACGATGGCGCGGTCTTCGCTTTGTTGTGGCAGGCCCTTGATGAAGGAGCGGTCTATCTTCATTGATGAGATGGGCAGGTTTTTTAAATGGGCGAGTGAGGAATAGCCCATACCAAAATCATCAAGGCTGATGCCAAAGCCCAGCCGCCGCAAAGTACTCATGATGGGGATGACGTGGTCAGGCTGGTGCATGAGCATGCTTTCTGTCAGTTCCAGGCACAGGTGATGGGGCTTGATGCCGGACTTGTCGACGATGGCACGCAATTCATCCGGCAAGCTGCTGGAGGTGAATTCAGAGGCGGCCATGTTGACATGTACCTTCAAATTCTCAAAGCCGCAACGATGCAGGCGCGACAGGTCATGGCAGGCGCGGTGCACGACCCAGTTACCGATCTGGATGATCAGGCGGCTTTCTTCTGCAATGGGGATAAAGGTATCAGGGCGCACGATGTCGCCATTGGCGCGACGCCAGCGTATCAGGGCCTCTATCGCATGGATCTGGCCATTGCCAGCGAAGATGGGCTGGTATTCGAGATACAGACCTTGTTCTGCAATGGCCTGATGTAATTCGGCTTCCATCGTCAGGCGCTGGGCCAGGTCAGACTGTTGCACTGCCAGTGTATACGAGGTGCTGCTGGCAAAATAGCTCATGGCATTGCGGCCATTTTTTTTGATGCGGTACATGGCGGTGTCGGCACCGCGCAATAACTCGGGGCCGGTCAGACCATTGTCGGGGTAGATGCTGATGCCTATGCTGGCCGACACGGTAATTTCATGGACATTGAACATGAACGGCAATTGCGCAGCATGCAGCACTTGCTTGACCAGGCTATCAAGCTGTTCAATAAATGGCGTGCCGGAGTCATCGGGTTGGTACAGTATCGCAAATTCATCACCGCCCAGCCGTCCAATCAGTTTGCCAGGAATGGCAAGTGCCTGCACTCTTTGCGAAAAACCGCGCAAGACCACATTGCCAGCTTCATGACCAAAGGCATCATTGACGGGTTTGAAGCGATCAAGGTCTATGAAAATCAAGCCGAATACCGTGCCATTGGCGGCGCTTCTTTTGCAGGCAGCATCCAGTATCTGATAAAAATGGCTGCGGTTGGCAAGCTCAGTCAGTCCATCGATTTGCGCCAGCTGGCGTATGGTTTCTTGCTGCTCCAGCCTTTGCGCCGTTTGCGCGATCAGTGCGCCTATGGTGGCAGACAGGGTCGGCAATTGCGCTTCGCTCTGGCGTGTCAGGCGGCTATAAAACTCCAGCACGCCGGGGCAATGGCGATAGCCTTCATCGGTGATATACGCCACCGGGAAAATATAGCCAGAACGCAACTGGCACTGGGCTGCGCTTTTATTGCGCAAAAAATCTTCATCGCTGGTCATGTTCTCGACCCAGCGTGGCTCGCCCTGCTGCCACACCTGCCCTACCAAACCAGTGCCTGGGCGCACCTTCATGGCCTGGCTTTCTTGCGTGAACAAACCCAGTGTTTCTTGCTGTCCATGCCAGCAATTTTGCAGCTTCAGTTGGTTATCCCCAAATGTATCTGTTTCAACAGTCCAGTACGCACCCCAATCCCAACCCAGGTTTTCACACACCAGTTGTATGACCTTGGTGACGGCGACACCGATGGAATCTGTCCCGACAAACAATCTGGTCGTTTCAAAACTCAGGCGTTCACGCATGGCTGCATGTTTGGCTGCCGTGATATCAGTCAGGATGCCTTCGCATACATCGGATGCAGATGCTTGCGGCAGGGATTGCAAACGCAACCAGCGCAAGCCACTGGCCTCATTGAAAATACGGAATTCATACACCATCTGTACCCGCCCGGCAGCCGCATTGTGCAGCATGGTATGCAGTTGTAACAAGTCATCCATCAGCACTTTGGTAAATCCGCTCCCCAGCGCGGCATGCCAGCCAGATGCCACACCCAGCATGTTTGCGGCAACCACGGAAAACACAATCTCATCACTGCCAGCGTGATACCACCATCGCCCAAAAGCAGCCGCCTGCTCGACAGCATCCATGCTTGCTGTTTGCGCAAGCAAAGCCCGCAGTTCAGGCGTGGTGCAGTGTTCTACATATTCTGGCAAGAATGAAGTATGGGTCAGGGAGATAGATTCATGCATGGCGTGAAATACTTCCAGATATGCAATGGGAATATTTATAGCCAGCAATTTTTGTACCAATAGAAATTACAGTAATGCTGATCTTTGGTGCATAGCCAGATGCTGTTGACGTCTGACTAGAAAAATTCTTGCCTGATTACGTGCGTGCGGACAAATTTGCACCATGAAAGTACTTTGCGCGGGCTTTCAATATAGACCTGATACGCGCAGACAGACGCTTGCCCGACTCTGGGTACTTGACATCTTGTCACTCTCTGGCAAATGCACTTGTCAGTTTTGTGCATTGCTTCCATACAAGATGCGGGTTAAAGTTAAAACGATAGAAAATTGATATGTGCTATATAGCCTCTTCTGCAAACCAACTCATCTGGACCTTCCATGAAATACCTGAGCGCTGATATCCTGTTCAAAGAAGAAGCTGTAGCAAGCCACTTTTTTACCACCATAGAACCGCACCTGGAAGCAGATGCATGGACACTCAACAAATCACTGGCGCGCTTACAACTTTCACCAGCCATCCCCGCAGATTATTTTGAATTCTCCATCGAAGCCTTCAAGCAGTTTCGCAATGTCATCAACATCGAATTTTATTCTGGCACACGTGACGAATATGAAGAAATCATCAGGGTAATTTTTGCCGCAGGCGCACACTTGCTCAAGTTGCGCGTGCGGGCAGATGAATATAATGAAACCGAACGTTATGCCGCCGGTAAACGCATCAAGAAGATCAAGGAATTTGACAAGGAATTTGAAGGCCTGGTCATCCCCGATGTGAATCTTGAATTTACCCGTTCCATAGGCAAGTACAACTTCAAAAAAGCCCTGAGCATGCTCGACCAGATAGACCTGAGCAGAATAGTCTTTGAAGAAGAACACTTGCTGGCCCTGATCGATGACGTACCGTCAACCGAACTCACGTTGGCCCTGATCGCACGTGGTGCCCTCCCGAAAAACCGCCTGATCCACGAAGACACTCCTCTCCTCACATCTGTTGCTACCATGGGCAGCACCGCCGTACTGCAAGCTTTTTTTGAAGCAGGTTTTGACCCCTACCAGGCCGACAGCAGTGGGCACACTGTCTTGCACGCCGTGCTGTGTTCAAACAAACCAGGCAGCATAGACGCCGCCCGTTATGTGGCAGAGCAATGTGCTGCCAAGCTCAATCCGGTAGGCGAAGATGGCAGCCCATTATGGGAAGCGTATTACCAGCAATCGAATATGGCGGGCGCAAAATACTTCCGCCAGCTCGGTGCACAATCGATAGCGCCAGCAGGGTTCTATGATGAACTATCGCATGAAGAAATCATCATCGAAGCGGCTAGCCATGGCGATCTGGATACGCTCAAGGCACATTTCACTGAAGCCGATTACGACATCGCAGTGCGTAAAGCCATCTACAGCCAGGCACTGGAAATGCTGCAATGGCTGGACAGCATCAAGAAAATCGACTGGCTGGGCGTCGTAATGACCGACCAGTTCGATGAAGCTTTCCTGCGTGAAGTCTTGCTGTTTGAAACACCCTTCATATTTAACAGCGGCGACAACGCTGACCTCGACTTCTATGAAATGATTATCGACGCTGTCGCCCACCATCCCCCTACCCTGGACGTCATCGCCGTCTACCTGGCAGGCTTTAACGGCAGCAGCAGGCTATTGCGCAAACTGGGCAAACTGGGTGTGCGCTTCGTTCCGGCTCTGATAGAACATGGCGAGCAGGAATACCCGCTATTCAAAGCCGCCCTCGGCGGCCACCTCAATAACATTACCGCGTTATTGGAAATGGGTGCCGTAGTACCGACCTATGAAGACGAGACATTTGGGGAATTCGCATTGCGCAGTATTGACAAAAGCAAAGCGGCGGAGGCAAAGGCGCTGTTTGCGAAGTATGGGGTTTGATTTGGGTAGCAGATGAGCTTTGATGCTGGACGTTGATTTTTTCCTCCACATCTTCTTCATTCCTGGCGGATTTTCAGAGACATTCTATCGATAGCATCGATCTCGTCGAAGTCACTCCAGCAATCCGCCTGCTCTCAACAACACTCCTCCCTACCAGTCAGGTCTGCTCAATAGCCCCATCCACTTTCCTTTTCAGGCTGTGCGCAACTTCAGTCGCCTGCTCCTGCCACTCACTACCTCGCCTTCCTTGTTTCTGCTGGCAGGCCTGATGTTGGCTGCCCCTCCCTGGCGGCTTGGCAAGCCAGTATCGTTGAGCTTGAAAACACTGATCGCGTGCTGCAAACTCCTGGCATCTTCTGCCAGGCTGTTGGCGGATGCTGCGGCCTCTTCGACCATCGCCGCATTTTGCTGGGTCAGTTCGTCCATTTGGGTAATAGCTTGATTCATTTGCTCTACACCATCGCTCTGTTCACGTCTGGCATTGCTGATCTCATGAATAATACCGCTCACACTCTGCACGGATGTCACAAGTTGCGACATGGTCCTGCCTGCTTCTTCAACCAATTTATTGCCAGTACTGACTTTGCTCATGGAATCGCCTATGAGTGTCTTGATCTCTTTTGCGGCACCGGCAGAACGTTGCGCAAGATTGCGTACTTCACTGGCGACAACTGCAAAGCCGCGGCCCTGCTCACCTGCACGTGCCGCTTCTACTGCCGCATTCAGGGCAAGAATATTGGTCTGGAAAGCAATGCCATCAATCAGGCTGATGATATTCTCTATGCTCTTTGCCGAATCGCTGATTTCATACATGGTGCGCCCCACTTTGTTGACCATGTCGCCGCTCTGTTGCGCCACTGCGGAAGCAACCGCAGCCAATTGACTTGCCTGCGCTGCACTCTCTGAATTTTGCTTGATGGAAGAGGCAAATTCTTCCATGCTGGCTGCAGTTTCCTCCAGGTTAGATGCCTGTGACTCAGTCCGGTTTGACAAGTCCAGATTGCCATCGGCGATTTCCCTGCTGCCACGGGTGATGGAATTGACATTGGTCCGGACATCACCAATGATAGAAACAAGGTTGATATTCATTTGCCGCATGGCTTGCATCAATTGCCCCATCTCACTGTCATCACCTTTGGGCACTGGCGTACTCAAGTCACCACCTGCCATGGTGCGGGCCGCAAGAATGGCTTGTTGCAGTGGCTGTATGTAAGCACGATGAATAGCAAAGCCGTTCCATGCGATCAGCACGCTTGCAAGGCCTAAGACCAGCAGATCCAGCATTTGAAAGTCTGAGCGCATGAAGTGCATTATGCTGCCAGCGGCGACGACAGCAAAGATAGCCGCCATGCCCAGGGCAAGTTTGACAACACCTGACATTTCCAGCGCACGATGCACCAGTCCCATGAAACCTGCCCTGACCAGCTTCCCATGATGCAGTTTCATACTGCCACTCTTGTCTTCACGCATGCGCTGGTAGAGTTTTTCTGCATCGGCAATCTCGGCGCGGCTGGGCTTGGTCCTGACCGACATATAGCCCACCACCTGGTTTTTCTCGATGACAGGCGTAACATTCGCCCGCACCCAATAATGGTCACCATTCTTGCATCGGTTCTTGACCATGCCATCCCACTGGCGACCTTCTTTGATCGTGCCCCACAGATCAGCAAAGGCTTGCACCGGCATATCAGGATGGCGTACCAGATTATGCGGCGAACCTGTCAGCTCATGCTCTGCAAAGCCGCTAATTTCGATAAAGGTGGGATTGCAATACTGGATATTGCCCCGGAGATCAGTTTTAGAAACGATGGATTGGCCATCCTTGACTTCAACTTCATTCCCGCTGACTGGTTGATTGATACGCATAGGACAATGCCTTTCAAAAATTTCATGCACATGAAGTTGTGAGAGTGAAAATAAATCCACCAGAAATCTGAATCAAATCTGTACGCGTGCCAAGTCTGGGTCTATCAAAAATTACACCTGATTTATTTTTTGAGATTGATGGAGATCAAAATGCGTTTGCATTGCCCCAAGCATTTAAGCCCCTCCTGATTAACCAATCATGGCATAGGCAAAACGACACATTTTGATCTGCGGCAATATTTTTACGGTTTCAAGAATCTGTGCAGCAGCGACAATGACATCCATGTACCTGCTCTTTTACCGCTCAAGTTGATGCCTTGTTATAGTAAAAATACAAGCTTGCTGTACGTGAAAGACTCATATGCGGCGGCCAGCAAAATCTTAAAAAAAAAGCCAGAGCATTCGCCCTGGCTTTTCTCATATTACTTCGCAAACAACAGACAAACCAAACTTCAGCTCACCCATCATCCACATTCAATACAACTTACACGCCTTACACAAACGACGCCTCATTCACATCACAAGCAGCATGACGCGCATAGATTGCACTGGCAAATGCCCTGCCCTGTGACAAAGAACGCAGGTCATTCGTATGACCGAACAGCTTGGTCAAAGGCACATCGGCCACCACTTCAACACGGCCTGTGTTTTCTGTGATGCCCAAGACGCGGCCACTGCGTTTTTGCAAGTCACCGATGACATCGCCAGTGTTGATGGCGGGGGCATCGACAGTCACTTTCATGACGGGTTCAAGCAAGACCGGGCTGGCCTTGCGCAAGCCTGTCAGCACCGCTTCCTTGGCGGCGATGATGAAGGCCATTTCGTTACTGTCAACGGCATGGAAATCACCATCGAGCAAAATGACTTTGACGCCTGTCACTTTTTGCCCCAGCGGGCCTTGCTGCATGGCCTGCTGTACGCCTTTTTCAACAGCCGGGAAAAACGCTGTTGGTATCACGCCGCCCTTGACGATATTGGCAAAGGCAAACTCACCGTCTTTAGCATCCAGCAACTCAAGCCTCACAACGACGCGGGCATACATGCCTTTGCCGCCGTTTTGCTTGTCAAGCTTGCCTTCTGCTTCGACCACAGGCAGACCCATGGTTTCTTTGTAAGCCACATGCGGTGCACCGACACGTATGTCCACCGCAGCTTCACGGCGGGCACGTTCGAGCACCACATCCAGATGCAATTCACCCATGCCCCACAAAATAGTCTCACCAGTCTCGACATTGTTTTCCAGACGCAAAGACGGATCTTCACGACGGAACTTGTCCAATGCTGCTAGCATCTTCGCGCGGTCGGTGCCACTGCCCGGTTCAACTGCCAGCGCCACCACGGGTTCGCCTGCATGGATGGTTTCCAGCGTCCACGGTTGTGCCTTGCTGGACAGAGTTTGCCCGGTCAGCGCATCTTTCAGGTTGGCGATGGCGATGATACTGCCGGCGCCAGACTGTGTGGTACTGGTACGTTCATCCGCATGCACAACATACAGACGGCCTATGCGCACAGCGCTATCCAGACTGGCATTCCAGATGGTTTCACCTTCATGCAGGCTGCCACCATAAATACGTACAAAGGCGAGCGAGCCATGTTCATCATGTGTCACCTTGAACACCAGCGCTGCCAGAGGATCAGCATCACCAGTGCCAACTGTCACTCTATCGCCATGCAAGTTGGCGACAGGCGCTGCGCGGTCATCAGGCGCAGGCAGCCAGTCAATCACGGCATCCAGCAACGGTTCTATGCCAGCATTTTTATACGCAGAACCAGCCAGCATGGGCGTGGCTTTTCTGGCCAGCGTCAGCGTGCGCAAACCTTGCAGGATTTCTGCATGGCTGAGCGTGTCGTTCACCAGATAGGCATCCGTCAATGCGTCACTCGCTTCTGCCGCGACAGAGGCTGCATAGGCATACGCTGCCTGGGCTTGCGCCTGCAGTTCTGCAGGCAAGGCTGCTACCGTCATATTGCCCTTGGCATCCCATTGCAAGAAACGCTGTTGCAAGACATCGATGACGCCTGTGAACTCATCCCCCGCACCAACAGGTATCGCCAGCGGCACAGGGCGCGCACCCAGGTGCTTGCGCACTTGCTCTGTCACGCGGGCAAAGTCGGCACCGGTCTGGTCCATCTTGTTGACGAAGATGATCATGGGCACGCCATGTTTCTCGGCCTGGTGCCAGACAGTCTCAGTCTGCGGCTGCACGCCAGCGACGCCGGACAAGACAGTGATGGCACCGTCAAGCACGCGCAGTGAACGTTCAACTTCTATCGCAAAGTCAATGTGGCCTGGTGTATCAATCAGCGTGAACTCGTGACCATTCCAGACGCAGCGGGTCGCCGCTGCACCAATGGTGATGCCGCGTTCTTTTTCCAGCGCCATGGTGTCCATGGTGGCATTGCCTTCATGGACTTCGCCAGTGCGGTGGATTTCGCCGGTTTTAAACAGGATGCGTTCAGACAGCGTGGTCTTGCCAGCGTCTATGTGCGCGATGATGCCAAAGTTGCGCCAATGAGTACGCACATTGTTGAGCGCAGAGTGAGCAGATGCCTTGTTAGAAGCGGCACGGGGTGTGGTGTTCGTCATGATGGTCTTTCCATAGCGAGCGGTCGTTATTGTCTGGGGTGACAGCGCCGCGGGGCCATGCGACCACCCTTGTTTCAGTGGACCCGCGCGCGTTCTACATCTGCTGACTTCATGTTATATGGCTCCTCAAAAGAGAGTGTATGGTACTACGTACAATTCAAAGTGCTTACTAAAGTGGTGCTCAGGTTTTGGATATCAAGGGCAATCCTTTTGGAACATTTGGATAAGCGTAGCGAGCGGTGCTAGTTTGAGTTAAGAAGCGCAACCGTACTAAAGTACGGTGAGCATCGCAGGCTCAAAATCGCGCCGCGCAGTAGCTTATACAATTGTTCCAGTGCAGAAAACAAAAAAGGCCCTTGTGGGCCTTTGTTTTTTTCTCATGCTATCTGATCAGAGTTTCAACGGGCACACATCAGCGGCCCCGGGATGTCGTCTGACATGCCGGGAGGGCGGAGGTAAAAAAGAGTATGCTCAGTGTTTTCATCTGTACAGAATAATCCTGTTTTTATCGATTGTCAAATGCGTCTATACTTTGCACGCCGCAAAATTATCAGACACAGGAGTACCATTCTCATAGGTAAACCTCCTGCATTTCTGCCTTGATAAGCACGCCGATAATAAATTTAAATCGATCTGATATAAACTATCAATCACCATGATGCGCTACAAATCGTGAACGTAAAATTCAACGATCTGACCTACTTTACCGCCAGAGATGCATACATCGCGCACCCGCATCAATTGCCTTTGTTTGACCAAAAGGTTAAATCACAAACCAGCAAGTAACAAGCATACGCCCAATAATGATCACAAACTACATGGCAGGACATCCGGGAAAAGATTATGGCTACGACCGCCTGATGGAAGCGGTGTACTACACCCCGCATTCAGTGCGGCAAATGATTAACAGTGAACCAGACTTATTAAACTGCAAGAACTATTCAGGCGAAACCGTCATGCACTGGTTTGTCGTGGAAAACGATATAGAAATTGTAGAGTTACTCAGCTCTTGCGGTGGCATGGTGTCCGATTACGCATTAACCGAGGCATGCAGTTTAGGGTATGTAGACATGGTCTATTTACTGCTGGGCATTGGTGTGGTTCCAAATATGACCTCCTGTAAAGCACAGATAAATCTTGGTTCCAACATGCCAAGAAAAACCTTGATCAAACTCCGGCGTGCATTCAACCGGTATGGATATGAACTTGACTGGCCCTGGTCCAGAAAGTCAGGATTCTGAAATGTACAACTCCTCAATCGGCGTTACCCCTGCGTTACCCCTTTTATTGCAAGGCTAATTTGTGATTGTGAATCAGATGTTTTTTCCCGAACCTTTCTGCTTCACATGTTACGCGCCCTACTCCACCCCATAAACCGCCGACACCCGCGTCCCCACCACCAGCAAAAAATGCGTACCCGCACAGGCGCTCAGTATCCATGCCAGCGGCAAGCTACCCACCAGTGCCCCTGACAACACCAGGCTCACCGGCATCAGCAGTTTGAACAGCGAACCGGTGAGGCCGGATATCCTGCCTATGTAGCGGCTGCCTGTACTCTCCTGACGATAGCCCCAGATGCAGACATTGCCGATGACGGTGCAAAAGCTGTTAACGCTTAACGCCAGCAACAACAAGGGGATGCTGCTGCCCCAGGCCAGCAAGAGCATTGAGCAGGCTTCTACACCGAGTTCCAGTGCCAGCAGGCGTCCCAGGCCAAAGCGCTGGCGCAGGCGGCTGGCGAGCAGGCCGCCGATGACGCCGCCTATGCCGGCCACGCCATACATGAGGCCGACTTCGGCTGCGCCCAGTTGCAACTGGTCACGGGCGCGGAACAGGAAGAGTACATCCACCACGCCAGCGCTGCCATTGATGACAACCACCAGCCAGGCCAGGTGCCATAGGGGTTTGTTGGCGACCAGCACGCGCCAGCCGTCGCGCCATTCACTCCAGTAGTTGTCGGCATCCGGCTTGCGCACCGGCAGTTGCAAATCCCTGAGCAGCCAGGCGGCCAGCAGCATGGCCAGCATGGGCAACCACAGACCCAGGTCCATGCGTATGGCGATCACGGCACCGGCCAGTGCCGGGCCAAGGATGCTGAATACCTGGTTTAGCACAGTCAGTTGCCCGGTTGCTGGCAAGAGCAATTGCTCTGGCAGCATTTCCTTGAGCATGCCCATGCGGCAAATCGCATACACATAATGCAGGGTCATCAGCAGGAAGGCGGTAATAAAGAAAAATGACAGTGCCCTTGCACCATTCTCAAGCAGCGCCGCCTGCATGCCCGTCAGCACGACGATGCCTACGATGGCAAAGCGCGCCCAGCGGCCCCGGTCTATGCGGTCAACCCAGACGCCGATGAACATCGCCAGCAGCAGGTTGGGCAGCAATTCAACCGCACGCATGCCCGTCATGACCCCGGCTGATTGCGTCAACTGGTAGAGTATCAGCGGCATGGCGAGCTGGTAAATTTGCGTGCCTAGCGAAAAACTGATGGTCGATGCGTACAGGCGGCGAAAGTTGGTGTGTTGCCAAAGCGAAGGAGTGGGCATAAATAATATAAAACCAGGATTGAGCAATGCCACTAGCGTATATCAAAGGCGGAAACACAAAAACGGATAGAATGAGGTATTTCTTTCCCCCTTTATTACTCCACAAAAATGCGCCTGCTTGATCACTTCCAGCGCCTGGCCGAATGGTATCCCAGCGCCATTGCACCCGACCTGGCGCAGATTGCTGCCGCCCTGTGCTGTAGCGAACGCAATGCCCGCCTGCTGCTCAAACGCATGCAGGAGCAAGGCTGGATAGACTGGCAAGCAGGCAATGGGCGCGGCCACCGCTCTCGCCTGAGCCTGTTGCAAGACCATGAAAGCCTGCGCCTGCAAAGGCTGCATCACTTGCTGGCTGACGGCAAGCTCGAAGCCGCTTTCGATGGCTTGCCCAGCGCCGGGCGTGAACGTCTGAAGCAATCGCTGCCTGGTTACCTTGGAAGTGGTCGCGCTGGCACTTTGCGCATGCCTTTTTACCGCCCCCTGCACGCGCTGGATGCCATCCATATCAACCGCCGCACCGAGCAACACATCATCATGCAGATCTGCGCTGGCCTGACGGAATACGATCGCGCCAGCGAACAGATCATCCCGGCATTGGCGCATCGATGGGATGCCAGCGCCGATGGCAGTCGCTGGGAATTTGTCTTGCGGCCTGGCCTGCAATTCCACGATGGCCGCCCTGTGCGGGCAGAGGACGTGGTCTATACCTTGCAACGCGCTCGCGACAGTGACGGCCCCTACCGCGCCATGTTTGCCCACTTGGCAGGCATAAGCGGCACTGAGCGCAGTGTGAAGCTGCAACTCAACAAGCCCGATCATTTGCTGCTGCATCTGCTGGCCCATCATGCCGCGGTGATCGTGCCAGTGGATGATGACAAGCGCGCAGATTTTGCGACGCTGCCCATCGGTGCGGGGCCATTTCGGCTGATACGCAATAATGAACACCGGGCAACGCTGGCGGCTTTTGATGGCTACTTCCGCGAACGCGCCCTGCTCGATGAAATCGATTTATGGGTAGTACCACATGGCAGCCCCTTGCCTGAAGTAGACCTGCATCTGGCACATGCCTCGCCTGAAAAAGTGTCCGCACCTGCCGATAGCTGGTCGCAGATACGCGCCCTCGAACAAGGCTGCGACCTGGTCATGCTGAACCCGGCACGCGCAGAATTTGCGACAGCTGGCGCACGTCTTGCTGTCGGTGCCTGGTTACGTCCCGCTGCTGCAGAACTGGCTGCGAAAGAAACCCGCCCCATGGCCTTTGGCATGCTACCGCAATGGAATCATTTGCCAGAGCAAACAACGACAACCGCACCCCCGCTGCCAGCGCACCTGGATGTCGTCACGTATGAACTCGACAGCCATATTGCCCTCACCCATTGCGTGGCAGCCAGGCTGCGCGAGGCAGGCGCAGATGTCACCATCCACATCCTGCCCTTCCCCGAATTTGGCCCCTACGGCTGGCGGGACTGGGCCGATGTCGTCATCGCTGGTGACGTGCTCGACAATGACATGGAATTTGGCCTGTATAGCTGGCTGGCCGGAGAATCGCTGGTCAAGCAAATGATGGATGCAACAGAACGCAACTGGCTCGCAAAAGCCAGTACAAAAATCGCTGCAGAAGCAGACGCCGCAAAACGCGCCGCCCTCATCGAAGCCTGCTTCGCCCGCATGGTTGAACAAGCCTGGATACTGCCCATGCGCCATACCCGCCACGGCATAGACTATGGCCCGCAACTGGGCGGCGTCACCCTGGCCCGCTGTGGCTGGATGGATTTTCGTAAGCTGTGGCTGCGGCCCTGACTATTCTGTCGGCAAGTGTTTCCAAAAAATTTCGTCATTCATAACCGGTGCAATACAACGCAATCGACACAGTGATCCATACTCCATACCTCTCGCGATTCACATATTTCATTTACAATCACTAGTGTCCCAACGTTTCTCATAGTAGAGACATCTGTTTTGGTTGATTTCCGTCATTGAGTTTTCCAGATGACGGCGTAAGTAGTTGATTTATTGGCGTTGTTTCAAACATGGTGAGACTCAGGATTTGCAGAATTTCGTAAAGACTGTGAGGCAAATGTAGACGTTTTTTGACGATAGCGATGAGTACGTAAG
>JACQDX010000059.1 GCA_016200895.1 Burkholderiales bacterium
AGCGCCGCATTCTGTTGCGTCATTTCATCCATTTGCGTGATGGCCAGGTTCACTTGTTCTATGCCTGAACTTTGCTCCTGGCTGGCTGCGGTGATCTCGCTCATGATGTCGGCCACGTGCTGTACGCTGGTGACGATCTCGTCCATGGTCTTGCCTGCTTCATCTACCAGCTTACTACCCTGATCGACCTTGTCTACCGAATCGCTGATGAGGGACTTGATCTCTTTGGCAGCACTGGCACTGCGTTGTGCCAGGTTACGCACTTCTGCAGCGACCACGGCAAAGCCACGGCCTTGTTCACCTGCACGGGCAGCTTCTACTGCTGCATTCAGGGCCAGAATATTGGTCTGGAAGGCAATGCCATCAATGACGCCGATGATGTCAACAATCTTGCGTGAACTTTCCTTGATTGAACCCATAGTATTCACTACCTGACCAACCACAGCGCCACCTTTGACGGCGACACCGGATGCAGATACCACCAGTTGATTGGCCTGGCGTGCATTGTCGGCATTTTGCCTGACCGTGCTGGTCAGCTCCTCCATCGAACTGGCTGTTTCTTCCAGTGAGCTGGCTTGTGATTCTGTGCGACTGGACAAATCGGCATTGCCTGAAGCTATTTCCCGGGATGCGACAGTGATAGTTTCGGTACCTGTCCTGACCTGTCCAACAGTAGAGGCCAGATTATCATTCATGTTCTTTAAGGCCTGGAACAGAGAGGTTACTTCGTCATGACCAGATACTGTCACCTGACTACGCAAATCACCTTCTGCCACAGTTTCGGCAAGACTCAATGCCTCTTGCAAGGGTTGCGTAATACTGCGTGTGATGGTCCAGGCAAACAGAGCACCAACAATAACGGCTGACAAGAGAATGACATACAGCCAGATTGTCAGTTTTGCGCCTGCGGCTGCAAAATTTTCAAAAACCAGTTTGGATGCGACATCCTGCAAATCAACCAGTTTATTCATTTCCAGTATGGACTTTGAACTTAATGGGTCAATTACAGTGGCAATAATTTTTGCGGCACCCTCTGCATTAAATGCCAAAGCCTGGCCTACCGCATCCTTTAATGGTTTTTCTATTTCCTTATCAACCTTGGCAATGTCGCCAAGGATTTTCTTTTCTTCCTCACTCAAGCCAAGGGAAGCAATTTTTTCTTTTGCCTCTTCATATTTTTTTCTTTGAGTCTTTACCTTGGTTTCTTCCTTTTGCATTTCACCGACATCAGACTGTATGCCAATATTGCGCATGGCTATGCCACCTTCAAACAGGGCATTTTTCATGGCATTGGCCAGCACCTGTTTTTGAGCAGCCATATTCAAGCCATCTATCATGGCCCTGCGATTGTTACCACTCAAGGCGTTGACGAACAAAATTACCGAGATCAGGCCTACCAGTATCAGTGCAAAACCCACTCCCAGGCGGGTACCAATTTTAAAATTTCTCAGATTCATAGTGTCTCCTAATTATTTTTTTGTTAGTGCCTATGTCTACATTTTTTTCAGTAGCCACTCAGAGAAACCAGAACCTCATGACGCAGTATCAACCAGGCCCATTTCCGGACTGGACATCAACTTATCGATGTCCACCAATATCAACATGCGGTCATCGAGGGTACCCAATCCGATCAGGAAATCAGTACTGAATGTGGTTCCCATTTCAGGAGCAGGCCTGACTTGCTCAGGCAACAAAGTCGTCACGTCCGAGACGCTATCAACCACCATGCCAACAATACGTCCTTCAATATTTAAAATAATGACGACCGTGAATTGATCATAAGTGGGTGTTCCCAAGTTGAACTTGATACGCATATCAACCACGGGAACGATGATGCCGCGCAAATTGATAACGCCCTTTAAAAACTCCGGTGCGTTGGCGATTCGCGTAACGGCTTCATAGCCACGTATTTCCTGGACCTTGAGTATGTCGATACCATATTCTTCATTACCCAAAGTAAAAGCAAGGAATTCATGCCCGGCAATATCAGATTTAGCTCCATCATTCGAAGCGTGATCACTACCCTGTGAAATTTGCGCCATTTCTTTTTCCTCGTCTTAAATTTCTGATTCAATCTTCATCGCGCAGTACGCAAAACGGCAGCGACATCTAAAATAAGTGCAACGCCACCATCACCCAGGATAGTTGCGCCTGAGATCCCAGGGACCTTCTTGTAATTTGATTCTATATTTTTCACGACAACTTGCTGCTGCCCAACCAGATCATCAACAAATAAAGCAGCTTTCTTACCATCTACTTCAACGATCACAACGATGCCATCAGATGGGTTCGTATATTTAGGTTCAATATCAAAGTACTCGTACAAAGGTACCAGTGGCAGATACTCGCCACGTACTTTAACCACTTTACCCTTGCCACTGATTTCTTTAATATCTGCCTGGGCTGGTTGCAGCGATTCCATCACAAAACCCAGTGGCAAAATATAAATTTCGTTACCAAATTTAATCGACATGCCGTCAAGAATGGCCAGCGTCAGCGGCAGGGAAATGGTAATCGTCGTGCCATATCCCATTGCTGAGCGTATGTCGACTACACCACCCATGGCAGCGATATTGCGCTTGACCACGTCCATGCCAACTCCACGGCCGGAAACATCAGTTACTGTCTCTGCTGTAGAAAAGCCTGGTGCAAAAATCAACAACCAGACTTCACTGTCGCTCATGGAATCGGAAACCGTCAAACCATTTTGTCTGGCTTTGGCAAGAATTTTTTCTCTGTGCAATCCGCCGCCATCATCACTGACTTCGATCACGATATTGCCGCCCTGGTGTACTGCCGACAGGGATAATTTACCAGTCTCACTTTTACCAGCCTGTGCCCTGGCAGCCGGCATTTCTATGCCATGATCAATACTGTTTCTTACTAGATGTGTAAGTGGGTCAACAATACGTTCAATCAAGCCCTTATCAAGTTCGGTCGAAGCGCCATAGGTAATGAATTCGACTTTCTTTCCCAGTTTGCTGGCCAGATCCCTGACCATGCGCGGAAAGCGCGAAAAGACATAATCCATGGGCATCATACGTATGGACATGACCGCTTCTTGCAGGTCGCGGGTGTTTCTCGTCAAATGAGCGACACTGCTTAACAGACGTTCATTGGCGATCGGATCAAGGTCCTGCGTGCGCTGTTCCAGCATGGCCTGGGTAATGACCAGTTCACCGATCAGGTTAATCAGTTGATCAACTTTTTCTATGCCAACCCGTATGGTTGAGGACTCTTGGGAAGTGGCAGCCTTTTCCACTTTTTTCTCAGTTTGTTGCACCTGCTTTTCGGCGACAACAACATCCACCACTTTTTCAGCGACAGGCTCTGCCTTATTTTCCTCAGGTGGGAACATGGATTCCAGAGGTTCAAAGAAACCATACCCAAGCTCATCCTCTGTAGGTTCAGCTTTACTTGCAGGTGAACTGGTGATCTTTTCTTCTGTAATTTTCAGCGTATCAGGATTCAGAATGAAAGAACAAATCGATACGATATCGTCCTTGCTTTCATTGGTGCGCAGGGCCAGAATCACATTCTTGCCATTATTATCCAAGCGTGAAATCGCACCCAAAAGTCCAAGCTCAGACATGATGGCAGCAGCATCAGCTTCAGATACATCTGGCATTTCAATTTTGTATGCCGTTTTAAATACGACATCGGCATGATCCATGCTGGATTGATGACTGATAAAACTGGCAGCAGGCGCAGAAACAGGTACTGCATCTTGCGACAAGGATTGCAGCAACATCCTTACATCCGCGACAGCGTCCTGATCGACAGGCGTGCCCAGCCTATGGCCATCCAGCTGCATCTTTAAAATATCTTTGGCGATGAGAAAAGCGTCTACATGCTCGCCAGTCAGCGCCATTTCCCCCTTGCGTATTTTATCGAGCAGCGATTCCAGTATATGAGTCACTTCTGTCATATCTGTCAGGCCAAAGGTCGAAGCACCGCCCTTAATGGAATGAGCTGCCCTGAATATGGCATTCAAATCCTCTGGATCTGGCGAAGAGATATCGACGGCAAGTAACAGTTTTTCCTTCTCGGCAAGAAGCTCTTCCGCCTCGTCGAAAAACACTTGGAAAAACTGACTCATGTCAATCGTCATTATTAAGCTCCGTGATTTACATTTGTTTGCCCAGACACCAGGCCATTAATTCAGCCAATCACTTTTTTAACTACTTCAGTCAACTTCTGTGGATCAAAAGGTTTCACCAGCCAGCCATTCGCACCGGCTGCGCGGCCTTTTGCCTTCATATCGTCACTTGATTCTGTTGTCAGCATCAGGATGGGTACGCGTGCATACGATGGCAAACCACGCAAAGACTTGATCAGGGTAAGACCATCCATCCGTGGCATGTTTTGATCTGTGAGGACCAGGTCCACAACCTGATTGCGTGCCTTTTCCAGACCGTCCTGGCCATCTACTGCTTCTATTACCTGATATCCAGCTGCTTTTAAACTGAACGCTACCATCTGCCTCAGAGAGCCAGAATCATCCACAGCTAAAATTGTCTTGGCCATATTTACTCCGTTATACGAATTGTAGACAGCTTCTGCTCGCCGCCACTTGATTTAAAATAACTCAATGTCACCGCTATCCATATGCTTTTGATGCACTGCTTTACGTAACAAATTCTTCAGATCCGCGCTTTGCTTTTCCAGGCGCACGGTAGTCTCGCGCAACAACGCCGTCAATTCGTCTGATTCGCCATCATGTTCAATATCATTACCTACCACACCCAAAATCCCAAGTACTTCGCGCAAACCTTCACATCTTTGCAGAGTTCGTGAAATCAACTGACTGGTCAAATCCTGAAATTGCAAGCTGGTCACGGCCGAACTGATATGTTTGGCGATATCTTCCTGTATAACCTTGAGTCGCAATACACTGTCATCTGAAACACCGCCGGAGCTGACAATCAAATTAATTTCTTCCTGCTCACTCGAGATTGCTGCATGCAGCGCCACGAAGCTGACACCCAGCTTCTCTATCGCCTCACCCAAGAGTATGGTTGTTTGCGCAAGGTCAGTCTCGACCTCCAGCAAATGTGCATTTCCGTGATCAGACACACCTGATAAAAGTTGCTTAACCTGAGAACCCAACAGTTTCTTTTTGGACATCTTAAGCATCCTATCTATGCATATTGACTTAATGATGCTGCGTTTTGCTTGTCTCTAGCTGATATCTTACTTCTATCAAGGTTTGACTGAAATCTCGGCACTTGAGTCAGACTGATTTGCGACCTCGATAGAGCCGCCGTCCTGTGAAGCAGACTCTTCAGCTTTTTTGTTCATGACGATGATACTAATTCTGCGATTAATCGGATTCAAAGGATCCTGCTTATCGAACAGCACTGAAGAGGAAAGCCCAACCACTCTTAACATCTTGGACTCATCCATACCACCATAAATCAGTTCCCGCCTGGATGCATTGGCACGGTCAGCCGATAATTCCCAATTGCTATAACCACGCTCACCACTACCATAAGGTGCCGCATCGGTATGACCAGACAAACTGATACGGTTAGGCACATCATTGAGCGCTTTACCAATTTCGTGCAAAATTTCTCTGGTGTAGGGCTGCAAATCTGCCTTCGCCGAAGCAAACATGGGACGATTTTGCTCATCTACCATTTGAATGCGCAAGCCGTCAGTTGTTATATCCAGCAAAAGCTGTTTCTTGTATTGTTTCAGTGTAGGGTTGGATTCAATGGCGGCTTCAATTTTAGACTTCAGGCCTTTCAGCCTTTCTGCCTCCACTTTTGCCAGAGCAGCCTCTGCAGCCTGCAGGTTGTAGGTTTTTTTTTGCGTGTCTATCTCGCCTTTACGGCTTTGTCCTTCACGCGCACTCAGATCCTTACCGCCGCCCTTGATCACGCTGGAGCTGTCACCGCTGCCATCACCACCCGCCATCGCCACCTTTAAAGGCGTCTGAAAATACTCGGCGATGCCGTTCAAACTACCTTTGGCAGTAGAGCCGAGCAACCACATCAGCAGAAAAAATGCCATCATCGCCGTCACAAAGTCGGCGTAAGCAATTTTCCAGGCACCGCCATGGTGGCCACCGGCCACCTTCTTGATGCGCTTGACTATAATTGGTCGTAATTCTTCGCTTGCCATCATCAATCCAGTTTTTATTATTTAGATTTCGATTGCTTAATGTGATCTTCCAATTCAGTGAAATTTGGCCTTTCAGTTGAATACAATACCTTCCTGCCAAACTCCACCGCCAAAGCCGGCGCATAACCGTTCAAGCTGGCCAGCAAAGTCACTTTGATGCACTGAAAAGTCTTGGATGATTCATCCAGTTGCTGCTCCATCAAACCAGCTAGCGGCCCAACGAAACCATAGGCCAGCAAAATACCCAGAAAAGTTCCAACCAGGGCATGGGCAATCAAGATACCGAGTTCGGATGGTGGAATACCGACGGACTCCATAGTATGTACAACTCCCATCACCGCAGCCACAATACCGAAAGCTGGCAAGCCATCACCTAACTTGGCGATGAAATGCGCAGGAACCGCACCTTCGTGATGATGTGTTTCCAGCTCATTGTCCATCAGATTTTCAATTTGAAAGGCATCCATATTCCCTGAAACCATCAGACGCAAATAATCCCCTATAAACTCCATCATATGATGATCGTGGACAATTGCAGGATATTTACTGAAAAGCGGGCTTTCTTCTGGGCGTTCAATATCTCCCTCGATGGACATCAAGCCTTCTTTGCGGACCTTGGTCAGGACGTCAAACAGCATCGTCATCAGCTCCATATATAGAGCTTTAGTATATTTTGAGCCTTTCAGGACACCTGGAAGTGCCTTCATTGTGGCCTTCAGGGTTTTCGCATTATTACCAACCAGAGAAGCACCAACCGCAGCGCCGCCTATCATCAGCAATTCCAGAGGCTGAAACAATACCGCGATATGCCCACCGGACAAAACAAAGCCACCAAAGACTGAGCCCAATACGATGATATAGCCGACGATAACTAACACGAGCTTTTACTCCTTAGAGAGGATTTTTTTATAATATCGACTACACTACCTCAGACCTGAAGCATTCACCAGAAATGGAAGGTTAAATATTGCTTCAGGAATACATTTCACTATATGCATTATATGCGCCAGACATAAAGAACGGGGTCATTCGCATTGCTTTTTATAGTTAAATCCGCCTCAATGCCAGGCACTGTGAACTCATAACTCATGAATTGCGTACCTGGTCGCATCTCAGCACTGACCTTTTCCCACAAGCCCGGCATAGCAGCTGGTGACAGATAAGCAAACACGACATCAAACTCAGCAAAATCCAATTGCAGATAATCTTTTAAATAGAAGCAAACCCTGGGGCCAGCCCATTTAGCTCTGAACCAGCTGACCAGCCACGGGAAAGGTGCCACCTCCACCCCGAAAAAAGATTGTTGAGGCCGTAGCCTGGCAAGGCTGACAGACACCCCCCCAAAGCCACTACCAACATCAATAAAAGACAAATCATCATGTGCAGGTAGTTGCTCAAGAATACACGGCAACAAACTGGATTTGGAAGGAAAATATGGAACTTGTGTGCGGTAAGTTGACCAAAACAACAATACCATTGACACAAAGATCGCCAGACTCACACCCGGATGCAATTGAAAAACCAGAGAGGCTACAACTGCAAAGGGAAAAACGAATTGGATGAGCCACCACCACCAGCTCATGCGCAGCAAGAAACTGAGCACGGCAGCAAGGCTGGCGTGAACGATGAGTAGCAAATAAGGGGATAGTGTGCCACCAAACTGCCATCGGTCGGTGGCATACATCAAATAAGACAGGCCAAATGCAAGCAGTTGTATGAGCAAGGCCAGAAAAACGGGCGAAGAGAAGACCCCCTCATCCGGTAGGAGTTTGCCTTTGCGGGTTTTTGATGATGCTACCTCCAAGGCTCCTCCTGAATTTTATGCCACCATTTCCAGCGCGGCCTCCGCATCTTTTGCTTTTTTTGTTTTACCTGCCCGTGACGGGACGTGGCATAAACCACAAGCATAATCATCATGCAAATCCAGGCTATGTGCAACAAAATGCCCACCGCATTTGCAACATTTTGCAAAACTCAGCATTTTTCCTTCAAAGAAGCGCACCAGGGTCCACGCACGCGTCAATGACAATACCGGCTCCTCACCCGCCGGAACAGGCACTTGCTCCAGATACAGGCGATACGCCTTGATGACAGCATCAATACCATCCACATCCGCATGTTCACGCAGATACTTATGGATATTCATGAATAGCGAAGAATGAATATTTGGTTGCCATGTAATAAACCAGTCAGCCGAAAAAGGCAGCATGCCTTTAGGTGGCGACACACCCTTCAATTCCTTGTATATCTTCAGCAGACGCTCACGCGACAAGGAAGTCTCCGATTCCAGCAATTGCAATCTGGCACCCAGATTGACCAACTCAATTGCCAATTGAATTTCGTGAGCTTCGTTTACTACGCTTTTGCTTGCCATGATTTTTCTCCGTCCACCTTGATTTTAATGCCCGACAAATTAATGGATTTCTTCAACTGGCTGACCAGCCATCAAAATCGCAGCATGGGAATGTGCAAGCGCACGTTCCTTGTTGTAATTTGTCAACATACACAAAATGGAGCTATCTTCGAAGCGGAAGCGCGCCAACATCATATTAGAGCCAGCCAATTTCAAAATCTGGGCATTATTCAAACCCTCGATCAGGTCTGCAATTTCTTTGCCTATGCCTAAACGGAAAATAGCGGTCGCTTTATCAGCGCGAATCATTTGTTGTGCCAACATCAAATAACTCAAATTGGCATCCCGAATCTCGGCCATCATATCGTTCTGCGTCATTTTCCCACCCTCCAGTTTTGTTATCAGCGGCATGTTTGCGTTGCCAGTGAGATACATTGTGCAGGGTGCTGAAAAGCGGCTGTATAAGCAGGATTCCGTATTTAAACCAAGAAAAAAACGAGGACATGCCGTAGGAAAATATCCTACAGGCAAATTTAGACATCTACAAAATGAAATTTCGTAGAAAACAGATTTTTATTTTTCTCAATCAGCAAAATTAGCCAATTCAAAAAACATCAATAAAAACAAAGGCTTGCGTAAAAATCGATCTTTTACCACATCGTCTTGTAATCATTAACGGCAGTACTTTAGAAAACTTTAGGGAAAATTTAAAAATATTTTCGATTTATTTTCATACCCTTGTAACGGCAACAAATTGTGAAATCTTTAGGGTTGGCCACAAAAATAATCAAAAAAAAATCACCTGTTTGCAACAGGTGATTTTTTTAGAGTCGTATACATGGTCATTTAAGCTATTACTTCATGTATTTGTTGTATTTAATACACTCCAAATTAAAGCAGCTTCAGCTTATTTCCTACAAAGTGGCATGCCAGATGCATTTATCTTTGATCTGTTTATCCAAGCCTGCCAGCAATGTTTCATGCTCGCTCATTTCTTCTTCTGTTGCCATTAATACCGCAATCTCACCGACGGGCATATCAAAGGCCACAACTTCCTGCACTTTTGGCGCGTTGTCTTCTTCAATGTCGATTTCAAAACTGTTCTGTCCACGTGACATTGCCAGAAAAACATCTGCCAACAATTCAGCATCCAGCAAAGCACCATGCAATTTGCGGTGCGAGTTTGAAATCTCATAGCGGGTACAGAGCGCATCAAGAGAATTACGTTTCCCAGGATGCAATTCTTTTGCCTGAACCAAGGTATCTATGACACTGGGGCAGTACTCAGTCAATGCGGGTAAATTCAGGCGCGCAAACTCGGCATTCAAGAAGCCTACGTCAAAAGGTGCGTTATGAATAATGATTTCTGCATCTTTGATATATTCGCAAAATTCTTCGGCTACCTGGGCAAATTTGGGTTTATCGCTTAGGAACTCAGTGGTTAAGCCGTGAACCGCCAAAGCGCCCTCTTCGGAATCTCGCTCTGGATTGATATAGCGATGGAAGTTATTGCCGGTCAGCTTGCGATTAATTAATTCTACGCAACCAATTTCTATAACGCGGTCGCCATTGCGCGCGTTCAAACCTGTGGTTTCGGTATCGAGGACTAGCTGCCTACGCATATTCAATATTCCTATATGACAACTTGTTTAAAATTAATCACTGTTGATCAAACACCCAGCGCAAAGAAATGCATGCTCCCAGCTCAGTCTGGCAAAACCGGCTCTGCATACCGACACCTGCAGCAAATAATAAATCTTTGCCAATAGAGACATAAGGTAAGCGTTCCCGCTGCCAGAAAGGTATCTGCAAGGACTGATAATGACTTTTCATATCCCGGGTAGAGCGGTTTTCTGCCAATTTCAACCTCTCCCCTCCCCTGCGCAGATGCAAGGTAAGCGATTGCGACTTTAGCCAGGATGCATTCAGGCCGCGCTCAGTCTGGTCAAAATACAGGCTACCAATAAATTCAGGGAAGTGGATATGTGTCTGTCCTTGCCAGGCAAATTCGTGCTCGCTGTCTTCCTCTGCTATCTCTGCTTTTTGCGCAGACAAATATACAACATCTTTATAGCGATGTATGGCAACGGTATCGTGATGAATGGTAATACGTGCATCTTCACGCCCGTCAAATAGCTGACTTTGCATTTCACTCAACCGCGAAGTGGTGGGCATACGTACACCCGCCTTTGAAAACCAGTAGCGGAACAAGTTATCTCTACGTGCAGGACCCAGCGCACGCATGGCAGCAATACCCAAACCCGCCTCAAAGGAACAACTGGCTAAATCCTGCTCTGCAACTTCCAGCAGCAAGTCTTGCGCCGCTTGAAAATGAGTCGCGGAACGGGCGATACGTTCTGAGTAGCCAGGCGACAAGCCTTCAAGTACCGGCATTACACTGTGGCGTATGGCATTGCGCAGATAACGCTGGTCTGTGTTTGACTCATCTTCGATATAGCTTAAACCCCGCTGGCTCGCATAGGCTTCCAGCGTAGTTCGCTTTTCTGTCAGCAATGGCCGACCCAGCATGACTTCATCATGGCCGAACAAATGAGGTGCACGGTGACAAACATCCATACCTGACATGCCAGCCACACCACTACCACGCAATAATTGCAATAACAGCGTTTCCGCCTGATCGTCCTGATGATGGGCAGTCAGGATCAAGGGGATGCCGGTATTTTTCGACATCCGACCCAAGGCTTGGTAACGCCCCTTGCGTGCGGACGCTTCCACGCCATCACCACTGTCGCGAGCAACCTGGATACGCTCAGCATGAAAGCCAATATCACCAGCAATGCACGCAGCCTGGCAATGAGCTAGCCAGGCATCAGCATTCGGACTTAAACCGTGATGTACGTGAAAAGCATGCAGTGAAATTTTGGCGCGGCGGCAATAATTAATTGCCAGGTCGAGTAAAACCGTAGAATCCAGACCGCCGCTATAGCCTACTGCGAGGCCATTTTGCAGATTTCCTTCACAGAAATCAGCAATAATGGCATCGAGTTTTTTTGAGAATGCTTGCTCAAGACTGGAGCAATGTTGATTTGGCCTCATTCGGCAAGTTTCGTTTCCTTAAACTTGCCGTAGCTCATTAATTTCTCATGACGGGCAGCCAGCAAGTCCTTGGTTTTTACGCCCTGAAATTGACGCAAAGTATCTGCCAGTGCGCGCTTTACCAAGGCGCACATCTGCTTAGGATCTCTATGGGCACCGCCCAAAGGTTCGTTGATGATCTTGTCGATCAGGCCCATGGCCTTCAGTCTGTGTGCGGTCAAACCCAGCGCCTCGGCCGCATCAGATGCACGGTCAGATGTCTTCCACAAGATGGAAGCACAACCTTCTGGAGAAATCACGGAATAAGTAGCGTATTGCAACATCAGCACGGCATCGCCAACAGCCAGCGCCAAAGCACCACCAGACCCACCTTCACCAATAATGGTGGTAATCAGAGGCACTTTCAGTTCAGCCATGACATACAGATTGTGACCAATGGCTTCAGACTGGCCGCGCTCTTCCGCATCTATACCAGGCCAGGCACCCGTGGTGTCGACAAAGGTAAATACGGGGATATCAAATTTTTCAGCCAGTTTCATCAGGCGCATGGCCTTGCGATAACCTTCTGGCTTGGGCATACCGAAATTACGCAGGGCGCGTTCTTTGGTGTCGCGACCTTTTTGGTGGCCCATGACCATACATGCCTGACCATTGAACCTGGCTAAACCACCAACGATGGATTGATCGTCAGAAAAACTGCGGTCACCATGCAACTCATGGAAATCGGTGAACATCTGATTCACGTAGTCCATGGTATATGGACGCTGGGGATGACGGGAAATCTGCGACACTTGCCATGGCGTCAACTTGGCGTAAATATCCTTCGTCAACATCTGGCTTTTCTTCGACAGTCTATCTATTTCTTCAGAAATATCGACTGCTGAATCATCCTGAACAAAACGCAGTTCTTCTATTTTTGTTTCCAGCTCTGCAATTGATTGTTCAAAATTTAAAAATGTCGTTTTAGTCATCGTGCCTCCTTAACATCACACGAGTTGATAAAAAAATCCAATTTCATTCTGGCGCGGACGCAATGTTTAATTGAATAATGTGTCGCTCTGCCAAGCGTACAAAAGAACCATTTAGATGGTTTTTTTGCAAAATTCGTATGCATACATAATGGACATATTGTCCTGACGGAGCAGATTAGATATCAAAACTGGCCTCGCTGTCCAGTGTTCGGCGCTTTTTGCTTGAGTTCAGACTGTAGAAATTAGCATTCACAATCCTGTTGCCGTTGTCAAAACCACTGGCAATATGCTGCTTACTTGTCAAAGTCATTGTCAAACACCCATAGTCTGCAACTTATTTGATAAGATGGCGCTTTGCTCATCAGCCAGTATACCATTGCAGCTTACATGTTCTGCCAAACTCCTATAAATCCAAGACCGAACACCATGCGCCACATTTTAAAGAATGTTCTTACCTTATCCAGTCTGTCATTGCTGTTGATGTCTGCTTATGTCCGGGCAGATGATGCGGCTGACGTTGGCAAATTGCTCAGATCTGGCCAGATAAGTGAAGCCTTGCAAAAAGTGGATGCCGCCCTGGCGCAACGTCCTAAGGATGCGCAGATGCGTTTTCTCAAGGGATTGATACTGACAGAGCAAAACAAATCAGCAGAAGCCATCACCGTTTTCTCGAAATTGACTGACGATTACCCGGAATTGCCTGAGCCCTATAATAATCTTGCAGTCTTGTATGCTTCATCCGGCCAGTACGACAAAGCCAGGGCAGCCCTGGAAATGGCAATCAGAACCAATCCAACCTATGGCACGGCACATGAAAACCTGGGTGATGTGTATGCAAAACTGGCGAGCCAGGCCTATGACAAGGCTTTACAACTCGATTCCAGCAACAATACTGCAAAATTAAAACTGACCCTGGTAAAGAACCTGGTCGGCAATACTACCGGTGGCACCAATCCCAAGACAGCAATGGCGTCACCTGCTCCAGCCAAAGCCAGTGCTGCAGTAGTTGCGGCAACGAAGCCTGAGGCTGAAACTGCCAAGCCTGAACCTAAATCCAAACCGGCTCCCGCAGCCATAACTACTGCTGCTAGTGACAAGACAGAAGAAGATGTACTCAAGGCAGTGGAAAACTGGGCCAAAGCGTGGAGCAGCAAAGATACCAATGCCTATCTGGGACATTATGCAAAAGACTTTCAGACACCCAAAGGTGAATCCTACAAAGCCTGGGCCGAAGAGCGTCGTAACAGGATAGAAGGTAAAGGCCGCATCAATGTCAAAATTGAATCCGCCAAAATCGATGTCGATGGCAACACTGCCACGGTCAAGTTCCGTCAGATCTATACCTCTGACCAGTTGACTGCCAATAGCCGTAAAACCTTGCATATGGTGAAGCAGGATGGCAAATGGCAGATCAAACAGGAGCGTGCGGGTAGCTAATGTTTTTCGCTGTCAATTCTGATACTCCGGCCATAGTCAAAGTCGGAAAATCACGCATTTTTGCTATTCTTGCCCTGACATGTCTGGCGCATCTCGCTTCGCCAGCACTCGTCATGGCCAAGTCACGCCCGAATAAAGTCGCACCGGCTGAAATTAATCCAAATGCCCCTGACCCGGATGCATTATTAATTGAAGTCTACAAAAACCTGGCGGCAAATAATCTGCAACAGGCCCAGACGAAGATAGATACGCTGGTAGAAGCCTACCCTCATTTTCAACTGGCGCACTTGATACAAGGTGACCTGTTATTGATGCACACCCGTCCGGTGCGCAGCTTTGGGGTCGGCGCGCTGACACAACCAGATAAACTGAAAGACCTGCGGGATGAGGCAGCGGCACGCATACGCTCTTACCGTGAACGCCCCGCCGCTGACCTGATCCCTAGAGCCATTTTGCAATTACGTGATGACCAGAAGCAGGCCATTGTCGTCGATGCAAAAAAATCGCGTCTCTATGTATATGAAAATGTTGCCGGCCAACCGCATCTGATCAATGACTTCTATATAAGCCAGGGCAAGTTTGGCATCAACAAGATTAAAGAAGGCGACCAAAAGACGCCGATAGGTGTGTATTACATTACCAGTCGTCTGGCTGGCACCAAGCTGCCGAGTTTTTATGGTCCTGGTGCCCTGCCATTGAATTACCCGAATGAATGGGACAAATTCAATGGCCGCAATGGCTCTGGCATCTGGCTGCATGGCATGCCACCTGAAAGCTTCAGCCGCCCGCCCCTGGCATCAGATGGCTGCGTAGTATTGACGAATCCGGATTTTTTAAAAATCTCGTCCATGGTTGACATAGGCAAAACACCAGTGATCATCAGCGAGCAAGTGGAATTTGTCAGCCGTAATAAATGGATGCTGGACAGAAACTTTGCCGAAAAACTCGTGGACGACTGGCGCTTGGACATGCAAAGCCAGAACGCCAACCGCATTCTGACGAATTATTCGCGCAATTTTAAGACTACGCAGGGCGACAATCTCAACACCTGGTTTCCCAAACAGCAGCAAAGCTGGGATAACTGGCATAATCCTGCTATTAAATTAAAAGACGTCACCCATTTCCGCTACCCAGGCAAAGACGAGCTGATTGTCAGCACCTTTACCCAGGAAACCACCAATGGGAAAACCAAAGCGGTGATTCGTAAGCGCCAATACTGGCTGAAAGAAGCTGCCAGATGGCGCATAATTTACGAAACCACCGTTTGAACCAGTTTTTTACTCTTAATTCATCAACCAATAACGTATGCTGAATATGAAAATTTCAAAATCCGGACTAAACAGTGTATTGCTGGGCACCTGCCTGATGATGGTAAGCGCTTTCAGTTTTGCCGAAGGGCAACCAAAGGTCTCCCTGAAGACCAATATGGGTGAAATCGTCATTGAGCTTTACCCGGAAGCAGCCCCAAAAACCGTGGATAATTTCCTCAAGTATGTCAAAAGTGGACATTACAAAGGAACGATTTTTCACCGTGTCATTGATAATTTCATGATACAGGGCGGCGGCTATGACAAGGATATGAAAGAAAAACCGACGAATAAATCCGTCCCGCTGGAAGCGCGTGAAGCACTGGAACATGGCTTGAAAAACGACCTGGGCGTGGTTGCAATGGCACGTACGCAAGACCCCAATTCAGCCGGGGCGCAGTTCTACATCAATGTCAAAGACAATGAATTCCTGAACCATCAAGTCTTGCCTGAGGGTGATCCGGTTGAGTTTCAATACCGTGGCAACACCGTCACTGAAAGACGCGCCAGAGCATTGGCGATGACCGCTGGCTATACGCCTTTTGGCAAGGTCATCAAAGGCATGGAAGTCGTCGAAAAAATTAAAGTGGTAGAAACTGGTGAAGCTAAAATGATGCAAAATGTACCAACCAAACCAGTTATCATCCAATCCGCTACCTTGTTAAAATAAACACATCACTAACCTTTTAGAAATGAAGGACTATCATGGCCGTTATTCTGACCACCAACTTCGGTGACATCAAGATTGAACTGAACGAAGAAAAAGCTCCAAAAACTGTTGCCAATTTCCTGGCCTATGTTGAATCTGGTCACTACAACGGTACTATTTTCCATCGCGTGATTGATGGCTTCATGATACAAGGTGGTGGTTTTGAGCCAGGCATGAACCAAAAACCTACCAATGCACCGATTGAAAATGAAGCCAAAAACGGCTTGAAAAACGAGCGCTATGCATTGGCCATGGCCCGTACTGGCGATCCGCACTCTGCTTCAGCACAGTTCTTCATCAATACAGCAAACAATAGTTTCCTCGACTACCCAGGTCAGGATGGCTGGGGCTACTGCGTATTTGGCAAAGTCGTAGAAGGCATGGACATTGTAGACAAAATCAAAGGCGTGAAAACTACCCGCACTGGCATGTTCCAGGACGTGCCGGTAGAAAACGTCCTGATTGAAAAAACGCAAATCGTTTAATACTATTTAGTCTATTTCATGATCGCAGACCACCACGCGAATCAGACAAAAGCGCAACCTGAACTGGTTGCGCTTTTTGTTTCTGACACACATTTAAATCCTGCCCTTCCCCTTACCACGGCAGCCTTTTTAAGCTTTCTCGACATACAGGCCATGAAAGCCAAGGCCCTGTATTTGCTGGGCGATTTATTTGAATATTGGGTAGGTGATGACAATATTGACGACCCTTATAATTTATCTATAGTCCAGGCGCTGCGTAAGGTCCATGATCATGGTGTGCAGTTGTACTGGATCGCTGGCAACCGGGATTTTTTGATAGGCAGTGATTTTTCTGTAGCGACTGGTGCAGTATTACTGGATGATCCCAGCGTCATTGATCTGGCAGGCAAAAAAGTAGTGATAAGCCATGGCGATGCGCAGTGCACCGATGACCATGCCTACATGAAATTTCGCACGCAAGTCAGGCAAACAGAATGGCAAAAGACTTTCCTGGACATGCCGCTTGATCAGCGCAAAAAAATCATTGAAGGCTTGCGTACCGAAAGCAAGATGGAACAAAAACAAAAATCTGTCGCTATCATGGATGTCAATGCAGATGCCATCGCCGCATTGTTTTTACAAAGCGGCACCCGCACCATGATACACGGCCACACCCACAGGCCTGCAATACATGTCCATAATGGCCAGACCAGATATGTATTGCCGGATTGGGATTGCGACAGCCAGGACAAGCGCGGCGGCTGGCTGGCAGTCTACAGTGATGGCAGTATTCAGGCTTACGACTGGGACGGAAGCCTGAAGTAAATTATTTTGCTCTCATACGTTGACAGTGTCTGAGCGTAGATGGCCGGCACTGATGGTCAGCACCCTGCCACATCTGGCCGCGATCGACAGGTCATGCGTAACAAGAACCAGAGTTGAGCCCCGCTCACGGTTTAAAGTGAACATCAGATTGATGATTGCTTCACCCGTAGTCGCATCCAGACTGCCGGTAGGTTCATCAGCAAAAAGCAAAGGTGGTTCTGTCACAAAGGCTCTGGCCAGCGCCACTCTTTGCTGCTCACCACCTGACAAAAACTTGGGATAATGCCTGAGTCTGGAAGCCAGCCCGACATGCTCCAGCATTTTTTCTGCCTTGGCACGCGCCTGCTTGTCGCCACGCAATTCCAGTGGCAGCATGACATTTTCCAGCGCATTCAGGTGCATCAATAACTGGAAGGACTGAAATACAAAACCCAGGTTCTCTTTGCGGAATTGTGCCCTGCCATCTTCGGTTAAATCAAAAATATCGACGCCATCGAGCAAGACCTTTCCTTCCGTTGGCGTATCCAGACCTGCCAGTATGCCCAGCAGGGTCGACTTGCCCGAACCAGAGGCACCAACAATTGCAAGCGTCTGCCCGGCTTGCGCGGTAAAATCTATACCATTCAGTATGCTCAGCTCTCCAGTCGCATCCGCTACGCGCTTGGTCAGGTGTTTTACTTCGATTGCTGCTTTGTTTGATTCCATAAGGTCTTTGCGTATGCTTTTTGCTCAATTGTCAGGTCACGTCAGCAGGTCGTTAAAGCAAGTCCTGATGTTTGTGATGTTTTCTGTATTTACTTTCACTACTTTACCTGCTTATTCTGCATCAAAAACCATCCTTGTGCTCGGCGATAGCTTATCAGCCGAATATGGACTTGAGCGTGGTAAAGGCTGGGTCGCCTTACTGGGACAAAAATTACAGCAAAAAAATATACCGGCCACAGTCATTAACGCCAGTATCAGTGGCGACACCACCAGTAGCGGAAAATCACGGCTGGGGAGTTTATTGGAAAGGCATCATCCAGATATCGTTATCATTGAACTGGGCGGCAATGATGCCTTGCGCGGCTTATCACTCAAAGCTTCCGAGAATAATTTTCAAGCAATGATAGATATGGTAAAAGCGCAGAAAGGCAAAGTTCTATTAGCTGGCATGAGAATCCCTCCTAACTACGGCCCCGATTATTCCGAGCGTTTTTTTTCACTATTTGGCAAGCTGGCAAAAGCAAACAAAACAGCACTTGTCCCATTTTTACTAGAAGGCATAGCTGAAAAAGATGAGTTTTTTCAGTCGGACCGCATTCATCCTATAGCCGGGGTACACCCTACCATCGTCAATAATGTCTTACCAAACTTGCTCCCCCTACTAAGTAAGTAAAGTCATGAAATATCCTGAATTGCTGGATTTTCCAGAAGTCTTCAAACGGCGCACAAAATTTGACACCATCATTGATGTACGTAGCCCTGCTGAATTTGCCGAAGACCATATTGCCCATGCCATCAATTGCCCGGTGCTGGACAATGAAGAACGCATTATCGTTGGCACCATGTATAAGCAAATTGGTTCATTTGAGGCCAAGCGTCTGGGTGCAGCACTGGTTGCAAAGAATATCGGGCTACATATAGAGAACTTGTTTCAGGACAAACCCCGGGACTGGAAACCTTTGATTTATTGCTGGCGCGGCGGCAACCGCAGTGGTGCCATGGCACATATCTTTGCCCGGATAGGCTGGCCAGCCGTGCAATTAATTGGTGGCTACAAGGCATACAGACAATTTGTTAATCTGAACCTGAGCACAGAATTACAGCAGTTTCAGTGGCAAGTTTTATGCGGCCCCACTGGCAGCGGCAAGAGCCGTTGCCTGCAAACCTTGGCAGGTCTGGGCGCACAAGTACTGGATCTGGAACAATTAGCTGCCCATCGTGGCTCAGTATTAGGTGATATCCCTGAGCATGCACAACCCTCGCAAAAACAATTCGAGAGCCGTATTTTTGAACAACTGCAGCAATTTGATGAGCAAAAATTGGTTTACGTAGAAGCAGAAAGTAAAAAAATTGGCAATCTCAGAGTGCCAGAAAACCTGATGCAAGCCATGCGTGCCTCAGGCTGCATACAAATCCTTTTGCCCTTAGAAAAAAGAGTGGAATTATTGGTGAAAGAATATGCTCACTTCATGCACGATACAGAAAGCCTGAATAAGCAATTGCACTTTCTGACAGCACTGCATGGCAAAGAGAAAATTTCTGGCTGGAAGCAAATGGCGGAAGCTGGAGAACTCCCACAACTGGTCAAAGAATTACTGGAGCAGCACTATGATCCAGCCTATGGCAAATCAATTGCGAGAAATTTTGTGAGATACGCCAAAGCCAAACAAATAGTACAAGAAGATATTGGCGAATCTGATTTTTATGAATCTGCCCTTCAAATCTTGCGTTTTTGCGAATCACAATCCCATTGATGTCTGAACATATTTTAAAAACTCAGCCGTCCACATCATCAACAATTCTTTGCCCTTCGTCTTCCAGGCCATCAAACTGTTTGTGATTGACTGCCCACCAGAATACCGCACCAATGGCAAACACCAGTACCAGACTCAGCGGTATCAGCAAATAAAGTATGTCCATAATTTCTTGCGCTACTCTTTATATCAGTTCTGCATCAAATAGACGGGTTGTGGCAGTAAATACAGGCGCAACGCATTCATCACCACAATCAGCGAACTCAGCGACATACCCAGTGCCGCATGCCATGGCTCAAGCCATCCACACATGGCAGCGGGTATCGCTACAACATTATAAAGCACAGCCCAGGCAAGATTTTCGCGTATCAGTTTATAAGCTTTACTGGCTACCGTCATGCCAAAGTCCAGGTCCAGCAAGCGATTCGACATCAATAATACATCACTGCGCGATTGTGAAATTGGTGCGCCCTGCCCCATCGCTACTGATACGTCAGCCAGTGCCAATACGGGTCCGTCATTCATGCCATCACCAACCATGACCACTACGGCGCCATTAGTCTGCAGCTTTTGCACTACCTTATATTTACCTGCCGGGCTCAGGTCAGCATGCGCATCCCGAATACCACATTGCGCAGCAATTTTATTGACGACGTCCAAGCGGTCACCAGATAAAAGCAAGATTTTCTTACCCTTGTCTTTCAATTTCCTGATCGCTTCAATTGCATCGTCACGCAGTATGTCGTCGAGTGCGAACCATAAGAGATTGCCATATTTATTCGCCAGTACAGTCAGCGTTTGCCCTGCAAAACCGACGGGGATAGATATTTCCTGAGCATGCAATTCACGGGCAAACTCCACACTACCCAGGCGATAAGTTTGTCCCTCAAATTCAGCTTCGATACCACTTCCCGGTACCTCCCTTACGTTGCTGAAGTCTGGCACATCTTGATTCGAATTTTTTTGCGCCAGATAATCGCCAATTGCTTTGGATACCGGATGTGTGGATTGACAGGCTAGCGCCATGGCAATTGCTGCATTAGCAGGCACATCATTAGCAGACAGCATTTCCCTCACCTGTAATTTGCCTATGGTCAGCGTGCCGGTTTTATCAAAGACAATATGCGTGGCTGATGCCATGGCTTGTATGGCTTTTGATTTCGCCAGCAAAACACCATTTTTAGCCATAATACCTATGGCTGCCGACATGACACCCGGCGTCGCCAGAGACAAGGCACATGGACAAGTCACCACGATGATGCTAATAGCGATCCACAAGGCACGGCCAGGGTCAATTTGCCACCAGACGATACCACTGATAAAAGCAAGTAGAAGTATGATGACCAAAAAGCGGCTGGCATGTTTATCTGCCAGTAAAACCAGTGGTGGTTTTTCCAAAGAGGCTGATTCCATCATACCAATCAGGGCCGACAATTGAGTCGCGCCACCCACCTGTTTTGCCTGCATCACGAGAGCACCGTGAATATTCACCGATCCGGCCAATACTTGACTGCCTGTGTTTTTGCTGACAGGTAGAGATTCACCCGTCATCAGGGCTTCATCACAACTGCTATCGCCTCCAATGACCACGCCATCCGCAGGAATATGTTCACCTGCGGCGACCAGCAAATAATCACCCGCCTGCAAAGCTGCTACCTCAACAGTCTCTAGCGCCTGCTGTGGATATGTGAGATAGCGTTGCGCCATCGCCGGGGATAATTGCGTCAGTATTCTCAATGCTGCAGTCGTGCGTTTTTGCACTTTGGATTCAATCAATCGCGCGCCCAGCAAGAGAAAGACAAACATGATAGCCGAATCAAAATACACAGCGCCACCGTTAAACGTCGCCCAGACGCTGGCAAAAAAAGTCAGCAATATGCCCAGAGAAACCGGTACGTCCATGCCTATATGGCGATTTTTCAAATCACGCCAGGCTGAAGAAAAAAAGGTGAAGCTGAAAAACCGATGACAGGTACCGCAATGATCAAGCTGGCCAGCTTCAGCAACTTGTCGACGTCCGGCGTCAAATCACCATCAATCTGTGGTAGAGGAACCAGGTAGGCTGGAAAGGCATACATCATTACCTGCATCATGGCGAAGCCAGCGACGAACAAACGCCACAGGGCACTCTTGTTTTCTTTTTGCTCCACCTCATCTGGTGACTGGCTGGCAGGCAAAGCGCCATAACCCAGATCAGTGACAGCAGCCAGAATACGCTTCAACGTCAGTAATTCTACATCCCATGAAATATCGGCACGATGACTGGCAGGATTGATCTTGAAGGAAGTGACGCCCGGCAATTGCCTGACGCGAAATTCTATCAATTGCACACAGGCAGCACACCGCATACCTGAGAGATTCAGTTTCTCGCTGACAAGCCTTTGCTGTTGGCCTATTCCATTGACGTCTGGCACTACCTCGCTCGCATTTATCATGGCTTTACCCAGGCAGCGTCTGGCTGGCTTTATTCTTCATATACTCAGCCACCAGCTTATTTTGCTCCACCGTGCGCAAAATCGCCAGGCAGCCATGGCAGCACACAGGCTGCATGAAGCCATCAAATGAGGTAGTCAGTGCATTGCTTTTGCGCATTTTTTCACCACAATGAAAACAGTCTATCTTTTCACTTGTTTTAAAAGCGAAAAACTTAGTTTCAAAAAACGATGAAAATACAAATGCCATGGTTAATGATAGTGGATAGGGATAGTGATCAAATTGCTTTGATGTTACAGGAGGGAAAATGACGGCACTTGATTCAAATCAAGTATAAGAGAAGAAAAAACTGACATAAAAAAACGGTAGCGTTGCACTACCGTTTCTTTTACTTCATGGATGCTAATGGCTACTTTAT
>JACQDX010000077.1 GCA_016200895.1 Burkholderiales bacterium
GACATGTCGCCTTATTCGGATTCGCCCGGCCACACGGTCGGGCGTGGATTGAAACTGGCTATTTTCATGAGCGAATTGCGCAAGCTTGTGGGATTCGCCCGGCCACACGGTCGGGCGTGGATTGAAACAGCGCAAGTCCTACAATATTTTCGGAATGGGACTAGATTCGCCCGGCCACACGGTTGGGCGTGGATTGAAACTCAATTGTGCCCAGCTTCTGCATAACATCAAGGGGATTCGGCCGGCCACACGGTCGGGCGTGGATTGAAACTACCTGGATCCTCCCTATTGGGAAACTGAGGGCTAGATTCGCTCGGCCATACGGTCGGGCGTGGATTGAAACATCTTGCGGATTACGCCCAGGACAGGCTTGATTTGATTCGCCCGGCCACACGGTCGGGCGTGGATTGAAACCAGCTAAGACCTGTGATTGATGCATTGGATATGCTATTCGCCCGACCACACGGGCGGGCATGGATTGAAACATGGAACTGCTTGGCTTTGTCATTAGCGTAGGCACGATTCGCCTGGTCACACTATCAGGTATGGATTGAAACGTCGCGGTAAAGGCAGGTAAGATTCAGAATGCGGACTTCGCCCGGCCACACGGTCGAGCGTGGATTGAAACAAGAATTTTGCTTGACGAAAATATGTCGTGATTAGATTCGCTTGGCCACATGGTCGAGCTTGGATTGAAACCATGCTCGCCTGTGGCTCGGTCGCAAGCGACTGGCGATTCGCCTGTCTATACGATCAGGCGTGGATTGAAACTGGTTACCATTGTTGAAATCCTGTATCCAGACGTGATTCGCCTCGCCATACGGTCAAGCGTGGATTGAAATATCTGCTGATTGCCGCCGTACTGCATGGCGTTTGTGACTCACCCGGCCATGCGGTCGTGGCACGGATTGAAACGCGGTCGCGGGTCTATACAAAGAATGGCTCGATGAATTCGCCCGGCCAACGGTCGGGCGTGGATTGAAATCAAGCAGTTGTCTATGTTGATGATTTTCTATCTTGACATTCGCTTGCAGCATGGCCAGACAAGAATTACAGATTCACATTCCTACCTGCCTCAAAATTTGCTGCGCAGCCTCAATCCGTACCTGGCTCGGATAATTTTTATTGGCCAGGATAACTATTCCCATTTTCTTTTCAGGCACGAAAGCGATGTAGGCCCCGAAGCCGCTGGTAGCGCCTGTCTTGTGGATGAACACATTTGTGCCTGGGATCATCAGTGGCGTAATTTTTTCTACGGGTGTGGCATCAAAGGCCATGTGAGTTGAAGAGCCCTCGATAACTGCGGCTGTGTCTGTCGGATAGGGGTACAACTCCCAGACCAGGCTTTGGGTCATGCCGCCGGCTTTGAAATAGCCGGTGTGGGTGTTTTTCAAGGCGAGTGCGAATTCTGGTGTCAGCTTCATCTCACCTATATTTGCCTTGATGAATTGCACGAGGTCGCTGGCGGTGGTTTTGACGCCATAGGCTTCTGTGGACAGCACATCTTCACGCAGACGTACCGGGGTGTCGTCTTTTTTGTAACCTTGTGCATAGTCTGCTCGTTTGCTGTCTGGCACCGTGATGTAACTATTTGTCATACCAAAGGTGGTGAAAATCTGTTCTTGCATGATGGTGGCAAAAGGCTGCTGCAAACTCCGGGCTGTAATGACGCCGAGCAAACCTATGCTGATGTTGCTATAGGTCCGGTAATGTCCCTCTGAATGTTCAGGTTTCCAGTTTTTTAAATAGGTAGTCAGTTGCTCATCATTTGTCACTTCATCTGGAACTTGCTGGGGCAAGCCGCCCGTGGTGTGCGTGGCCAGGCTCAGCAAGGATGTTTCTCCAAAGCTTGAGCCTTTCAAGTTGGGAAGGTGATCAGCGACCTTGTCAGTCAGCGCCAATTTCCCCCTGCCCTGTGCCAGGGTCGTCATGGTGGCGATAAAGGTCTTGCTGATTGATCCTATCTCAAACAGAGTGTTGTCGGTAACCGCTGTCTTTTCTGATTTGGAGGCGAGCCCGTAGTTGAATACATATTGCTTGCCATCGACAAAAATGCCAACTGCCATGCCGGGGATGGCATAGGTTTTCATGATTGGAAGTATGGCTTCATCAGTGGCGCGTTTGACAGTATCCACTTCTGCACTTGTGGCTGTCAGATTGAACATGGTGCCAATGGAGAGGAGGCTGACTTGCAAAAATTGCAGGGCTATTGATTTCATTTGATTTTCCTAAAAGTATTGGGAGATAGTGTTTTAAAAGCTGCTTTTTAATATGTGAATGCTAGCGTCACAACTTCAATTCCCACACCAGCCGCCATGTACGCGCTGTTTGCTGCTGGTTGATATCCGTCCAGCGTGATAAGGCGTTGGTATAACTACCGCTTTCTGCCCTGTCTTGCTGCAAAACATTGGCGACAGAAAAACGTAACTGGCTTTGTTTGTTTTGTTTCCAGGCAAGGTAAATATCGAGATGGCGTCTGGGGCTGCTGTGCCCTGTCAGGTAAGCAGATTCGCGTACATTATTAGCGGCTTGATAGCTATAGTCTGCGCCCACGCGCCAGACAGGATCAATCTGGTAGTCAGCACCGGCGCTGACCAGCAAACCCGTTTGCTGTGCCAGGCGATTGTCGGGGCCTGGCACTTGTTCTACGCGCGACCAGTTGCGGTTGAGGTTACCGTGTACTTCCATGGCTGGCATACTGGCGGCCAGTTGTTGCAGGTCAAGCTTGGCCTCGATTTCCAAACCGAGAATTCTGGCGCGACCATTGTTGGCAAGGCCGGCTACCCAGGTAGTGCCATTTTGGGTAAGCTGCTCCAGCATGACATCGTCTATGCGTCGCCAGTAGGCATTGGCGCTGATGACGCTGCTCTCTGTCAGGTAGTGTTCATAAGCCAGCTCCATGCCCCAGGCGCGTTCTGGCCGCAAGTTGGGGTTGCCCTGGAAATTAGCATTGAGCGGCGTATTGTTGTTATCGATGCGGAACAGACGTGGCACAAGGTTGGCAACAGTCGGTAGTTTGAAGCTGCGGTTGAGTGCCATTCGCCATTGCCTTTGCGCATCGAGCTTCCAGACGCTTTGCAGTATCGGGCTCAGCATGGTCGATTTGTTTTGAAAATCAAATTCACCCGCCTCTGCGCTATTACTGCTGATGCGCTCCAAGCGCAAACCCAGATAGGCTGACCAGGCGTTGTTGATGGTCCATTCATCCTGCAGATAGACAGCCAGTTTTTGCAAGCCCGCCTGATAATAATGTGCGCTGCCATCAGCGCTGCCCGTAAGGAGAGACAGCTCCTGTTCATTACGGTTTTCATGCCGCAATGCGCGACTGGCTTCCCAGCCCAGGCTGAGTACATGTGACTCTGAATACGGTGCCAGGTATTTGCCGTTGAAACGGTATTCATTTTCATCTGCATCACCGGCAACATAGCGGTGTACGCTCAATGCACCTGTATTGTCCTTGCCCCAGAAGTGGAATTTGGCAGATCTGTCAAAACTGTTCCAGCCAAAATTCATGGTCAGCTTGGCGCTGTCGGCGAGGCGACGTTCCCAACTGATGTCATTGCGCGAGGTGAATATGTGTGCGGCCCAGATGGAATGATTATCAGGGAAATCTGTACTTGCACCAACATAGGTAGTTTCTTTTTCTTGTTTGGCGTTTTCCAGTCTGGTGAGGTTCAGATTGCCTTGCCAGCTCAGGCTGTTTTGCGCATCGATTTTCCAATTCAGACGTGGCGACAAGCTGGCCACATCACGGCGGTTTTGCTGGCTTTGCTGCAGTTGTCTGTCTGCTTGTGTTTGCCATGTATCACTTGCGCCTGCGCGGGTGGCGTAGCTTTCTGTTGTTACTGTGTTGACTTGGTTGGTATTACTTTCAAACGTCCCTGCCAGCACGTATGAAATATCAGCCTTGCTGAGCGATAACTGGTCGCCCATGCTCCATGACAAATTGCCCGACAAACGCCCTGCCTGCAGGCTGGTGTTGGCTTTGATTTCTGTAGACTGATTACTGCTTTTTTTCTTGAGGATGACGTTGATGGTACCGGCAATGCTCTGGGCGCTGACATCAGCACTGGCAACGCGCATGACTTCTATTTTTTCTATCAAGTCGGGGGCGATGCTGTCTATGGTGAAGCCTACCGGCGTGGTCTGGCCATTGAGCAATATCTGGGTATAGCCATTGCCCAGGCCGCGCATGCGTATCTCTGCACCCTTGCCCTTGCTCTCGGTGACGCTGATGCCGGGCAGGCGTTTTAATATCTCGCTGAGATTGGTGTCGCCATATTTTTCTATATCTTCACGGCCATACACACTGCGCATGCCGACATCGTCCTGCCGGTCGCGAACAGGTTGAGACTTTCCACTGATTTCTACTTGCTGCGGTGTTTGCTGTGCCTGTTGTTGTGACAATGCTGGCTTACTGGCGAACAGCGCCAGAACGCTCAGGGCAATAGTGGACAGACGTGTTGAGGTCTGCTGAAAAAGCATGATGTTTTCTTTCATTGACAGGTTTAAGGGCGTGACTGGTCCTTGCGCCGTTCAGGGCGCAGGACAGACAGGTGTTAAATAGGGGAAAAAGTGTAAGTGATTCAGCCGGGCTTGGCAGCTTCCAGCGCAGTGCGTATGTGCATCACATCGTCAGTACGCACATCGCTGTTTTTGGCATTCAGCAAGACCATGATGACGGGCTTGCCAGCGATGGTGGTGCGCATGGTCAGGCAACGACCAGCGATTTTTGAATATCCGGTTTTTGACAGACTGATATCCCAGTCTTTGCTGGCGGTCAGGCTGTTGGTACTCTGGTAGTCATAGGTTTGTCTGGCGACGGTGTACTGGCCTTGACTGCGGCTGGCCAGGCTGCGCAATTCTGGATAACTGGCGGCAATCTTGACCAGACGTGCGATGTCCCTGGCGTTGGATCGGTTATTGGGCGAGATACCAGCAGCTTCTTCCAGATGAGTGGCTTGCAAACCCAGGCTGGCTGTCTTGCTTTGCAGGGCAGCGACAAAAGCTGGCTTGCCGCCTGGGTAAGTCCTGGCCAGGGCTTTGGCAGCCGCATTGCTGGATGGGATCAGTGTCAGTTCCAGCAGGTTTTGGCGCGACAAGACAGCTCCCGGTTGCAACTTTACCTGATTGGTATGCCAGCCCGCCACGTCTTCCTTGGTGATGGTGATGGCTTCATCTTTATCCAGTTTGGCATCCAGCGTCACCATGGCTGTCATCAATTTGCTGATGGATGCGATAGGTACGATGGTGTCGGCATTTTTTTCCAGCAAGACTTTGCCGCTTTGTTCATCCAACACCAACACATGTTCTGAACTGGTTTTGACATAGGCGCTGATATGGGTGGCTGGTTCTGTTTTTGCAGCAGCGACTGGCACTGATGGCTCTGGTGCAGCATTCACCTGGGTTTGCAATACCAGCAGCAGTGCTGCAGCAATACCCAGCACTGGCGCTGCCATCTTCCAGTGCCAGGGTTGTGAATCAGGGCGCACCAGGCGCTTGATGCGTGACAGCAAATCGCCACCGTTGGCTGCCATTGCGGCCTGTGGCATAGCGGCGATCTGCAGTTTATCCAGCACTTGCAGGGCACGCGCCAGTGGACGGGTCTGGCCCAGCATGGCAGCGGCCATGTCGTCGGCAATCAATTCTCTTTCAGCATCGATGCGTTTGGAAATCCACCAGACTGCCGGGTGATAAAACAGTAGCGACAAGACCAGGTTTTGCAAAAGATTAACGACATAATCCCAGCGCTTGATATGCGCCAGCTCATGCGCCAGCAAGGCCTCTATCATGTCGGGTGCCATGCCGGTCAACAAGGATGCAGGCATAACCACGACAGGATTAATACAGCCATAAGTGACCGGGCTTAACAAGTCTTTCTGGAACTTCACCTGCACCTGGCGGCGTATGGAAAATTGATATGCCAGTTGATTGGTACGTGCCTGCCATTGCTGCGTCAGGACGACGATATCATTGCCATGCTGACCCAGGCGGTAGACCCACATCAAACCCAATGCCAGACGCATCAGCATCAACAGTACACCCATGCTCCACAGGCTGACCACCAGCGGCAACCAGGCCTCTATCTGTGCAGTAAGCAGGCTTTGCCTGACCCAGATAAGGTCCAGCGAAATGCTGGCCTTGCTGGCCAGCTGTATGGCTGTTTCCAGGCTGATAGTTTGCGGGTCTTGCCATTGCTGCAGTATGCCAAGTGCTGGCCACAGCAGGCAAGCCAGCATCGCAACACAGGCCAGCACATAACGTAATTGCGGTCGGGCATTGCGGGTCACCGCCAGCAAAATGGCGCACACGCTGGCGATCAACGCACCCTGCCAGACAAAATGCAACAAGGGCCAACCCAGCAATTCAGTGAGCGTATATTCTGTGAATGTGGAAGCTGGCATCATGATTTTTTCTCATCCTGCAGGATTTGTTCGATTTCATCGCGTTCCTTGTCAGTGACATGGCCGCGCAAGGCAGCCAGCACCAGAGCCTTGCCAGAACCAGCAAAAACTTTTTGTATCATGTCCTTGAGCAAATTGGTTTGCAGCGAATCCTGCTCTTGCGAAGGTGCATATACATGTGAGCGCTGGCTTTCATCCCGCGTCAAAATACCCTTGCCATGCATGATTTGCAGATGACGCAAGACCGTGGCATAGGCCAGGTCCGGGCGCTCGTCCTGTATGGTTTCATGCAATTGCTTGGCACTCATGGGGCCATGCTGCCACAGCACTTTGAGCAAATTAAGCTCAGAAGCCGTGGGCTTGGGAATAGATGATTTTGCAACAGCAAGTGACATATTCAGCATCCGGATTAAACAATGGATGCAGAATAAATGTTCTAGAAACTTTTGTCTAGAACTTTTTTTCTAACTCATGCACTCTAGCTTACGCGCACTCGTTCAAACATTAGAAAGCACACGGTCTTCATGCCGGGGCGCAGGCCACAACCCTGCCGGGCGTTTCAACATGACGGTGACCATGGTCAGGCCTAACAGCAATTGACGCAATACTTCGGGTTCTATCACCATGTGTCCGAACAAATGTTGCTGCAGGGGTTGCACCAGATAGCGCAAGACTTCGGGCAAGATCGCCAGCAATACTGCGCCAAGAATCACGCCGGGTATATGTCCTATGCCACCCAGTATCACCATGGACAGGACGGTAATCGATTCATTCAGTGAAAAAGATTCTGGCGAAACAAAGCCCTGGAAGGCGGCGAACATGGCACCTGCCACGCCACCGAATGATGCGCCCATCGCAAAGGCCAGCAATTTGATATTGCGGGTATTGATGCCCATGGCAACGGCTGCGGTCTCATCTTCGCGGATGGCGACAAAAGCACGGCCCAGGCGCGAATCATGCAGGCGCACGGTCACGAAGATGATGCCAGCGCACAGGCTTAAAAAAAGAAAGTAATAGGCATTCACGGACGGCATGGAAAAACCAGCAAAATACACCGTCGCCTGCGAGCCTGGCTCTCCACCCAGTGAGACACCGAAGATGCGGATGTGGTCTATCATATTGATGCCCTTGGGGCCATCGGTGATATTGATCGGCGCATTCAGGTTGACGATGAAGATACGCACAATTTCTCCAAAACCCAGGGTGACGACAGCCAGATAGTCACCTCGTAATTTCAGAGTAGGCGCACCAAGCAATGCCCCCAGTGCTGCGGCCAGCATCGCCCCAAGAGGGACGATGATCCATGCAGATAAATGTATGCCACGCTCGGCTATCTCAGGTCCACACAACCATAATAAGGCATGACCCAGTATGGGAAAATTATTAATCACGGATTCCAGCAAGACGGCAAATTGCGGTGACGCCAGTAAGGCGGTCATATACGCGCCAAGGGCATAAAAAGCGATATAACCCAAGTCAAGCAAACCGGCAAAACCCACAACAATATTCAAGCCCAGCGCCAGCATGATGTAGAGCAAGGCAAAATCCATGATACGCACCCAGGCATTGCCATATTGCATCGCAACGAAGGGGAAAACCAGCATCATCGTGATCAGCAATGCCAGTATGGGATATGCCTGACGCGGGTTGGCTCTGGTATCAAAGTAGTGGGACATATGCCTTTCCTGGAAGTTTACACCTCCAGCTATCTTAAACACCCGTTATTCAAACCGCTATCATGATCTTGCTCAAATCATGCGACGTTGCTGGGATTGCGTAGGCGTCATGCCGAATACAGACCGGAAACTGGAGGTAAAGTGGCTATGGCTGGCAAAACCACAAGCATGGGCAATCTGGGTCAGGTCAGCGCAGGTAGTTTGCATGGCGCGCAAAGCCTTGGCCAGCCGGGTGCGTATCAGGTAGCGATGCACAGGCAGGCCAACCTCTTCCTTGAAGACCCTTGCCAGATGAAAGGGGGAAGTATGCACGTGGCGGGCCAGCTCATCGAGTGCCCACTCCTGATAGGGATAAAGCGAGATCAGTTCTTTGACAGTCTCGACTTGCTGGCGTCTGCGACTTTGCGTCAAGGTATGTCTGGCGCGATCGAGTTGATGGCGGTCCCTGCAAGCTGCCTGCACTGAAGTGGTCAGCACAGAAACACAGATTTCTTGCACCGCCAATTGATCGACGACAGGCTCATGCAGATGCCGCCACAAGAGTTCCCGGCTCAGTACGCTGGCAGGCGGTAGCAGGCTGTGCGACCTGAGTATGGGAGCATATAGTTGCTGCACACCGGCAGCATCGACCAGCATTTGCTTGAGTGCTTCTTTTGAAAAATCCAGCACCAGTGCCTCATCACCGATATCGCCGGGAAAAGTAATGCGGTAAGGCTGACCTGTACCCAGAAAAATCGCATGATTGGCATTCGCAATCACATGCTGTCTGGGGCCATCATGTTTGGCCAGCACACCGGCGATGGGCAACAATACCAGGTCGGCAGTTTCACATTCCAGCTCTTTTGTATCTTCAGGCGAGGGGCGTGCCACGCCATGCCGGATAGACAAGAGCTCGCTTTGGAAAAGAGTACGCAGCACTAAAGACATTATTGGAAACCGAAAAAGTCAAAGCTATCAACATTCCGACACAGTACTACCAGTTCAATTTAGCTTATCCTGATTTTAGTGAATGATAGTTTTGATTTAAGCGCATTTACAGAACAAGCTATTGCTTATACTACTGGCAATGATATTAAATACACTTCATTCTGCTTCGTCGCAATACCTTTTGAGATTAATCAATATACCAGCCAACTTTTCTCTGTAAAGCTGTAAGCTTGAACTATCACTGACAGGTGATTACATGACTACGCCTGAACTTGCTCCAGTAAAGGGACTCAGCTCTACAGTCTCTAGCGAGCAACTGCTGGCTATCGGCCCCAATGAGTTGCCTTCGGCTAAGCCACGCAAGGTCTGGGCAATTGCATGGACAGTATTAAGCGAGCCTATGCTTTTGCTGTTGATCGCCTGCGGCAGCATTTATCTGGTACTTGGTGACGTACATGAAGCGCTGGTACTACTGGCCTTTGTCTTTGTCATTATAGGAATCACTTTTTACCAGGAGCACAAGACTGAGCGTGCGCTGGAAGCCTTGCGTGATTTATCGAGCCCGCGTGCACTGGTAATCAGGGATGGCCTACAAGTACGCATCGCAGGCCGTGAAGTGGTTCCTGGCGATATACTGGTACTGGCCGAGGGTGACAGGATAGCCGCAGATGCCATTTTGTTGTCTTGCCTGAATATGACAGTCGATGAATCTCTGTTGACCGGTGAATCTATGGCAGTCAACAAGACTGCCCAGGAAGATTTGCCAACAAGCATGGGACAAGCTGGCGGCGAAGATACGCCCTTTGTGTTTTCTGGCAGCCTGGTAGTACAAGGCAAAGGAATGGCGCAAGTGTTGGCAACTGGTAGCCAGACTGCCATAGGCAAGATAGGCAAAGCTCTGTCATCGGTGGATATAGAGCCGACCAGGGTACAGGTGGAAACCCGCAAGATGGTCAAATATGTAGCATTGTTCAGCTTGGGGATGGCGATACTGCTGGCAGCCTGGTACGGAATCACTCGTCAGCTTTGGCTGGACGGCGTGCTGATAGGCCTTACATTTGCAATGGCCTTGATACCGGAAGAATTGCCAGTGGTCTTAACCCTGTTCCTTGGTATAGGTGCTTGGCGCATAGCAAAGCAGCTGGTATTGACGCGTCGCATACCAGCCATAGAGACTCTGGGAGCAACTACCGTCTTATGCACGGACAAAACTGGCACGCTAACACAAAATAAAATGGAGGTGGTGCAGCTATTCTCAGGAAAGACAGTGATTGACTGCCAGCAACCGAAATCTGAATTACCAGAAGAATTCCACGAAGTGCTGGAGTATGCCATTCTGGCCAGTCACCGCAAGCCCTTCGACCCCATGGAAGTGGCAATTCAGAATGCAGGTACAAACATGCTTGGCAAGACTGAACATTTGCACGCAGGCTGGGGGCTGGTTGATGAATACCCACTATCACAGGAATTGCTGGCCATGTCCAGAGTATGGGCTTCGGAAGACCGCGAACAGTATGTCATTGCCACCAAGGGAGCACCAGAAGCTGTCGCCGATCTTTGCCATTTACCACCTGATGAAGTCCGGGCATTGTTGGAACAGGTCAACCTGATGGCTGCAAAAGGATTGCGTGTACTCGGCGTTGCCAAGGCAAAGTTCAAGGCCGCTCATGCGCCTATACTCATAGCAAACACGGAAGACGCTGATCTACCCGACATCCAGCATGATTTTGATTTTCAACTGGTCGGCCTGATTGCCATGGCAGACCCGATACGTGCTGGCGTGCCAGAAGCAATTAATGAATGCCAGACTGCCGGAATACGGGTAGTGATGATTACCGGTGACTATCCAGCGACCGCCAAAAACATCGCGACACAGTGTGGCTTGCCAGTGACTGGGGGCGTCATCACTGGTGCAGAACTCAATGATATGGATGAGACGCAATTGCAGCAACGCATTGCCGACGTAGCCATATTTTGTCGTGTCGCTCCGGAGCAAAAACTACGTCTGGTCAATGCACTAAAAGCGTCAGGGGAAGTCGTCGCCATGACTGGCGATGGGGTGAATGATGCGCCAGCGCTTAAAGCCGCAAACATAGGTATTGCGATGGGAAAGCGCGGCACGGATGTGGCGCGCGAGTCTGCCGCGCTAGTGTTGTTGAATGATGAATTTTCGTCTATCGTGGCAGCCGTCAAATCAGGTCGCAGAATATTTGATAATTTGAGAAAGACTATTTGTTTTCTCGTCGCCGTCCACATCCCGGTCATTGGAATGTCAGTCATTCCGGTCATGCTAGGCTGGCCGGTGATGTTGATGCCTGTACACATCTTGTTTTTGCAACTTATCATCGACCCCACCTGTTCACTGGTATTTGAAGCGGAAGTAGAAGAAAAGGATGTTATGCGCAGGCCACCCCGCGCCACCAATGCAAGCATATTCAGTCGCAAGACCTTATTAAAAGGATTGGTACAAGGCTCTGCTTTGCTATTGACCATACTGGCAATTTATTACCTGGCCCTGCACCAGCATATGACAACAAATCAGGCCCGAACTCTGGCATTCACAGCCATGGTGATCGGCAATATAGGTCTGATCTTTATCAATCGCAGTATGTCAGCCAATATCCTGCATGCATTGAGACGGCCTAATCCAGTATTGTGGTGGGTAGTTACAGGAGCCGCCACAGTATTGGCGCTGGCCCTGTTCGTACCTGGATTGGCAAGCTTGTTTTACTTTGCAGAATTACCGCTGGCGCAACTGGGATTCAGCCTGCTGGCAGCGTTGCTGTGCATTACGCTTATGGCTGCACTCAGAATATTTACAAGCGACAAGATGAAGCCCGAACCAGCAGCATTACCAGGCTAGATATGCTCATTCCTGAGATTATTTAGGCAGCAACTTGCGCCGTTCATATTCAAGCTGGTTGATATGCCGCTGTATGGCCACATCCATTTCATGCGGCAGTTTTTGAAAACTGATGCCTATGCGGTATTTGCCCTGCCTGCTTTTTTCTATCTGGGTGACATGGCGCACAATGCCTTCGCAGCGCACTACATTGCGTATGCCAAGCACGATATGCAATTTGGCAATGCGGTCCTGCACCTTGATTTCTGGTGGACCGGACACTTGCACACTCAAGCCGCCGACGCATAAATCAAAGATGGGCCAGTAAGCGAGAGTCTCGCCTTTGTCATCGTAGAGTCTGACCTTGAGCGGGTCGACGATAGGCAATTCATTGCGAAAATACTCGCGGCGCTGCATGCGCACCACACGCGATGGGATAGGTACCCAAAAAGCATCCTGACCACCCCAGGTGAAGCGCTGCGGGTTCAGTCCGGTGAATTGCACGCGTATGCCATCCGGCCGGGCCAGAAAAACGCAGGAGCTGGCTTTTTCCAGCAACTTGTTGGCACGGGCATCGCCGCCTATATCAAAAACCAGGCCATCATCCCTGGCCGAGAGTATCAAGGTGACGATAAATTCACGGCCCTCATTAAAGTAGACCGTGACTGGCTCGCGTCTGTGTGACAGCTCATTCAAAATGCCCAGAATTTCTCTCTGCCCCAGCAGGAAAAATTTATCTTCTATTTCGTCATTGCTTAATGATGCAGACATCCATTTACCTTTTTATTTATTTTTCTTGAAAATAGACTGCTTATTACTACGGGTCAATAAAATGATATAGCTAAATGCCGTGATTGGAAACATCAGTTGCTTTTTTGGTTCAGCGGGCTCTGCAACAGAGCTGTCTTGTTTGTCGCATAATGCCTGCAATGCCATCAATATTCAAAATAATCAATGAAAATACTCGCCATCTGCGGCAGCCTGCGCGCTGCCTCTCTCAACGCCATGCTGATACGTGCCCTGATACGCCTGGCACCGCAGGATATTGACATTCTGGCCTATGATGGCATGGCGACCTTACCCCTGTTCAATCCCGACCTGGATTCAACGCCCCCTGCCAGCGTCGTGAACTTGAAACAACAGATCGCTGCAGCCGATGTGATACTGATTGCCAGCCCGGAATATGCGCATGGCATAACGGGGGTCATCAAGAATGCGCTGGACTGGACAGTCAGCAGCGATGCGTTTGTCTACAAACCTGTCGTGGTGTTGAACGCATCCCCAAGAGCGACACATGCAGATGCAGCATTGAGAGAAATATTGAGTGTGATGTCAGCCAGGATACTGGTGACAGCATCGGTAAAGGTACCGGTCATAGGCGCGAAACTGGACGAGGACGGCATGCTCAGCCATCCTGAAATAGCTGGAATTTTAAAAACTGCGCTGGCTGCTGCCAAAACGGAATGGCAAGCTGGTCAAAGCTGATTAGAACTCATTTCATAAATAGGATGAGTGCGAACAAGACGATTTGGGATGCAGTGCAAGGCGTGACGCGAAGCTAAGGCTGGTGCCTTAGCGAGAGGCACAACGCTGCAATGCGCCCAAATCGTCAGTTCCCGAAGGGTTTGTCTCATAACGCGTGCTGGACTGCGTTGGACTCGTTATCAATAGCACCGCTATTGACTGCCTTGTCCCCTTGCAGGGCGCATGTGCGCTGGTAAGCGCGCATCGTACGCAGGCGTGCAGCATGCTGCACGAAATCCCTGCTTTACCCTTGCCAGCCCGCGTTATGAGGCAAACGCATCTCACCCTATTTATGAAATGAGTTCTAGGCAGCTAAAGCCTGTTCCAGCAAGGTATGCAATTCGGTGAACGATGGTTCACCGACATAACGTTTGAGGATGTTGCCTTGCTTGTCGATGACGTAGGTGGTGGGCGTCAGTTTGACATCGCCAAATGATTGCGCCAGCTTGCCTTGTGGATCAAGGGAGACATGGAAAGGCAATTTGCGGGTTTCTGCATAGTTGATCACATAATTGGGTGCGTCATAACTCATGGCTACCGCCACAAACTCCAGGCCTTGCTTATTGTATTTATTATAGGTTTCTATCATCTTGGGCATTTCCGCAACACAAGTCGTGCAGGATGTTGCCCAGAAATTCACCATGACTACCTTGCCACGCAGGCTTTGTGTCGATATTTTTTCACCCTTGAGATTGGTGAAACTAACATCAGGCATGGGTGTTTTCGCCTTGTAAGTCACAAAAAAAGCGACCGCCAGGGCAATCAGCGCCGATGCAGCAATGACTGAAAAGATGGCAAATTTACGCGGTGAAGAAGGTGCCAGCATGGTTTTTCCAGAGCAAGAAACAAAACAGGGACTCATTATACGGCCTAAGTCATAAACAGGTTTTGCGCTATCGCAGCTATGCCGGTTTTACCAAAACTTCGCTACCGGCACAACGACACCGGCAAACCAGGAGCGTTCCTGGGAATTGCTGGTCAGGCCCTTGGTCATGCCTGCATCGAAGGTAAGCCGTTTATTGGGGCTGTAGGTCAGCGCTATCAGCGCCTGCCCCTGGTTTTTGGTACCGGCACGACGCCAGCCCGCCCATTCAGCAGTCAGGCTCATTTTTTCGTTGATTTCAGTCGAAAAGGAAGCTGACAGGCCGCTTTGCCAATGTGAAGTAGTATCTTCGGCAAACCCCAGATGCGTCATATTCAGATTAAGGTCAGCGTGAACCTTGCCCATGTCCTGGCTGACGATGCCATTCAGAGTCCAGTCTGACTTGCCCGATCCCAATGCATCTTTGGCCGTTGGGAATTTATTGCCAAACTCCAGGCCAAAAGCAGTATCGTCACTGATCACAAACGCCCGCTTGATGGTCAGTGAGGTATCCCCAAAGCCACGGTCACGCTGACCTGTACCATCGTCGTTGATGATATGCGCTTCACCGCCGAGCAAGACTCCCCATTCCTTGGAAAACGCCAATTTGAACAAATAAGGCAGGCTTTGACGCTGGGCTGGTCCGGTTTTAACGGTATTGATGCCCATTTCCAGTTCCAGTTGCCCGGCGACAGGGAGTTGCGCAGAATTCGATACCGAGGGGCGATAAGGAGTGATCGCATCGACTTCTTCATCGGCAGCATACGCAAACTGGCCAGCCAGACATGTGAGGGAGGTCAGTGCAGCCAGTGCAACTACATTCAGGCTGGATATTCTGGACATGGTTTTCCTTTCATTCTGTGATCAGCACAGCGGGAGCAGTGATGGCTTTGCCAGTCACATGGGTAGTCAGCACTATCGCTGTCGAAGTTGAGCCAAAGGCATTCAATTCATTGATGATACGCTGCAAATGTTCTACATCGGTTGCCAGCACGCGCATGACGGCACCGTCTTCACCTGTCACAGTATAGCAATCAATAATTTCAGGGCAGTTGGCCACATATTGCGCATAGGGCCGCCCCTGCTGTGTCGATAGCCTGATCATGGCGGTGATTTGATAACCCAGCGCCTTGGGATTAATATCAGCACGATAGGCACGTATCACCTGGGCAGCTTCGAGACGCTTGATACGCTCCGACACTGCAGGCTGGCTCAGATGCACCTGGCGGCCAACTTCAGCATGCGACATGCGCGCATCTTGTTGCAATAATTGCAGGATTTTTTGATCAAACTGATCGAGTTTATGATTGATAAGCATTTTGCGTGGATTTCCAATCAAACCCTTGGCCAGATGAACAATTCCCTATGGAATCCCATTCAAACCATGGATTGTACTTGCTATAGTAAAGTTACCGTAGAGCTTACACCAAACCTCAAGATTCCTTGGAAAAATTGCCATGACGACGACTATAACTGCACCCCAGCTTGCCCATATTGCCAACGAGTTTGACACACCGTGCTGGGCCTATGACGCCTCCATTATAAGAGCGCAAATAGCCCGACTGCGTCAATTTGATGTGATCCGCTTTGCCCAGAAGGCATCCAGCAATATCCATTTGCTGCGTCTGATGCGTGAAGAAGGCGTGATGGTGGATTCAGTCTCGCTGGGTGAAGTTGAACGCGCACTGGCTGCGGGTTATGCCAGCCAGACTGAACAGGGCGGCCATGCCCCTATCGTGTTCACTGCGGATTTGCTGGACCGTGCCACCCTGAAGCGCGTGGTGGAATTGAATATCCCGGTCAATTGCGGCTCACCGCAAATGCTGGAACAACTGGGGCAAGCTCATCCTGGTCATGCAGTGTGGTTGCGCATCAACCCTGGCTTTGGTCACGGCCACAGCCGCAAGACCAATACTGGTGGCGAGCAAAGCAAGCACGGCATCTGGCATGAAGAATTGCAAAACGCATTGGCTATCATTGATCAATATGGTTTGACGCTGGTGGGCCTGCACATGCATATCGGCTCAGGCGTTGATTATGACCATCTGCAAAGCGTTTGCGATGCAATGATAGAACAAGTCAAAATCTGCAAGCGTGACTTGCAGGCGATTTCCATTGGTGGTGGCTTGTCCATCCCTTATCGCGGCGACGAGCCTGCGGTCGATACTGCACATTATTTTGAAATCTGGGACAAGGCCAGAAAAGAAATCGAAACTCTGCTAGGCCACAAAATCAGCATGGAGATAGAACCTGGCCGTTTCCTGGTGGCGCAATCCGGTATGTTGATTTCTGAATTGCGTGCGCAAAAACAGGTGGGCGATAATTTCTTTGCGCTGGTTGATGCAGGTTTTAATGACCTGGTGCGCCCGTCCATGTATGGCAGTTTCCACCGCATTACTTGTCACACTGCAGACGGCACTGAGCGTACCACAGCCTTGCGCCCTACCGTGGTGGCCGGACCATTGTGTGAGTCTGGCGATGTGTTCACGCAAGAAGATGGCGGCGTGGTCACGACCCAGGATTTGCCAGCTTGCGAGATCGGTGATCTGTTCGTCTTCCATGATGCTGGTGCTTATGGTGCCAGCATGTCGTCGAACTATAATTCCCGCCCGCTGATTCCGGAGATTTTGGTGGATGGTGAGCAGATAAAACAAATCCGCCGTCGTCAGACTGTGCAGGAATTGATTGCGCTGGAAAACATCTAAGCTTTTATTGACGAAGCTCTTCGAGAAGTCCTGCTTTTCTTGCCTTGAGGATGGCGACATTGAGTTTGTCTATGATGCCGTCATCCTTGTCTACCCTTACCGCAAAATGGATAGTGTCTGTCAGCAGCGGTTTAGGTAAGACGGTCAGGTGCACATCGGCAAAGGGGGAATTGTTTCCCTCGTTCTCATCGCGCAGGGCCTGCAGCCGGTTTTCAAGTACACGGGGATCTTTCTGTACTGACCCAAACAGACCTGCATCCATACGCCGGAACAAGAGTTTATAGATGCGTGACAAGGGTGCGTAATTGTCGACTTCAACTTTGAAGAGATTGACTTTCATGGCATCAAAGCGGTCGCCATAGCTAAAGCCGCGTGGTATACCTATGGTCTTGTCCTTGAGGTCAGCCATGGTGTTGAAGCGAAACTGGGCATCGCTTCTGGTGACCAGGAACATGTACTTCGATTGGATTGGTAAAGAAAAGTGGAAGATTTTTTCGCGCTCTTTAGTCTTGCTGACGCCGTATAAAACGCCTTCACCATTTTCTGCTGCCTGCAATGCGCGTGGCCAGGGGCTACGCTGTTGTTGTATCTGCAAATTCCCTTCCCGTTCAATAAACTCAAATAGTTTATCTGCCAGTTTCAAGGGGAAAGGCTGGCCGCGCTGGTCTATGGGGTCAGGCGTCAGTATCACCACTTCCTTGGCTTGTGTTGCTGACACACTCAGACTAAATGCCAACGCAAATAGAGTCCGTTGTGTAGTTAGCCGCAAAACCGGAGCAGGATTGCACGAGCGCATTGGACTTTACCAGAACCTTTCAGACAGAACTCTCAGAAAACAGCAGACAATACTCATACCCGGCGACTGGCAAGGATCAGCAATTGTTTGGGAGAGCAGAACAGACAAGCGACACAACTAATTCATTTCCCATTCAAGAAACTTATCAGATAGTAACGTCAATATGGCAATGCAGCAAGATTGGCAAGAAATTATTACAATAAAATGCAGTGATGCTCGTAACGATGCCTATCCGCGTGATTGATCTCAGCTTTTAACCGGACCAGCGTGTTTTTGAATAAGCGCCTTGATATGCTTCCATTGCGCAGCTTTGATGCCCCCCTTGAAGGACTCGATGACCTTGCCATCGCGCCCGATAAGAAAAACAGTAGGCGTCGCAAATACCTTGCCGAAATTATCCTGATAATCAGAAGCATTGCGCCACAGTGAAGGGAAACCCTGATTGTCCTTACTCAGCCATTTTGCCTGTTTGGCATAGTCATCAATATCGCTCATGGCATCGTCGATACTGACGGTGACAAGTTCAAAGCCTGACTTTTTATTGGCTTCATAAAACTTGCGGAAAGTGGGCATCTCAGCCTGGCAAGTCGGGCACCAGGTTGCCCAGAAGGTCACCAGTATGACTGCGCCTTTACTTGTGTCCAGCTGATAGGGTTTGCCATTCAGCATGGTGCCCGCCAGTGCGGGCTGCGCAGGGAACACTTCCTTGCTGGCAGCCAGGGCAAATTGAGCGTTGATTGCCGAGATGAATAAAACGGTGGCAATTAAAATCTTCAACAACTTGGAAATGGTGGTCTCCAGTTCAAACTTGCATGTGGAATAGCAATATAAGATTTTCTATTCCATACAGCATAGTGCAGATTGAACAGGCTCGTCTGTCCTTGTCTGTTCTTTATATGGCAATTTCAGCAAAAACCGCAGAACGTGTACCAGGACGCGGTGGATTATCTGCAGCCCTGTAAGTAAACACCATGGAAAACTTGGTCGCTGCAGTCTGGTTCTTGCCCGCAGCATGAAAGAGATTGCTATGGAATAGCAAAACATCGCCCTGCTGCAAAGGCACAGGCTGTGCTTGTGCCAGCAAAGCCTGGTTCTGTTCCAGGTCAGTGCGCAAGAACTGGGCTTCGTCCAGCTGAGCCACATCAATGCCGATTTTGTGGGAGCCGGGTATCACCAAGAGGCAGCCATTTTCCAGCGTTTCATTGCGCAGGGCCAGCCAGGAAGACACCAGTTCTGCCCGCTGGAAATTCCAGTAACGGCTATCCCTGTGCCAACCTGTGGCGGTTGAATACTGCGGTTGTTTGCTCATGATGCAATTGTGATGCGACTGCGACAGCAAGGCACCCTCACCCAGCAATTGCAATAAGGGGGCTGCCAATGTCGGCCCAGTTGCCCACTGTGCCAGACGCGGGTCACGCGCATAGGCTTGCAATAAGCGTCTGGCAGTGAGGCCGCCCTCTGCATCACGTGAAGCGGGCGCGCCAGGGTAGCGGGTATCTGCCTCGTATTCTATGGGTTGTACCTGCCCCGCCAGTTGCTGTTCGCAATAGGTAATCACTTCTTCACAATAGGCCGCGCTGGCCTGTTGCCGCAATACCAGAAAGCCCTGGCTGGTAAATTCTTGTTGTTGCGCAGTACTTAACATGGTCATCATCTTCAGTGAGCAAAATGCCATTAAATGCATCTGTCATGACGCTGCAAAAATGGCTCACTCTGGATTTTAGAGGGATTCTCTTCAGGTGATCAGAACAGATCAAGGCAATTTAAGCGCGATTGTGATTAGGGCGTCACAATTAAAAACCAGTAATAGGTGATAATGTAGGCCAAATTTAAGGAACCTCTAATTAAGCTACTGCGCGACGCTATTTTGGGCCTGCGATGCTCGCCGTACTACCGTACGACTGCGCGTCCGGGCTGTCAATGCGCCAAACTAACGCCGCTCGCTACACTTAATCAGAGATTCCTTGCGCAATAAATTAACGCAAAGCCACTTACTAGACATGACACACACCATACTGGAAAACATCAACGTCAGTTCTTTCGAGAACATGCCCACCCCTGAAGAATTGCATGCGCGCCTGCCTTTGAGCGATCTGGCGGGCGATGTCGTCGAGCAAAGCCGCGAAAGCCTGCGCAGCATATTGGAGCGCAAGGACAAACGCCTGTTCGTCGTCGTTGGACCCTGCTCCATCCATGACCCGGTTGCAGGTCTGGATTATGCCCGTCGCCTGAAAGCCCTGCAGGAAGAAGTCAAGGATGTGATGTTGCTGGTCATGCGTGTTTACTTTGAAAAACCACGCACGACCACAGGCTGGAAGGGTTATATCAATGACCCGTATATGGATGACTCTTTCCGTGTTGATGAGGGCATGGAAAAAGCCCGCCAGTTTTTGCTGGATGTCTGTGAACTCGGTCTGCCGACCGGAACCGAAGCGCTGGACCCGATTTCACCACAATACCTGGGTGACCTGATCGCCTGGACGGCCATAGGTGCCCGCACCACGGAATCCCAGACTCATCGCGAAATGTCGTCAGGCTTGTCTACCCCTGTGGGTTTCAAGAACGGTACGGATGGCGACATCAGCATTGCCATCAATGCGATCTTGTCGGCATCACATCCGCATTCTTTCCTGGGTTTGAATGGTCAGGGCCGCGTCTCCATCGTGCGCACCAGCGGTAATCAATATGGCCACGTGGTCTTGCGTGGCGGTGGTGACCGCCCGAATTACGATACCGTGTCGGTCGCCATGGCCCAGCAAGCGCTGGCAAAAGCCAAGCTGCCACCAAATATCGTGGTCGACTGTTCACATGCCAACAGCTATAAAAAACCGGAACTGCAACCCCTGGTCATGGCAGATGTGATTAACCAGATTGCCAATGGCAACAAGGATATCGTCGGCGTCATGATCGAATCCAACATCATCGCCGGTAACCAGCCTATACCTGGGGATTTGTCGCAACTCAAATACGGCTGTTCAGTGACTGATGCCTGTGTGGATTGGGAAACGACTGAAAAAATGTTGCTGGATGCTGCGGCGAGATTGCGTCAACAATAAGCTGGTATTGGCAGGCGCATCGATTAGTCCTGCATGCACCTGCCTGCATATGAACCATGGCGAAATCAGTTGACTCTATGCGCCACACTACTCATTAGATTTTATGGAAACAAATCCGGATTTTCAGCAATCAGCCAATACGCTGTTTCCAGTTGCAGACACGACTGAAACTGACAGCAAGAGTGGCATCTCGGAAACAGAGTTGACTGCATTTGCAGGTGGGAACCATTATCCCAAATTGTTGATGCGATTACTGGAAGGTAAATCACGGCATGCCGGTTTTAATGTCTGGGCAATGATATTTGGCATACAGTGGTTTTTCTTTCGCAAACTTTATCTCTTCGGTCTTTTTTCTGTTGCCCTGGAATCAATTGCGCCACTGCTTTTTATCGCGCTGACGGCAATGGCATTTGGTTATCTCGACAGGGGCGCAATTATCATCATTACGATTGTGGCATTGATCATTACAAGAGTGATCATCGGATATATGGCCAATATTGCCCTGTGTCTCAAAGCATCGCATGTCATCGGAAAAATAGACAAGCTGAACAAAGATAACGAAACCCACCTGCGCCTGATAAAAAGAGCAGGTGGTGTCAGTGTGCCGTCTTTACTTTTTGTATATCTTGTCGTCCGTCTGGCGTTCAGGTAGCAAGCGCATTATTCACAATAATGTAATAACTGATTGTCGTCACAAGACACGCAAGCTGCGCATGCATGCTCCATAAGCTGTCTGTATCTCAGCTTGCTGCAGGTGCTTGCCATTTTGAACGGACATCTTTCCACCGACATACACATCCCGCACCAGATTATCATTACCTGCAAAGATCCAGGTATTGAGCACATCAGCACTACTGATACCTGCCACGTTGGGATGCTGCTCATCAAGCACCACGATATCAGCACGATAACCTGTAGCAAGTTGCCCTAGTTTGCGCCCACTGGCTTGCGCACCACCTTGTAAAGCAGCCTGATATAAGAAATCACCGACCTTGCGCTGCGTTGGAATACTGGCGATATTGCGGCCTTGCAAGCGCAGGCGCTGGCCATATTCCAGCCAGCGCAATTCTTCTACCGGACTTTGTGATACATGGCTATCACTGCCTACGCCAAAACGGCCACCGGCTGCGATGTAATCTGGCAGATCAAAAAAACCATCGCCAAGATTGCCTTCTGTGGTCGTGCAGATGCCAGCTACTGCGCCACTGGCAGCGATGCCCTGTACTTCTGCCTTGTTCAAATGCGTGGCATGCACCAGACACCAGCGCTCATTCACAACACCACTTTCCAGCAAGAGTTCTACCGGACGCTTGCCTGAGTAAGCGATGCAGGCATCAACTTCTTTTTGCTGTTCAGCGATATGGATATGGATAGGCCGGGTAGCGGGCAGTGCCGCCACCAGTTCACGTATCTGGCTGATGCTGGCAGCGCGCAGTGAATGCGGGGCAACACCGATTTCGACCTGGTCATTACGCTTGCCTTCCAGCGCTACTATCAATTGCATGATCTCAGCCACATTGGTGGAAAAACGGCGCTGGTCGTGGCGCAAAGCCTGTTCACCAAAATCGGCATAGTTGTACAGCACGGGCAGCATGCTGATACCCATGCCTGTCTGTTCAGCAGCAGCGATCACGCGCTCTGCCATCTCGGCGGGGCGTGCATAAAAACTGCCATCCTGGTCACGGTGCAGGTAATGAAATTCACAGACTGCGGTATAGCCATGGCGCAGGCATTCAGCATACAGTTGCGCAGCAATAGCCTGGATTTGCTCAGGCGTGATATGCAGGGCATAGCGATACATGAGATCACGCCAGGTCCAAAAGCTGTCCTTGCCCTCGCCTGCCATTTCTGTCATGCCAGCCATGGCGCGCTGGAAGGCATGCGAATGCAGATTGGTCATGCCGGGCACGACAAATTGCGCCTGGTTTTCATGTGCACGCAATTGCGCATCCAATTCTATCTGGCCCAGGTCACCGTTGTCACTCCAGTGCAGACGCACATTGCTGGTCCAGCCTTGTGGCAGATATGCATGGTGGGCAAACAAGCTGCTCATGCGGCACTCCCTTGCGTCTTGTTCCAGTCCAGGCAGGCTTGCAGCAATTGTGTCAGCAGGGGTTGCACCTGTACTGCCAGATCAGGCCGGTATTCGTAGGGAGCAGCTTCATTCATGTAAATGCACTGACTCATTTCCAGTTGTATTGCATGGATATTGCGTGATGGCTGGCCGTAATTGCGAGTGATGAAACCACCCTTGAAACGGCCATTGAAAATATGGGTATAGGCAGATGTGTGAGTCGAATTCTGCAAGGCATTTGCGATTGCCGCTTGCATGCTGGCGTCACAGGATTTTTGATCGGCAGTGCCAAAGTTCAGGTCGGGTAATTTGCCTTCAAAAAAACGTGGCACTTCCGATGCTATGGAATGCGCATCCCATAGCACCACGCTGCCATGCAGGCCCAGCAGACGTTCCAGTTCTTGCTGCAATTGCTGGTGATAGGGTTGCCAGTAAGTCGAGATGCGGCGCTGCACTTCAACTTCTGTCGGCAGATTCTCAGTCGCATACAGAGGCTGCTTGGCAAAGGTATCGACGGGACATAGACCCGTAGTATCTTGCCCCGGATACAGGTTGGCATTGTCGGAAGAGCGGTTCAGGTCTATCACATAGCGCGAATATTCAGCTGCGATGGTGGATGCTCCCAGCTCTGCGGCCATATTGTAGAGGCTGCGTAAATGCCAGTCGGTATCTGTTTTTTCATGCGCGACTGGCAGCATCTGGGCGGCGATGTCATCTGGTATGCTGGTACCCACATGCGGCATGGAAATCAGCAGGGGCAGGCTGCCTTGTTGAAAGTGATAAGCAGTCATGGTGTCTCCCAAATTTATGGATATTGTAATTTGCGGCTCAGCCTGTCGGCTGCAGCCAGGGTCATGTTGATGAGTTCTTGCTTGCGCTGCTGTATGCGTTGCGCCGGTGCCATCAGGGACAAGGTCGCTTCCAGCTTATCGCGGCCAGAAAACACAGGTGCACTGACGCCCCAGATACCAAGGTCAACTTCATTCTCGCTGGTGGCATATCTTTGTTCGCGTATGCTGTTCAACTGGGTTTGCAAGTCTTGCAGTGGTTGATTTGGTAATGGCGCATTTTCCAAAAAATTCTGTGCCAGCAGATCGTCTTGCAAAGCTGGCGGCAAATACGCCAGCAAAGCCTTGGCCGACGCGCCGCGCACGCTGGAACTGGCGCGTCCTTTGGCAAAGGAGCAGCGCAGGGCATGCTGACTCTCTTGCATATCAAGACAAACCACCTGCCCATTCACATAGGCCAGCAAGCCCACACTTTCACCTGACTTTTGCACCAGATCTGCGAGTACATCCCGTGCCGCACTCATGAGCCAGGAATGCTGGTCAAAACCACGCGCCAATTGCACCGCCAGCGGGCCTGGTTCATATAAGCCAGTCTGCGCATGTTCCTGCACCAGCCCCCACTTCTTGAGCGGTGCGAGCTGGCGGTACAGGGTACTGAGTGGCAGGCCGGTTTGCTCTACCAGTTCACGCGCAGATAGCGCCTGCCCGTGACGGGCGACGCAAGCCAATACCTGTAAAACGCGTTCGCTTTGAGGAATTTCTATTTTCTGAGGGACAGCCATGGCGGGAAGCTAGCATGTAAAACTGAATATATCCATGCTAGCATCAGAATGGGAAATATCAACCATCAATTCCCACCAAATGAGAATCACTGATTAGTTTTTGCACCTTGAAGATATCTTTATTGGGACATCAGTCGTGATGCTGAGGGATAACATCTCCAAGATCTCCAGTGGCAAATCCATCATCTTCAACATGAGTTGACTTACTACTCCCTGTTCCCAACATGGGTTGTACGAACAGATAGCAAGTTATTGCTCCTATCACCGGAAGCAGCCAGATCAGCGCATATTGCGCGTATTTTTGGCCTGGTTCGTAAAAATCGCTCTTCACAACCAAAAAGCTAATGTACAGGTTCAAAGCAAGTAAAAGACTTACTATACATAATGTCACGACTGAAATAGTATCCATATTCCGAGAATAAAAGCTTAGTCGCGAAAGCGCTTAGCTCCTGCTATACGCCGTCATCTGGCAATTGCGGTTTTCCTGGGCAGGGAAGCCAGCCTTGATGACATCGTACTTGCTCTTTTCTTCTGCGCTCAAGGCTCTGAACTGGTAGGCGAATTTGTTCGTGCTGACAGTACGTGGGCCTATACGGGCTGAGCGCACGCCTTTATTGCTGAGATTATTCAAATGCAGCTTTGCTGCCTCTTCGGTCTTGAACACGCCCAGCGAAATACCCCAGCGCAGATTGCTCTGGTCCTGCACAATATAGAAATCGGTAATGCCAAGGCGGCGCAATTCACCGGCTTTTTTGTCTGCGCCTTCTTTACTGCCTTGTGAAGGGATGAAGACCATGTGGGTGGCGACATCGACAACGTTGATGCGGGACTGGCGGTCACCCAGAGCCAGGGTTTTTAATTTTTCTTCTAACTTGGGAATATCACCTTGCTGGAAGTTACCCACTTCCAGGCAGGCGATGACTTCAGCTTTCTTTTCTGTTGCCGGTTCACTTGGCGAGGCTGCTTCGGTCGCAGTCAGAAGCATTAGCTGGTCGGCATGATGCTGTTTTTTCAGGCGCTCTGGCTCGTGCGTGTCCAGGGACCAATGTCCCAAATAGCCGAGATTAAATGCCAGCAAGAAGGCATTTAGTATGAGCAGGCTCCAAAAAAAGAATCTCAGCATGGTAAGTGTCAGTGTTATCAGTCTGGGCTTGATTGTGCCACGACAAACAGCCCCGTCAAGACCAGATTATCTACATATTGATAAGGAATGCCCAGATGACTCAATAAATACGGGGCAGCACCACCAGAAATCACGCAATTGATGGCCTTGTTCTCTTGCTGCTCCAGCGTATTGACGGCACGTACGATCGCACCAACCTGGGCGCTGATGCAGCCGCTGACGATGGCTTGATCGGTATTATCGGCGAAGACTTTGGCGATATCGGTTGATTCTGCCACCTGGGGCAATTGTGCGGTATTGCGTGCCAGCGATTCTGCCATGAGTTTAAGGCCAGGCAAGATCATGCCGCCCTTGAATATACCTTGCGCAGTCACTGCGTCGACCGTGGTGGCAGTTCCACAAGTGGCGACAATCAGGCTTTGTTGCGGGAACAGATAATGCGCACCTATCATGGAGGCCAGGCGGTCACAGCCCAATTGTGCCGGATTGCGGTAGCCATTATGCAGACCTGCGATGTCTTCTTGCGAGGCAAACCAGTCTATTTGCAAGTCCGGCTGCATTTCTTGTAGTAAAGCGGTGAGTTTCTCTTTGATGCTGGCACCGGCCACATTGGAAATCATAACGCGTGCAAAGTGCATGTCTTGCCAACTGGTTTTCAAGCTATCCAGTTCGGCATGACTGACGGAGGCAATCTGCTGCCAGACTGCTGCAGAGTTGACCGGTACTGACTTCGCCGCTACTGACTTCGCCGATTCAGCATCCAGACTAACTGTAGCCCATTTTATCTTTGTATTACCGGCGTCTATTAACAACTGCATCATGCCCTGGTTTTCCTTGTTTTATGCGACAGGCCGTAAAGACACATCTCCCGCCAATACATTGACCTGCCCCTGTTCAGTCTGCAATACCAGGCAGCCATGCAAATCCACACCGAGTGCTTTGCCGGTGTGCAAAACCTGGCCGTGGTCAAGTATATGCACTGTTTGATTGGCATAGGCATGCAAGGCATTCCAGCGTGGCAAAAAGCTTGAAAAACCTTGCTGACCAAATTGCTGCAATGTTGTTGCCAGGGCGTTCAATAACTGCGCCAGCAACAGGTTTCTATCCATTTTTGCCAGCCAGGGCGCATCTGCCAGGGCGCGGCCTACTTGTGCCTCCAGCTCATCCGACACTTGCAGGTTCAGGCCTATGCCAGCGACTATCCAGGTGCCACCCTCACTGGCGGCAGCAGATTCCAGCAAGATACCGGCGAGCTTTTTACCATCGCGCAAGATGTCATTCGGCCATTTTAATTGCACATTCTGGTTCAAGGCATTCAGGCACTCAGCCAGGGCAACACCTATCGCCAGTGGCAAGCCCAGCAGGTTGTGCGGTGCTTGCGGCAAATGCCAGGCCAGCGAAAAAGTCAGCATGCCACCAGACACGGTTAGCCATGGACGACCTGCCCTGCCACGTCCTGCAGTCTGGTGCACGGCCACTCTTAGCACCGGGCGCGCCGGTGCTGACGAGCCCGCAGGCAGGCGTGCCATCAGGTCGGCATTGGTGGAGCCGGTTTCTGCGACGACTTCAATATCGACTTCGCGGGCTGCGCCATCGCAGAGTTTTTCTATGGCGGCCGCATTCAGTTCCAGGTTTTTATTCTCTTGCATAATCTGTCTATGGTTAGCAGCAGTATTGTACTGCTGCCGGAACAAATGTTCAGACCAAAAAAAAACGGCACCTTATGCAGGTGCCGTTCGTTCTTACTTCAACATCTCAATGCTGCGGTATTTGCGCGGTATTTGCGCAATGCTTGCTTATGCTTCGCCGCCATCTACCACATCAGATGTTGTTACTTCCGGGATAGGAGCAAATGCTGCCTTTTCCGCTTCCAGCAAGGCTACGCGTTCATCTGCTTCCCAAGTTTCTTTCAACTTGCGGGCGCGGTGGAATGCCAGACCTGTACCAGCAGGGATCAGACGACCAACGATGACGTTTTCTTTCAAACCACGCAGACCGTCTTTTTTGCCCATGATCGCAGCTTCAGTCAGAACACGTGTGGTTTCCTGGAAGGACGCCGCAGAGATGAAGGAATCTGTAGACAGGGATGCCTTGGTAATACCCAGCAAGATATTTTCATATGTTGCAGGGATACCGTTAGCTGCTGCTACGCGATCATTTTCATCCAGCAATTCAGAGCGTTCTACCTGTTCACCAACGATGTAGTTGGCATCGCCTGGATTAACCACGACAACGCGACGCAACATCTGACGCACAATAACTTCAATGTGCTTGTCATTGATCTTAACGCCTTGCAAACGGTATACGTCCTGAACTTCATCAACGATGTAACGTGCCAGCGCTTCGATACCCAGCAAACGCAGGATGTCTTGTGGATCGGCCGGGCCGTCAACAATCATCTCACCTTTGTTCACGACCTGGCCGTCATGCACCAGGACTTGTTTGTCTTTGGTGATCAGGAACTCGTGTTTCTCGCCGTCCATGTCTGTGATTTCCAGACGTTGCTTACCTTTGGTTTCTTTACCAAACGCAACCGTACCTGTTACCTCTGCCAGCATACCGGCATCTTTTGGTGAACGGGCTTCGAACAACTCGGCAACGCGTGGCAGACCACCGGTAATATCACGGGTTTTTTGTGATTCAGTCGGGATACGCGCCAGAACTTCACCCACGTGTACTTGCTGACCGTCTTTAACGGTAATCAGCGCGCCCACCTGGAAGCCGATCGTTACTGCGTGCTCTGTACCAGCGATCTTGACTTCTTCGCCTTGTTCGTTCAACAGCTTGACTTGTGGACGCAGTGTTTTACCTGCTGCGCTACCACGGCGTTTCGCATCGATCGCTACCAGAGTGGACAAGCCTGTCACTTCATCAACCTGTTTGGCAACAGTCACGCCTTCTTCGACGTTTTCGAACTTCACCGTACCGGTGTATTCGGTAATGATAGGACGGGTCAATGGGTCCCATGTCGCCAATGCAGTACCAGCCTTGATGATCAAACCGTCTTTAACGATCAGAGTTGCGCCGTAAGGTACTTTATGACGTTCACGTTCACGACCGTGGTCATCAGTGATCAGCACTTCGCCAGAACGGGAAATAACGATCTGGTCGCCTTTACCGTTAGTGACATAACGCATGGTCGCTGTGAAACGAATAGTACCGTTGGACTTGGCTTCAACAGAAGATGCAATCGCTGCACGGGATGCCGCACCACCGATATGGAAGGTACGCATCGTCAACTGTGTACCTGGTTCACCGATGGACTGCGCAGCGATAACACCGACTGCTTCACCAGAATTAACCAGGGAACCACGACCCAGATCACGGCCATAGCACATTGCGCACAGACCATAGCGTGTGTCACAAGTCAGTGGTGTACGTACTTTGACTTCATCGATGCCCAGGGCTTCGATGCGTTCTACCATTGTTTCATCGAGCAGAGAGCCAGCTTCGTACAGTGTTTCCTGTGTTTCTGGATTGACGATGTCGTTGGCGCAAACACGGCCCAAGATCAGGTCACGCAAAGGCACGTTAACTTCACCGCCCTCAACGATAGCTTTCATGGACGAACCATTGGATGTACCGCAGTCATCTTCAACCACGACCAGATCCTGGGTAACGTCAACCAGACGACGTGTCAGGTAACCGGAGTTCGCTGTTTTCAATGCCGTATCGGCCAGACCTTTACGCGCACCGTGAGTGGAAATAAAGTACTGCAAAACGTTCAGACCTTCGCGGAAGTTCGCGGTGATCGGCGTTTCGATAATCGAGCCATCCGGTTTCGCCATCAGACCACGCATACCTGCCAACTGACGAATCTGGGCTGCAGAACCACGCGCACCGGAGTCGGCCATCATATAAATGGCGTTGAAAGATTCTTGTGTACCGACAGAGCCGTCGCGGCGTGTGACTGGTTCAACTTTGAGTTGTTCCATCATGGCCTTGCCGACTTCATCACCGGTCTTGCCCCAGATATCGACCACTTTGTTATAACGTTCGCCCGCAGTCACCAGACCGGAAGCATATTGTTGTTCGATCTGTTTGACTTCGTGCTCTGCTGCTGCCAGCAAAGTCACTTTTTGCGGTGGAACCAACATGTCATCGATACAGATGGAGATACCGGCACGTGTCGCCAGGCGGAAACCCATTTGCATCAATTGATCAGCAAACACCACCGTTGCACGCAGACCGCACTTGCGGAAAGATGTATCGATGAGTTTGGAAATTTCTTTTTTCTTCAACGCACGGTTCAGTACGGTGAATGGCAAGCCCTTAGGCAGAATCTCTGACAAGATCGCGCGGCCAACAGTCGTTTCATAACGCTTGATGGTTTTAACGAATTCGCCAGTTTCAGCATCTTTCGGGAACTCAGTAATACGGACTGTGATACGTGTGCTCAGTTCGACTTCCTTGTTGTCCCAGGCGCGGATCGCTTCTGAAACGTCAGGGAACATCATGCCTTCGCCCTTGCCGTTGATTTTTTCACGGGAAGCGTAGTACAGACCCAACACGATATCCTGGGAAGGAACGATAGACGGTTCACCATTGGATGGGAACAGAATATTGTTGGATGCCAGCATCAAAGTACGTGCTTCCATCTGTGCTTCGATAGACAGAGGAACGTGAACCGCCATTTGATCACCGTCAAAGTCGGCATTGAAAGCCGCGCAGACGAGTGGGTGCAACTGGATCGCTTTACCTTCAATCAGGACCGGCTCAAATGCCTGGATACCCAGACGATGCAGCGTAGGCGCACGGTTCAGCATGATAGGATGTTCGCGGATGACTTCTTCCAGAATATCCCATACAACTGGTTCTTGAATTTCCACCAGTTTTTTCGCTGCCTTGATGGTCGTTGCCAGACCCATCAATTCCAGTTTATTGAAAATGAAAGGTTTGAACAGTTCCAGCGCCATCAATTTTGGCAAACCGCACTGATGCAATTTCAGTTGTGGACCAACCACGATAACCGAACGGCCAGAGTAATCGACGCGTTTACCCAGCAAGTTTTGACGGAAACGACCGCCCTTACCCTTGATCATTTCTGCCAGGGATTTCAGAGGACGCTTGTTGGCGCCTGTCATTGCCTTACCGCGACGGCCATTATCCAGCAGGGAATCGACGGCTTCCTGCAACATACGCTTTTCATTGCGTGTGATGATTTCAGGAGCGCGCAATTCCATCAGACGCTTCAGACGGTTGTTACGGTTGATGACGCGGCGATACAGGTCATTCAGATCGGAAGTCGCAAAACGGCCACCATCCAGCGGGACCAATGGACGCAGTTCTGGCGGCAGGACCGGCAGAACTTCCATGATCATCCAGTCTGGCTTGATGCCTGAGCGCTGGAATGCTTCCAGTACTTTCAGACGTTTTGCGTATTTCTTGATCTTGGCTTCAGATTTGGATTCTTTCAGCTCTGTGCGCAGGGTTTCTGCATCACGGTCGATGTCGATGGAGCGCAGCAATTCGCGGATACCTTCAGCACCCATGAATGCAGTGAATTCGTCGCCGAATTCTTCGTACTTGGCTGCATAGTCATCTTCAGACATGATCTGGCATTTTTTCAGCGGTGTCATGCCAGGATCGGTGACGACATATGCTTCAAAATACAGAACGCGTTCGATATCACGCAAGGTCATGTCCAATACCATACCCAGACGGGATGGCAGGGATTTCAGGAACCAGATATGCGCAGTTGGGGACGCCAGCTCAATATGGCCCATGCGTTCACGACGCACTTTGGCCAGAGTCACTTCAACGCCGCATTTTTCGCAGATAACGCCGCGATGTTTCAGACGTTTGTATTTACCGCACAGGCATTCGTAATCCTTGATAGGACCAAAAATCTTGGCGCAGAACAAACCGTCGCGCTCAGGCTTGAAAGTACGATAGTTGATGGTTTCCGGCTTTTTAACTTCGCCGTAGGACCAGGAACGAATTTTTTCTGGAGACGCCAGACCAATCTTGATCGCGTCGAATTGTTCGTTGGGTTGGACTTGCTTGAATAGATCGAGCAGAGCTTTCATGTGTATCACTCCAGTTAAGCGCGCAAACGCTTGGTGGCTGAATGGTGCTGCAACAGAAGCTTCGCCGCTTTACCCTGTTCGCATGAGCGGGAGAGCCAGGTCTTTCGACACAGGTTCCGCTGATACCGGGAACGACATTACTTCCAAACTGCTTGCCAGGTTTAACGGCCATCGCCCGAATGCTATCCGGGCGATGACTTACTGCAATTACAAAACTAATTAGAGGACCTCTGATTAAGCTACTGCGCGACGCTTACTCAGAGGCTCCTTGATTCATTCATTAGCTACGTTCGAGATCGATATCGATACCCAGAGAGCGGATTTCTTTGACCAGAACGTTGAAGGACTCAGGCATGCCGGCGTCGATCACATGGTCACCCTTGACCAGGTTTTCGTACACTTTGGTACGGCCATTCACGTCATCTGACTTGACTGTCAACATCTCTTGCAAGACGTAAGACGCGCCGTAAGCTTCCAGTGCCCAGACTTCCATCTCACCGAAACGCTGACCACCGAACTGAGCTTTACCGCCCAGTGGTTGTTGCGTGACCAGAGAGTAAGGACCGGTCGAACGTGCATGCATCTTGTCATCAACCAGATGATGCAATTTCAGAACGTGCATGTAACCCAATGTGACTTTACGCTCAAACGCTTCACCGGTACGGCCATCAAACAGGGTGACCTGGTTTTTCGATGGTGTCATACCCAGTTGCGCGGCGATATGGTCAGGGAAGGCCAGATCCAACATGCGACGGATTTCATCTTCATGCGCACCGTCAAACACTGGTGTAGCAAATGGCACACCGTGTTTCAGGTTGTTCGTCAATTCCAGGATCTCAGCATCGGAGAAGCCGTCGATGTCTTCTTTCTTGCCAGATTCGTTATAAATCTTCTTCAGGAAATCACGCAGTTCTTCTACCTTGGCTTTGGCTTTCAGCATTTCGCCGATACGCAAGCCCAGGCCTTTAGCTGCCCAGCCCAGATGCACTTCCAGAACCTGACCAACGTTCATCCGTGATGGAACACCCAGTGGGTTCAACACGATGTCTGCTGGTGTACCGTCAGCCATGTACGGCATGTCTTCGATAGGCACGATACGGGAAACCACACCCTTGTTACCGTGACGACCCGCCATTTTGTCACCAGGTTGCAGGCGACGTTTAACAGCCAGGTAAACCTTGACCATTTTTTGTACGCCTGGCGGCAATTCATCGCCTTGCGTCAGCTTGGTGCGTTTTTCTTCAAAAGCCAGATCGAACTGATGACGTTTTTCAGCGATGGAATCTTTCATCGCAACCAGTGAATTGGCTGCTTCATCAGATGCCAGGCGAATATCGAACCAGTGGTATTTATCCACGCTGGCCAGGTATTCCCTGGTGATCTTGGTGCCTTTAGCCAGTTTGGCCGGGCCGCCGTCAGCGATCTTGCCATCCAGCATACGTTCCAGACGCTCAAATGCATCGCCCTCAACAATACGCAACTGATCGTTCAGATCGAGGCGATAACGCTTCAATTCATCATCGATAATCTGTTGTGCACGTTTGTCGCGTTGTATGCCTTCGCGGGTGAACACTTGTACGTCAATGACAGTACCTACCATGCCGGAAGGCACGCGCAGGGATGTGTCTTTAACGTCAGAAGCTTTTTCACCGAAGATGGCGCGCAGCAGTTTTTCTTCTGGTGTCAGTTGAGTTTCACCTTTTGGTGTCACTTTACCGACCAGGGTATCACCGGCGGTTACTTCAGCGCCGATGTAGACGATACCGGATTCATCCAGACGTGCCAGCTGGTTTTCTGCCAGGTTGGAGATATCGCGGGTAATTTCTTCCGCACCCAACTTGGTGTCACGGGCAACAACCGACAACTCTTCGATATGAATCGAGGTATAGCGGTCATCAGCCACAACTTTTTCAGAGATCAGGATAGAATCTTCGAAGTTATAACCATTCCAAGGCATGAACGCGACCAGCATGTTCTGACCCAGGGCCAATTCGCCCAGATCTGTCGATGCGCCGTCGGCCAATACGTCATCTTTGGCGACCAGATCGCCAACTTTGACGATAGGGCGCTGGTTGATATTGGTGTTCTGGTTGGAACGGGTGTACTTGATGAGGTTGTAAATATCCACACCGACTTCACCAGCCTGTGCTTCAGCATCATTCACACGAATAACGATACGACCGGCATCGATGTAATCAACTTTACCGCCACGCAGTGCCTGTACTGTTGTACCGGAGTCAACTGCCACGGTACGTTCGATACCTGTACCTACAAATGCTTTCTCTGGACGCAAGCAAGGAACGGCCTGACGTTGCATGTTGGCACCCATCAACGCACGGTTCGCATCATCGTGTTCGAGGAAAGGGATCAACGATGCTGCAACAGAAACCACCTGACCGGTAGCCACGTCCATGTACTGGATACGCTCTGGAGATACCAGAATCGTTTCGCCAGCTTCACGGGCAGAGACCAGTTCATCGATCAGTTTGCCTTCGCCGTCGATCGTCGCATTCGCCTGAGCGATGATGTAACGACCTTCTTCAATCGCAGACAGGTAATCGATCTGCGGTGTGATTTTGCTGTCAACCACTTTACGGTATGGTGTTTCCAGGAAACCGTATTCGTTCAGACGCGCATACAGAGCCAGCGAGTTGATCAAACCAATGTTTGGTCCCTCTGGTGTCTCAATCGGGCAGACGCGGCCATAGTGGGTTGGATGAACGTCGCGGACTTCAAAGCCGGCGCGCTCACGTGTCAAACCACCAGGTCCCAGGGCGGAAATACGGCGCTTATGCGTGATTTCTGACAATGGGTTGGTCTGATCCATAAACTGGGACAATTGTGAAGAACCGAAGAACTCACGTATCGCAGCAGAGATAGGCTTGGAGTTGATCAGGTCATGCGGCATCAGGTTGTCAGCTTCAGCCTGACCCAGACGCTCTTTGACAGCACGTTCAACACGTACCAGACCAGCACGGAACTGGTTCTCAGCCAATTCACCAACGCAACGTACACGGCGGTTACCCAAGTGATCGATATCATCGACTTCGCCGCGACCATTGCGCAGCTCAACCAGGATCTTGATCACGGCCAATACGTCTTCGTTCGACAAAGTCATGGCGCCAGTCAGTTCATCACGGCCAATACGGCGGTTGAACTTCATGCGGCCGACTGCGGACAGATCGTAACGGTCTTCGCTATAGAACAGGCCATTGAACAGGGCTTCTACAGAATCTTCTGTTGGCGGTTCGCCAGGACGCATCATGCGGTAGATGGCAACGCGGGCAGCCATCTGGTCAGCTGTGTCATCAGCGCGCAGAGTCTGGGAAATGTAAGCACCCTGATCCAGGTCATTGGTGTACAAAGTCTGGATATCAGTCACTTTGGCATCGCGCAAACGACCCAGCAATTCTTCTGTCAGCTCATCATTGGCATTGGCAATGACTTCACCAGTGTCGGCATCAACGATGTTCTTGGCCAGGACGCGACCCAGCAGGTAGTCTTCAGGCACGGAAATGTGCTTGATGCCACCAGCTTCGATTTCACGTACATGCTTGGCATTGATACGCTTGTCTTTGGCAACGATGACTTTGCCGTCTTTGTCGCTGATGTCAAAACGGGCGACTTCGCCACGCAGGCGTTCCGCGACGAATTCCATCTCTGCGCCATCACTGTGCAGATTGAAATTATCAAAGACAAAGAAATTGGCCAGAATCTGTTCATTGCTCATGCCTATGGCGCGCAGCAAGATAGTGACTGGCATCTTGCGACGACGGTCAATACGGAAGAACAGGATGTCTTTAGGATCGAATTCAAAGTCGAGCCAGGAACCACGGTAAGGAATGATCCTTGCCGAGAACAGCAATTTGCCGGAAGAATGTGTCTTGCCGCGGTCATGTTCAAAGAACACACCAGGGGAACGGTGTAACTGGGACACGATAACGCGCTCAGTACCGTTGATGACAAAAGAACCAGTGGTTGTCATCAAAGGCAATTCGCCCATGTAGACTTCCTGTTCTTTCATTTCTTTGACAACCGGCTTGGTTGGTGATTCCTTGTCCAGAATGACCAGACGGACTTTTGCACGCAAAGGTGATGCATAAGTCAGGCCACGCAATTGACATTCCTTGACGTCGAACGCAGGATCGCCTAAAACATAGGACAGGAATTCAAGACGTGCAAAGCCATTGTGCGAAACAATAGGGAAAATCGAGGTGAAGGCAGACTGCAAACCCTCGTTCTTACGAGTTGGCGGTGTTCTGTCTTCTTGTAAAAAACTCTGGTACGACTCGATTTGAGTCGCCAGCAAGAACGGAACGTTGTGGACGTTGGCGCGCTTCGCAAAAGATTTACGAATACGCTTCTTCTCAGTAAATGAGTAGTGCATGGACACTCCGTGAGTGGCAAGGAAGGATAGAGAATTCAGGATTCTTGTCACAAAAATAAAACATAGCAACTCTGTGACAAAAAAACCTCAAGTCTCAACCCTCGGTCTTAATAAACAGCTAAACAACCCTGAACGACAAAGAAGCCAAAGAGGAACCCTCTCTTCCAAGAGGATTCCTGTCTTTGACTTGGGCAAATCCGAAGACTTGCCATAATACCTGAATTACTTGATGTCGGCTTTCGCGCCAGCATCTTCCAGCTTTTTCTTAGCTGCGTCAGCATCAGCTTTGGAAACTGCTTCTTTAACTGCTTTTGGTGCGCCATCAACTACGTCTTTAGCTTCTTTCAAGCCCAGACCAGTGATTTCACGAACTGCTTTAATGACGCCAACTTTGTTTGCGCCAACTTCAGTCAGAATTACGTTGAATTCTGTTTGTTCGTCAACTGCTGCTGCTGGACCTGCTGCTGCTGGGCCTGCTACTGCTGCTGCGGAAACACCAAATTTTTCTTCGAAAGCTTTTACCAGGTCGTTCAGGTCCATTACGGACATCGCGCCTACGGCTTCCAGGATATCGTCTTTGCTAAGTGCCATTTGAAACTCCAATTAATTAATTACATTGATACGGTATTTGACGGAAAAGAACTTATTCTGCGGCAGCTTCAGCAGCTTCTTCAGCTACTGGTGCTGCAGGAGAACCTGCTTCTTTCTGTGCTGCGACGGCTGCCAGAGCACGTGCGAAAGCGGATACAGGAGCCTGCATCATGCCAACCACTTGCGCCAACAATACTTCACGGCTAGGAATGCTTGCCAATGCGACAACGCCAGCTTTATCCAGCGATTTGCCTGCATAGTTACCCGCTTTAACAACCAGTTTGTCATTGCTTTTTGCAAAGTCTTGAACGACTTTAGCAGCAGCAACAGCATCTTCCGAGATTGCATAAATCAACGGACCAGTCATTTCAGAAGCGAGACTTGCAAATGCAGTTCCCTCAACAGCGCGACGTGCCAATGTGTTTTTCAACACACGCATGTATACGCCTTGAGCGCGTGCGCTAGCACGCAATTGCGTCAAATGACCGACCTGGATGCCACGATATTCGGCCACGACGATAGTCTGTGCAGTTGCTACTTTTGCAGAGACTTCAGCGACGACGGCTTTTTTGTCATTCAGATTGAGACTCACGGTCAACCTCCATTAATGATATTCAGTCCATACACCGGAATGATGTACTTCCCTCATATCGTTTCGAACACGGCGTCCGAAGTTAGGAGTTTCACTGGGGGACCAGTAATCACTACAAAACTTGTTCGGGTACACCATCTGCGTTGGGACCTGTCGATTGCTCTCCAGATATTAACCTCATGCTTGGAAAACTACTCTTACACACTCGGCCCAACGGTCTTTGACACTCTGGATGCTTGTTCAAAACATCCAGCCCAAAGATGTGCCCTGCATCATGGATGCAGGGACTTAATTCTTGCTTAGCCTGCCAGATTAGCGTGATCTACACGTACACCTGCACCCATAGTGGATGAGATGGATACTTTACGCAGATACACACCTTTGCTGGATGCTGGTTTAGCTTTGTTCAAAGCTTCGATCAGCGCAACCAGATTGGACTTCAGGTCACCATCAGCAAACGACTTACGGCCGATTGTTGTGTGGATGATACCTGCTTTGTCTGTACGGTATTGTACTTGACCAGCTTTTGCATTTTTAACTGCAGTAGCTACGTCAGGAGTCACTGTACCGACTTTAGGATTAGGCATCAAACCGCGTGGACCCAGGATCTGACCCAGAGTACCAACGATACGCATAGTGTCTGGAGAAGCGATAACTACGTCAAATGGCATGTCGCCAGCTTTAACGCGTTCAGCCAAATCTTCCATACCAACGATATCAGCACCGGCAGCTTTCGCTTCTTCCGCTTTTGCACCTTGTGCAAATACGGCTACGCGTACTGTCTTGCCTGTACCAGCTGGCAATACAACTGCGCCACGAACAACCTGGTCAGATTTCTTAGGATCAACGCCCAGTTGGACGGATACGTCGATGGATTCGTTGAATTTTGCTGTTGCGCATTCTTTGATCAAAGCGATAGCATTGTCAAATGGATACACTTTCAGACGGTCAACTTTCGTTGCCAGCAATTTTGCTTTTTTAGATAACTTAGCCATTACAGACCCTCTACCGTGATGCCCATGGAACGAGCAGAACCAGCAATAGTACGCACTGCTGCGTCCATATCAGCTGCTGTCAAATCAGCGCGTTTAACTGTCGCGATTTCTTCAGCTTGCTGGCGAGTAATTTTGCCAACTTTGTCTGTATGTGGTTTTGCAGAACCTTTAGTGATGCCAGCTGCTTTTTTGATCATGTAAGTTGCTGGAGGAGTCTTCATCACGAATGTGAAAGACTTGTCAGCAAATGCGGTGATCACAACAGGAATAGGCATGCCTGGTTCCAGACCTTGGGTCTGCGCGTTGAACGCTTTGCAGAATTCCATGATATTCAGACCACGTTGACCCAGAGCTGGACCGATAGGTGGGGATGGGTTTGCTTTACCAGCCGGCACTTGCAGCTTAATAAAACCAATGATTTTCTTTGCCATGTTTGGCTCCTTCAAAAAATGAGTAGTAGCGCCTGTCGGTATCTTTTCATACCAACAGGCTCCTCCGCCTGCTGAGAATTGCCTGTATTACGCTTGTAGTACTACAGCCAACGCTCTAACCAGTTTCAACAAATTGCTTTGTTACGTACTGGTCAAACGTGAATCCTGTTAAACCTTTTCAACCTGGGAAAATTCCAGCTCTACTGGTGTAGCACGACCAAAAATAGTGACAGTCACGCGGACTTTGGACTTTTCATAATTGACTTCTTCAACATTGCCGTTAAAGTCAGTGAAAGGACCATCCTTGATGCGGACTACTTCGCCTACTTCGTACAAGACTTTTGGTCTTGGTTTTTCAACGCCTTCTTGCATCTGCTGCAAGATCTTGTCGATTTCGTGCTGCGGTATCGGGGAAGGCTTGTTTGATTTGCCGCCGATAAAACCGGTTACCTTGCTGGTGTTTTTTACCAGATGCCAGGTATCGTCAGTCATTTCCATTTCTACGAATACATAGCTAGGGAACAAACGACGCTCAGTGACGACTTTCTTGCCATTCTTTGGCTCTATCACTTCTTCAGTCGGAACCAGAATCTGACCGAATTTATCTTGCATCTCTGCGCGCTCTATACGCTCCAC
>JACQDX010000067.1 GCA_016200895.1 Burkholderiales bacterium
GGCCAACGAAAAGCGGGACTGGCGCATCTTTGCCGATTTCGCCCAGGTGCTCATCCAGCAAGCCACCGCGCTCTACGCCGATGAACCCTTTCGCTTTGAACTCCAAGCGGCGGCTTATGCCGCTGGACTCCACCACCATTGACCTCTGCCTCTCGCTCTTTCCGTGGGCCACGTTCCGACGCGCCAAAGCCGCCATCAAACTCCACACCCTGCTGACCCTCCAAGGCAACTTTCCTACCGTCATCATTATCTCCACAGGCAGTGTGCATGATGTCAACATCCTCGACCAACTCGTCTGGGAAGCCGGTTCGTTTTACATCATGGATCGCGGCTATTTCGACTTCGCCCGCTGGCATCGGCTGCATCAGTGCGGCGCTTTCTTCGTCACCCGTGCCAAACAAAACTTCCGCTGCGCCCGCCGTTACTCCCGTCCCGTGGATAAAACCACCGGCTTGCGGTTCGACCAGACCGTCGTGCTGACCGGCTTGAATGCCCAATACGATTATCCCGACCCGCTCCGCCGCATCGGCTATCGCGATCCCCTCACCGGCAAATCCCTCGTCTTCCTGACCAACAACTTCACCGTGCCAGCTTTGACCATCGCCCAACTCTATCGGGGACGCTGGCAAATCGAACTCTTCTTCAAATGGATCAAACAACATCTGCGCATCAAAGCTTTCTACGGCACGTCGCCCAACGCCGTGCGCACCCAGGTCTGGAGCGCCATCGCCGTTTATCTGCCCGTCGCCATTTTGAAGAAACGTCTGCATCTGAAGGCCAGCCTCTACACTATTCTACAGATTTTGAGCCTCACGCTCTTCGAGAAAATGCCCGTTTCACGGGCCCTGGCTCAACTTCCACCCACTCCCACATCAGCTAAAGCTTTATTTTCATGGTTGGTTAGATTTCCTCTGAGCGGCAATGAGCCGCAAAATTATTGGTCTTTCGCCAGCTTCCAAATGCCACGCCCGGCATTTTCAAAACGGTCATCACGGCTTAATACGGGCGAAAGGTGATCTTCGCTTGGAATTTTAGCGCCACGTTCAATTGCGCGCTTGTAAATCTCTTTGCGAGTTAACTGTGTTGCGGCATCCTTTAGAACTTGAAAGCAGGCATCCGGCTGCTTTTTGCCAGCTAAGTCTAGCTTTTTTCCAGAATTCACCGACACCCCTGCGGCTTGCATTGGCTGGGCAGAAGGATCGATTTCCTTTGTGTCTGATTCCGAAACGAACTCAGCAATTAAATCGTCAATCCGTTTGGCTTGGCGTTTTAGTTTGGTTGATTCAGCACGGAGCGTTTCAATTGTCGTTGCGTTCACTTCGACAGATTCAATCCGGTTTGCATTATTGTCAATGATTGAATTGCAACCTACCTTTTGCAAATAAAGTTTCTTTTACCAAACTTTTGCAATAAACTGGGATTTCAAATTGGGACACTGCCACCCAGCACCGATAATCATCAATGTTTACTGGCTTTTTAAGCGGGACAGGAGTGGGGCGACGCTTAATCTTGTGCTCTCGAATTGCGTAATACAGAGCGAAAATCGCAGTCGCAAGCAACAAGAGGTTCCCGTAATCCGT
>JACQDX010000066.1 GCA_016200895.1 Burkholderiales bacterium
GCATCCGCCGGACTTTGCACATACGGTACCTCTTGCCAGCCATGCTTGCTGCCAACCATCCCACAAGCCAGCAATGGAACATCAGGCCAACTTGCCAGCCAGTCGCCCGCCAGTTCCTGCAGTACCTGCACATATGCTGCTTGCCCGCCCTGCATGACAGAGATACCGGAAGCCGCTTCCCGGCTGTCGATAAGCTGACCATTCTGTGCGATCAAGAAAATCCGCAAGCCTGTACTACCCCAGTCAATACCGATCAGGCTGACATTTTCTTTCGCGTCCAAAGGCAGAACTGCCTTGCTTTGTGCGGTATTCACTTCTACCATTCCGCAACACTACCGTCAGGATGGCGCCATAGCGGATTGCGCCAGTCAGGAGCACGCAGGCTGGCTTCTTTTACTCGCTCCTCATCAATTTCCACGCCCAGGCCAGGCTTCGACAAGGCGGCAATATAGCCGTCGGTAATGCGCAAGTCTTCACGATTGATGACGTAGTCAAGCAGCTCTGCATCCTTGTTGTAATGGATACCCATGCTCTGTTCTTGCAAGACAGCGTTATGGGCGACAAAGTCGAGTTGCAAACATGCTGCAAGTGCAATCGGCCCCAAGGGACAATGCGGTGCCAGGGCAATGTCATATGCTTCTGCCATGGCGGCAATTTTATGGCATTCAGAAATTCCACCCGCGTGAGACAGATCAGGCTGGACGATGGCAATGCCGCCCTCCTGAAACACCCGTTTGAATTCAAAACGCGAATACATGCGTTCGCCTGCGGCCAGCGGTATTGAGGTATTTTCTGCCAGGCGTGGATAATATTCCGCCTGCTCTGCCAGCACCGGTTCCTCCACAAACAAGGGACGATATGGTTCCAGGGCACGCAACAAGACTTTGGCCATCGGTGCTGCAACACGACCATGAAAATCAATGCCGAATTCAATCTGGTTACCAAAGGCACCGCGAATTTCAGCAATACGCCCTACTGCCGCATCAACCGCCGCAGCACTGTCAATGATGCCGAATTCTTCCGTACCATTCATTTTGAAGGTATCAAAGCCCGCTTCACGCAGACGGCGTATATCGGCAATCACGTCAGCAGGTCTATCACCACCCACCCAGCTATAGGTCTTCATGCGGTCACGCACCAGGCCACCCAGCAATTGATATACCGGCACGCCAAGGGCTTTGCCCTTGATATCCCACAAAGCCTGATCAATTCCCGCCATGGCGCTCATGAGGATGGCACCACCGCGATAAAAACTGCCGCGATACATGACTTGCCAAAGGTCGTTGATGCGGGCCGGGTCTTGCCCTATCAGATAGGGAGCAAATTCCTGCACCGCTGTTTCTACAGTACGGGCCCGTCCTTCTATGACTGGCTCGCCCCAACCAACGATGCCCTCATCGGTTTCTATTTTAAGTAACATCCACCTTGGAGGGACACGGTATGTAGTCAGTTTTGTTATTTTCATGACGCAATGGCTAAGCAAATGAAGTCATGAGTGTAGATGGGCACTCATGATAAGAAATATGAATTAACTACCCCAAAGTATATGAATTTGGCATAGCTACTGATATGACCAGGCGAGGAAAACCTAGTGCCGGCAGGCTCATCACCAGACAGGATCACAAGACCGCATTGCAGAAGAAGGATTCAACACTAACGCACAATTACAGGTTCTCTCGCTCTACCTGTTTGCGCTGGATATCTGCCAGACCATTACAATCTTTCGCCAAGAAGTCCTTTACGTTCAGCAGACTAAAGCCTGGTGCGCCCGATTGCTGAGGGAAATGCACCTGACCAAAATAAGCACGACTCACATCATGCAAAACAATGGCTGGCCTGCTGTCGGATTGCACATATTTGATATCAACATGATGCAACTCCAGGTTATTGACATGACGTGCAAACAATGCATGCGCGGGGCTGAGACCAAACATGCTGGGTTCGGGATAGCTGCCGGTATTTTCTGGTGGGTTGACAGCTATTTTGCCAAGGTCGCCACCACCCTGATGCAAGACATGCATATTACTGATACGTACATTTTCTATAGGATAGCCAGGCACGCCACTGATGATTGATGCATAGCGTGAATCAGCGCCCGACACTGTGACATTGCTGATATTGATGCGCCGTATGGCACCCGTCGTTGCACCGTCAGGGGCTCGCAAGCGACTGCCAAGACGGATGAATATCGGTGGATTGGTCAAATCACGCATGGTCAGATTGTTGACACTGATATCCTCTATGATGGCACCGTCCACACTTTCTATGGCCAGCCCACGGCAACGCTCAAAAACGCAATTTGAAATGGCAATATTACGGAAGCCGCCGTTTGACTCCGTACCCAGCTTGATGCGTCCCGCCACACCTTCATTATCCGGCGCAAATTCTTGCTTGCGCTGGAAACTGCCATCCAGAAATGTACCCAGGTCAAAACCGGAGACCTGGCAATTGGTGATGCTGATATTTTCGGTAAAGCGCTTGTAGCCCAGTGCGTATGAACTTTTCAGGCAGATAGCGTCATCATTGGGAGAGTTGATACTGCAATTAGAGATGTGAACATTGCGGCAACAATCTATGTCAAAACCATCCCTGTCGGTATCGACTTTTAAATTATCTATCGTCATATTGTCAGCGGCTGTTGCCAGCAAGGCGAAGTGGCCGCCATTGAAAATACTGATATCACGCAAGATAATGTTTTTGCAGTTTTTAAGGGCAATCGCTTTATTGCCTTTACCCATCATATCAGCACCATAAGTCTTGCCATTACCACGCTCACCATGCGGATCGCTACCGCCAAGACTGAGTGGCATATCACCAGGCTTGGCAGTGCGGCGCGGTCCAGGCCCGGCATGCGTTAAACCGGCACCATAGATGAGCCCACTACCCAGAATAGCGATGTGTTCAAGATTTTCGCCCCAGATCAGGCTATTGTGCCAATGGCTATGACCAAAATCCTGGTAGACATCCCATTCGTTTGGTTCTGCCTCATCGTAACTACCACCATGTTTTGCAGGGTCTGCAGCAATCAGGGTGGCACCAGCATCCAGATACAGAGTGACATGACTTTGCAGGCGAATCGAAAAACTCAGGTATTTACCAGCCGGGAAGTATACTGTTCCACCACCTGCTGCCGCAGCAGCCTTGATAGCGCGATTGATGGCATCAGTGTCATGCTTCTTGCCATTGCCGCTGGCACCGAAACCTCTTACATTAAAATTACCCACCAGATTGGCGCTGGCAGTAGCTTTCCCTTGCGCCATCACTGGCAGCGCATACATGGGCAACGTAGCAGCTAAGGCTCCGGAGCCGAACATGCGCAAAAGGCCACGTCGCAATGGCGATGATGTCTGTTTATTCAATCTTCTTGTCTCCAACTGATCTTTTAATGGATTTGACATGGCAATTTTTCTTTTTATCCATGCAAAATATCAATCGAGATTACCATTAAAAAACAAAGCTACATCCAGTCAAAATGTTCAACTTGATGATTAATAGTGAGCAAATCCTTGAGCAATCCGCTGAAAAGCATCAATGATCCTGACCTGATCTGCAGGATAAGATATTGTGCACATTGAATTGCTTGAAAAAAGCGAAAGCAATCTACTATTGCTCATCAGCGTGATTACATCACTCCCTGCTGTTGACATGCTTTACCGCCAAATTGATACTCGAAATAATAAGCTGCAGTTTTAAATATTGATGTGGCCATAAAAACAGAGACATCTCACACCAAGCCCAGGCAAATCAAACGTCTGCGTCAAATGGACATAGCTCATTAGCCCGGTGTGGGCATTCATCTACTCATTCCCAATTCTTTGTTTGACTATGGTCAGAAGGAAAATGATGAACTCAGTAGTACGATTAGGATTGACTATGTTGGCCTTGACGTGCAGCGTAAGCCTGGTACATGCACAGACACAAAATACAGTGCAGCCTCAAAATTCGCCACAAAATCCACCCATCACCGGCGATGCACTGATGGACAGCTTCGGGCTGACCAGTACCAACAAGGTACAGACCAATAGTAGCGTTGCGCCACCGAATGCCAACCCAAAAGTGATCCCGCTGAAGGGTGAGACCAGCTTCCTGATGTCGGCCTTTCCGTCTACCTCACAAAACAAGCTCAGTCTGTTCACCTCCTACGACGGCATAAGCTTTGCACCACTTGCCTCAGAAGCGTATACGCCGCCCCAAGGCCTGCTGCGTGATCCATCAATTTTGCATGCAGATGATGGCTATTATTATGTGATTTACACGACCGGTTGGGCTGGCGATACCTTTGGTGTCGCTAAAAGCAGCGACCTGCGCCATTGGCAGCACGTGCGTGACATACGTCTGCAATTGCCAGATGCGAATGCCAAAGTCAGCAACGTCTGGGCGCCTGAATGGTTTACCGACAGTGACGGCTCAGTCCACATCGTCGTGTCAGTATCAACTCAAGGGACCAAGGGGCCCTTTGGGGCGTATGTACTGCATGCGCTGGACAAGAAATATGCCAATTTCTCACAAGCCCAGGCCATGGCAGGCCTGCAAAATAATTATATTGATACCTTCCCCGTCAAGGACGGGTCACGCTATGTGGCTTTCACTAAAAATGAAACCAGCAAATACATAGAAATGGCGACCTCCCCTGCTCTTGCTGGCCCATGGAAAGTGGAAAAGACAGGCGACTGGGCAGGCTGGGGCAAGCCGTCAGAAGGCCAGGCTCTGGTCAAACTGAAAAATGGCGGCTGGCGCATTTACTTTGACGACTATACGACCAAGCATTACTGGTACTCAGATAGCAAGGATAATTTCAAAACCTGGACAGCAAAGCAGGAACTGGGTGGCGTATCGGGTGCGGTACGTCATTTCACCGTCATCAGTGAACCGACCAAAGTGCTGGAACAAGCCATCGCTGCCAAAGCCCCTGCCAGGAAGATCACCTGGGATAAACACTCGCTGATGATAGACGGCAAAAGAGAAATGATCTGGGCCGGTGAATTTCATCCCTTCCGCCTGCCCAATCCTTCTTTGTGGCGTGATGTCATACAAAAAATGAAAGCCACCGGCCTCAACACTGTGGCGATTTACTTTGACTGGGGTTATCACTCGTCTCGCCCAAATCAATATGATTTTTCCAGCATACGCAATGTAGAACTGGCGATAGAAATGGCAGAACAGGAAGGCATGTATGTCATTGCCCGCCCCGGTCCATATGTGAATGCAGAACTGACGCTCGGTGGTTTTCCCGGTTATCTTGCCCGCCAAAAGGCAATTGCCCGTACCGATGCAGCTGAATATATGCAATCTGCTGACGAATGGCTGACCCAGATTGATACGATTATCGCACGCCACCAAATCACCACCGGTGGCGGCACCGTGATTGCCTATCAGTTGGAAAACGAATTATCAAATACCTCAGATACGCATAAGCGCTATATGCAACACCTGGCAGACAAAGCCAGGGCAGATGGCATTAGCGTGCCGCTGTTCCACAATTCTGCAGGTCGCCTGCCTAACTGGACGCCACCCAATTCCAGCGCACCCTACGCAGTGCCAGGCCCCACCGATTTATACAGTTTTGATGGTTACCCCGGTGGTGGCTGTACCAATACCAAGGAAATTGGCAAACCGAATGCCGTACCCAACTGGGGTATGTATGGTGAAATACCTGCCAATACCGGAACCGGGCCAGTCAAGATTGGTGCCCTCGCCTCTCCGAATACGCCAGGCTTTGCGGCAGAAATGGGCGGCGGCTGGTTTGATTTCTGGGGCAGCGTCGGTACCTATGACTGCACCGCGCAACGCACCGGATCGAATTATGTACGCACCTTCTATGGCGCGAATCTGATCAATGGCATTTCCATTCATTCCATCTACATGATGTATGGCGGTACATCCTGGGGCTGGTTGCCAGCGCAGGTGGTGTATACGTCCTACGATTATGGAGCGGCAATTGACGAAGGCCGGGGCTTGCGCGAAAAAGCCCTGACCCTGAAACAGATGGGGCATTTTGTTGAGGCCGCAAAATCTGTATTGAGTGCCATGGATAAAGGCGAGGCAATCACCGCTTCCAATCCTGCGGTCAGGCTGTACCACAATATCAGTCCAATGAATGGCTCGCGTCTGATTCTCGCCATCCATACCAAGACCGATTCAACCACGGAAGAATTGTTCAACTTCAAGCTCACTACACGCGATGGTAGCTACCAGATCCCGCAGGCAGGCACCTTGCGCATCAAGGATCAGAATGTCAAACTGCTATTATCTGACTATGCAATGGAGCGTCAGCATCTGGTCTACACCACATCTGATACCCAGACCCACCTGCAACAGGATGAGCGCGACATCGCCCTGCTGTATGGCCGCATGGGTGAAGATGGTGAAACTGTATTGCGTTATCAATCAGCGCCAAAGGTCGAAGTACTGGAAGGTGCAGTCAATGCAGTCTTTGATTCTAAAAACGGCGATCTGCGATTGAACTATATACACAAGGATTTGATACGTGTACGCATTAGTGGTGGTGGCAAATCAGATTTATTGCTCTTGCTGGCCGATGATGAAACCGGACGCAACTTCTGGCGCCAGGAAACCTCACATGGTACCGTCCTTGAGCGCTCGCCAGCACTGGTGCGTCAGGCCAATGTGCAAGGCAGCACCTTGCACCTGAGTGGCGATACTCACGAAAGTAGTAAGCTGGACATATGGGCACCAAAAGCCGTCACGCACATCACCTGGAATACAGTCGCCATCGCCAGCAACAAGAATGTTGATGGCGGTTTGTCGACTGAGCCCCTGACTGGCCCTGCTGACATTGTTTTGCCAAAACTGATGCAACAGACATGGATGCGCCGCATGGATTCGCCAGAGGCAGCCAAAGTCTTTGACGACAGCAAATGGCGCAAGACTGACCTGACCACCACGGCTGCCACCGTGAAGACCACACCTCCTGCTGGTCAACCCATACTCAGCATGAGTGATTATGGCTTTCACCATGGTGATGTCTGGTACCGCGGTTACTTCAAGGCTCAGGCTGGCAAGCCACTGCCTGAACAATTGGAAATCAGTTATGGCGGTGGTGGTGCAGGCTTCATGCAACTGTGGTTGGATGGTGTCTACATCGGCGAAAATGAAATGCCGACTGGGAAACCCAAGCCAGACAACTGGGGCACAGCCAGCTTCAAGCTGCCCGCCGAAGCATTGCATGCAGGCGAACATGTCCTATCGGTCATGGTCAGAAATAATTCCCACAACTGGGATCTGGCAGCCGATGATGAACATAAAGTGGCGCGTGGCCTGATCAGCGTGTCGCTGACGCATGACATCAAAGAAAAATTTGCCACACCAATCACCTGGAAAATCCAGGGCAATAAAGGCGGTGAAGAAATAGCTGATCTGGTACGCGGCCCCATGAATAACGGCGGCCTCTATGGTGAACGCGCAGGCTGGTATTTGCCTGTTGGTGCGAAGCCTGATGCCGAGAAAAATAATAGCGGCTGGGAGAAAACCAACCCAAACGCAGCACCACCAGCAGCAGGTACTTACTGGTTGCGTACCAATTTCACTCTGGATATGCCGGCCGGCCATGATGTGCAACTGGGTCTGTCCATAGGTGATACCAGTCAGCCACGCTCTGACCGCAGAAATCGCGTCCTGATTTTTGTCAATGGCTGGAATGTGGGAAATTTCATTTCCCACATAGGTCCGCAACGTCTTTTCATCCTGCCACCAGGCATATTGAATCCTAATGGTGAAAATACGCTTACATTGGCAGTCAGTACCGATGGCAGGCCTGCGAATGCGCTGGAGCCACTGGAATTGGTCAAGATACGCGCAGCCCGTGGTGGTGTACCGCTGGAACTGGTCCCAAGCCCTTCCAATCTGCAACGTTGATGACAAACGGGAAATCTGTAAATATGAAAATCAATCATGTATTGACCAGCGCCCTGATAGTCGCCAGCCTGGCTGGTGTTTACAACAGCAAGGTGCAGGCAGCAGACCGTGCCACTATCAAAGCCAAGACTGTAAGTCTGGGTAACGCATCGCCGAGCGGCAAGCAAATGGAAAAACTCGATCGCGGTGTCGTCGCCATCAATACAGGCAAGGCCAATTTCATCAGTTGGCGCTTGTTGGGAACCGATCCTGACAATATCAGTTTCAATATTTATCGCGGACAGGACAAATTAAACCGAGTACCCCAGCGTGAAACCAATTTCACAGATGATGCAGGCACAACCGCCAGTAGCTACACCATACGCCCGGTCATTGATGGTGCCGAATTGCTGGCGGATACGCCCAAAAGCACATGGAGCAATTTGTATAAAACCATACCCGTACAAAAACCGGCCGATGGCACCAATCCTGACGGATCAAGTTACAGCTATGTGCTGAATGATGGTTCTGCAGCGGACCTCGACGGTGACGGCGAGTATGAGCTCATCGTCAAATGGCAGCCTACTAACGCCAAGGATAATTCCCAGGCTGGCTACACCGGCAATACCTATGTGGATGCCTACAAGCTCGATGGCAAATTGTTGTGGCGCATCGATCTGGGCAAGAATATCCGTGCGGGTGCGCATTACACCACCTTCCTCGCGTACGACTTCGATGGTGATGGCAAAGCAGAAGTCATGATGAAAACTGCAGATGGCACCATAGATGGCAAGGGCAAAGTCATCGGCAATGCCGCTGCTGACTATCGCAATAGCAAGGGATACATTTTATCTGGCCCTGAGTATCTGACTGTCTTCAATGGCATGACGGGCGCGACCATGGCCAGCACCAACTATATCCCGGCACGCGGTGATGTCGCTGCATGGGGCGATGCCTATGGCAACCGTGTAGACCGTTTTCTAGGCACCGTTGCTTTTCTGGATGGAGAACGTCCCAGCGCTGTCTTTTCGCGTGGCTACTACACCCGTGCAGTGATTGCGGCCTGGGACTGGCGCGACGGCAAACTCACTAGCCGCTGGACATTTGACAGCGATATAGAAGGCGGCCCAGTCAATCACCAGGGTGCACACTGGATGTCGGTGGCCGATGTGGACGGCGATGGCAAGGACGATCTCATCTATGGAGCTGCCACAATAGGCAGCAACGGCAAAATGCTGTACAGCACTGGTCTGTGCCATGGTGATGCCCTGCATGTAGGCAAACTTGATCCCAATCGCCCGGGACAGCAAATTTACATGGTACATGAAACGCCAAGCTGCTATGGCGCACACGGACTGGAAATGCATGATGCCGCTTCCGGAAAGATACTCTGGAGTGTAGATGGCAAAGGTGCCGATGTCGGTCGTGGCGTCTGCATGGACATAGACCCGGCTTATCCCGGCGAAGAATGCTGGGGATCAGTTGGTGGTTTGATGAGTGCTGGTGGTGTGGAAATTTCTCCCCAGCATCCGCGTCGCGTCAACTTTGCTATCTGGTGGGATGGTGATCTGCTGCGCGAATCGCTGGATGGCACCCTGATAGAAAAATGGAATCCAAAAGCCTTCGCCTTCGAACGTTTGCTCAATGGTGCAACTTATAATGCCGCATCCAACAATGGCACCAAATCTACACCTGTGCTGTCGGCGGACTTGTTTGGCGACTGGCGCGAAGAAGTCGTCTGGCGCAATAGTGACGACACCGCCCTGCTGGTATTCAGCACCACCATACCAACACCACATCGCATCACCAGCCTTATGCACAATCCGCAATACAGGATGCAGGTGGCAGGGCAAAATGCCGGTTACAACCAGCCCCCTCACCCCAGTTTTTACCTGGGTGATGGCATGACTGTGACCAAGCCAGAGGCCATTTACACACCTTGATACACCTTGATACGCCTTGATACACCCTGACTCTTTGATCGTCATCGATCAAGAACAAGTACAGCTATTTTCAGATATGCAAAGTCATGAATAATGTTTAAATTAACGCGTCGCAGCTTCATCAAAACAACGGCAGCTACCGCATTTGTCAGTCAAATACCATCGTTGCAAGCGCAAAATCTGCCTGCGGGTGATGTGGGGAATGCAGATGCCAAAGTAAAAGCAGATGAGTTCATACGCCTGAACTGGCTGGAGGCCAAAACTCCACAAGTACTGATGGGGACGACAGTTGGCATACCATGGCCGCGCGGCAAGATCGCCAAAAGCCAGCAATTTCAATTGATTAATCAGAATGGCAAAGACTTGCCTACCCAAAGTTGGCCTTTGGCATATTGGCCAGATGGTACTTTGAAATGGACCGCACATGCCGTAGCCGCTGGCGTCAGCCTTGGGGCCGAATTGCAGGTCAAGCCTGTAGCAAAAACTGCCCTGCGATCTGAAAAGATAGTCAGCGTCAGGCAAAGCAAAGATGGGTATGTGATTGATACTGGCCTGATGGTCTGTGAAGTCGCCAAGCAAGGGGCACAGTTTATCCGCAGCGTACAGCGTGATGGCAAAGACATCATGCGCAACGGCCACCTGGTAGTCATCACCGATGACCAACCGGACGGCGAAAGCGGCACCACCCGCCAGCACAATTACATCAGCAATATCAGTCAAGTCAGTCTCGAGCAAAATGGCCCGGTACGTGCAGTACTGAAGGTGGAAGGCATGCACAAGGATGCCAAACGAGCCTGGCTGCCTTTCGTGCTCAGACTGTATTTCTACGCTGGTGCAGATACCATACGCGTCATGCACAGCTTTATTTACGACGGCGATGAGCAGCGCGATTTCTTGCGCGGCATAGGCTTGCGCTTCGATGTCGCCATGCGTGATGCGCTGTATGACAGGCATGTGCGCTTTGCTGGCGAGAATACAGGCTTGTGGGCAGAAGGTGTGCGCAATATGACCGGCCTGCGCCGTGACCCTGGCCCCGCAGTACGCAATGCCCAACTGGCTGGGCTCGCCTGCCCGCCGCTGGCACAATTTCCTGAAGTGATACAGCGCCTGATCCATCTGGTACCGGCATGGGGTGATTACACCCTGTCACAACAATCAGCAGATGGCTTCAAGATACGCAAACGTACCAAGTCCGGTTTTGGCTGGGTAGAAGCAGCTTGGGGACACAGATCCCCCGGCACTGGTTATATAGGTGGCGTCAGTGGCGGCGTTGCTTTTGGCTTGCGCGATTTCTGGCAGCGTCACCCCACCCAGTTGGATATCCGCCAGGCGCATACCGACACAGCCCAGGTCACTGTCTGGATGTGGTCGCCCGATGCCCCGGCCATGGACCTGCGCTTTTATCATGACGGCATGGGTATGGAAACCCATGATCAGGAACGCGAAGGCCTGGAAATCACTTACGAAGATTATGAAAAAGGATTTGGCAGCCCCATGGGTGTGGCTCGCAGCAGCGAAATCACTTTATGGGTATGTGCCGCCACCCCGTCAAGGGAAAAACTGGTGCAGTTTGCCGATGCCATACAGACACCGCCGCAACTGGTGGCGAAACCCAGTCATTTCCTGGCGACTGGCGTGTTCGGCGGGCTGTGGAGCTTGTCAGATCGCTCGCATCCGGTAAAAGCAGCGCTCGAAGATCAGCTCGATTTTCGCTTCAATTTTTATAAGGATCAGGTAGAACAGCGCCACTGGTATGGCTTCTGGGATTATGGTGACATCCGCCACACCTATGATCTGGACCGGCATGAATGGCGTTATGACGTCGGCGGTTTTGCCTGGGATAATTCTGAACTATCCCCCGACCTGTGGCTTTGGTACTCTTTCCTGCGCACCGGACGGGCAGACATTTTCCGCTTTGCCGAAGCCATGGTTCGCCACACCAGTGAAGTCGACACCCATCACCTGGGTCAGTTTGCCGGTCTGGGTTCGCGTCATAACGTCCAGCATTGGGGCTGCAGCGCAAAACAATTGCGCATCAGCGCCGCCGTGTATCGCCGCTTTTATTATTATCTGACTGCAGATGAACGCATAGGTGACATTATGCATTCACTGATTGATGCCGACAAAAAACTGGAAAGCACGGATCCGGCACGCAAGCTCAAACCCAAAGAAGATATCAGCAAGATCAAGGCACATGCTGGCTTTGGCACAGACTGGGGTTCACTCGCCGGTAATTGGCTGACCGAATGGGAACGCAGCGGTGACATCAAGTACCGTGACAAGATATTGACCGGCATGCGAGATATTGCCGGCATGCCCCACGGCTTTTTCAATGGCAACAGCTTTGCCTATGACGCTGACACCAGCCATCTGATCAATGTCTTTGGCAACCGGGCTTCGGCCAGCCATTTGAATGCCGTCTTTGGTGCAGTAGAAATTTTTGCAGAACTAGCGACCCTGACTGATGAACCCAAGTTTGTGCAGGCATGGCTACAGTATTGTGAACTCTTTAATGCCGGTAAACAGGAACAGATCGATGCATTGGGCATGCCGCACGGTGCGGGTAATGCCTTGCGTAACGGTCACTCCAGACTCACTGCCTATGTCGCCTGGAAAAACAAAAATCCAGTGTTGGCACAACGTGCCTGGCGCGAGTTTTTTGGCAACCGTGGTGTACCCGGCCCATTGCTGAAGACCATACGTGTGCAGGGTGTCAACAGTCTGAATCCGGTCGATGAAGTGCCTTGGATCAGCACCAACGACACAGCCCAGTGGGGCTTGGCTGCGATACAAAACCTGGCACTGATCGGCGAGTATATTCCTTCGATAGCGGACCTAAAAAAAATGGATACTACCGACAATGAATGAACAGATGAAACAAGGGAATCTGCTGACAACAAACTGATACAAAGCAAGTTGAACCACGCAAGCATTTTTACGTCATAGTGTTAGCAGTTCCATTCATTGGTGTTTAACTAAACCTAAATCATGACTACACGCAGTAAAAAAAGGGGCGCAACAACTGTAACGCAATTTGCCCGTCATGGTGGTAAGACCACGCGTAATCTGGTGCTCGGTGCGCTGATCACTGAGGCCTTATGCATGGGTCACGCAGCTTACGCCCAGACCCCGGCGAAACCGGTCTTACCTGCCACACCTGTTACTCCAGCGACTCCAGCCAAAGCATCAACAACAGTGCCAGTAAAAACCGGCGACAGCAAACCAGAAGAAGTTGATGGTAAGCTTGGCACTGTCAGCAAGACAGAGGTCAAACCTGCTACGCCGGAACAAGCAGGTCCCAGCAATGCTGATATTCCGTCCGTTACCGTACAGGCAGAACGTCCCAGCAATCGCATAGACCGTCAGGTTTACGACGTTAAGTCAGATGTTGCCAGCACCAATGGGACGGCAGCAGACGCACTCAATAATGTGCCATCGGTATCGGTTGATCCAGATGGCACGGTCAGCCTGCGTGGCAGTACAAAAGTACAAATTTTGATCGATGGCAAACCATCTGCCATGATGCAGGGTGACAACCGCGGAGCATCATTAAATGCGATGCCCTCGCATGATATAGAGTCGGTGGAAGTCATTAATAACCCTGGAGCGCAATTCGGCAATGAAGGTGGCGGCGGCCCCATCATCAATCTGGTGATGCGGCGCAATCGTCAACCTGGCGGCTTCGGTGTGGTCAATGCCAATGCCGGTTCAGCAGGTCGTTTTAACACTGCATTATCCGGCAGCTATCATGAAGGTTCATTTGGCATACAGGGAGGTATCAACTTCCGCCACGATGGCAGAAATTCAGTAGGTGAAGCAGTCCGCGACCGCACTGATGCGTTCACTGGCATCAGCCAGCATAGTACCCAGTCATCCAACTCTGCAGGGTTGAATGATTCATCTGGTATCAATGCGGCAGTCACTTACAACCTTGGCACCAAAGATACCCTGGGTGCTAATTTTTCTTATGCCAGACGCAGCAATGATCAAAAGTCGACCGATCATTACCTCACAATTGATCAAAATAACAGCCTTTATAGTGACTATGTGCGCTCCACTCTGCGCAACGGGGAAAGTACCAACTATAGCTGGGGTGGGCGCTATGACCACAAGGGCGACATCAATGGTGAAGTGATGCGCCTGGATCTGCGTGTTTCCGGATCTGATAATACCAGCGAAAATAACTATGCAAATGTGTATGCGGTTAATCCTGGTTTCTTCAACGACATTCACAGCAAGCAAAATAACGTCAATAATATCAAGATCGTCGATTTTACTGGTGACTATGAGCGTCCTGACGATCAAGGGATTTTGAAAATGGGCTATAAAATAGCCAATAACAAAAGTGATTTCGATACAGGATATTTTAATGTTGATCCAGCCAGTGGCATTGCGACGATTAACCCATCGCGTACCAATCACTATAATCTGGATGAAGCAAACATTGCCCTGTATGGCTCCTATCAGTTACGCCTGAATGAAAAATGGGGAGTGCTGGCGGGTTTAAGGACTGAATATACGCATATCGATATTCAACAATTGACTGCACAAATTGGAGCCACCAATCACTATATTAATTATATTCCCAGCTTCTTTGTCAGCTACAAAGCCAGCGACGATGCGACCATACGTTTTAGCTACGCCCATCGCATACGTCGCGCCAATGCGAATGAACTGAACCCTTTTGTTGTGTACCGCGATGAATTGAACGTATCAAGCGGCAACCCAAAATTAAAACCGACCCAGACGGACTCCTTTGAACTCGCTTATGAAACCAGGGCGATGGGACTGGACATGAATATCAGGGGATACTATCGCAAAGAAAGTGACAGCATACTGTATCGTCGCACCTTCATTACTGATACGGTATTGCTGACGACATTGGACAATGGCGGTGGCAATCATTCCAGCGGTATAGAATTCACGCTCAGTGGCAAGGTAACACCCAAGTTTTCTATCAACACCAGCGGCAATCTTTTATTTACAGAGCAAACTATCCTGACCACATCTGGCCAGGAAATACAGCGCTCGGCATCTTCACTGAGCTTACGCGGACGTTTCAATTATCAGCTTAGTGATCAGGATCATCTGCAATTGAGTCTGAACTCACAAGGAAAAACCCTGTCGGGCGAGGGATATCGTCAACCCAACTCAACTGCGAATTTCAGCCTGCGCCACAATATTACGCAGAATCTGAATCTGGTATTGAATGTCACTGATATATTCAATTCCAACAAAACAGAAACGATAGTCGATACGGACACGCTCAAGGAACATAATATCCGACGATATGATGGTCGCCTGATCTATGTTGGGCTGTCGTATCGGTTTGGCGGTTTCACGCCAAGCGGACCGGGTAATAATCGCCCTGAAATGCGCCGCCCACCAAGCTGAATGCAGCTTTTATCCACATTTAAACAGCCTGCTGACAGCGATCAGCAGGCTGTTTGCATTTCATACTGTTAATCATAGCCTTGATTGTTTTTCCGGGTGATGCATTTTGCTACATGGCTACCCTAAAATACCTTGATAATTTGTTTGCTCATATTTGGCTCCTACGCACTCATTTACCATATTCACTTATGAAGATACTGCCTCTTTTAAACGCATTTATTTTTCTTAATGGCGCTGCATTTAGCGGCATGCTGTATGCGCAGACATATTCATTTGATTTCAACGTCAAGCCAGCACCCAAGTCCAAGGCTGTAAAACTCGACACTATCTATACGACAGATACTGGATATGGCTTTGAGAACGGCGCACAAATCCTGAGCACCAGCACTGGCATCAGCAGTACCAGGCCTTTCCTGTTCTCGGTCGCAGTACCAGAAGGAAATTATCGCGTCAAAGTCACACTAGGAGACGCTGATGGTGCGTCCGAAACCACAGTGAAGGCCGAGACACGCCGTCTGATGCTGGAGAAAGTGAACACTCAAAAAGGTGAGCGCGCGGAGAGGAGCTTTGTCGTCAATGTACGTCGTCCGGCAATTACCGGTGGTGGTGAAGTAAAACTAAAACCGCGCGAAACAGCCGAAGAACAATTTACCTGGGATGAGAAGCTGACGCTGGAATTCAACGGCGCTCACCCCAGCCTTGAAGCAATCGAGATAGAACGTGTCGACAACATCCCTACTCTTTATTTGCTGGGAGACTCTACCGTCACAGATCAGCCTGGCGAGCCCTATGCCAGTTGGGGCCAGATGTTGCCGCGCTTTTTTTCATCCGATGTCAGTATTGCCAATTATGCGCAATCTGGCGAATCACTGGCCTCATCCAGATCAGCACGCCGGCTGGATAAAGTACTCAGTCTGGTCAAGCCTTACGACTACGTGTTCATACAATTTGGACACAATGACATGAAGGCAGTAGATGTAGCTACCTACAAAAACAATCTGAAAATCTATACCGCAGCACTGGCTGAAAAACATGTGCAAGTAATTCTGGTCACTCAGGTGCAACGTCGTACATTTGAGGGTACGACCATCACCAATTCACATAAGGGATATCCAGATGCCGTACGTGAAGTGGCAAAAGAAGAAGGCTTGCCCATGATCGATCTGCACGCCATGAGCAAGGCCTTTTATGAAGCACTAGGCCCAGAGAAATCATTGCTGGCATTTAAACCTGGCGATGGTACCCATCACAATGCCTATGGCGCTTATGAACTGGCAAGGTGCGTAGTTGAAGGCGTGCGCCTGACCAAATTACCTCTGGCAAAATCTATCCTTGCTCAATCAGAGAACTTCGATCCTGCAAAACCGGATGCGCCTGAAGCGTTTTTCATACCAGCCAGCCCCAATATCGTCAGCATCAAGAAGCCGGATGGTAGTTGAGTTCTCATTGATGCGCGCCTTATAATCAATTTGACTAATGATCGTCATTCCACCGCTTACAGGATTTTTCATGATTATATACAGTGCAATTACTCCCTTCTGGCGCAAGGCCATACAAACCGGACTCCTCCTGGCGGTTACTGGCATAGCCTCAGCACAGACGGCCAAAGAAGATGACAGGCCAGTCGTAGACGAAAGCAAACAGGTGATCAAACAAGCGATTGATCCCAAACTGCCTTCTTTTTTTATCGTCGGTGACTCCACAGCCCGTAGCGATGCCCCCATGCGTGGTTGGGCCGATGAAATTGCTCCCTACTTTGACCTCAGCAAGATCAATGTCATCAATCGCGCCATAGGTGGTCGCAGTAGCCGCACCTATATCCAGGAAGGTCGCTGGGAGAAGGTATTGGGAGAAATGAAAGCCGGTGATTTTGTGCTGGTGCAGTTTGGTCATAATGATGTTGGTCCTGTGGATGCCCGAGGTAAATTCCGGGGCTCCTTGCGCAGCACAGGTGAAGATACCGAAATCATCAACAAACCAGATGGCAGTATTGAAATCGTCCATAGCTACGGCTGGTATTTAAAGAAATACATACAAGATGCCAGAGCAAAAGGTATTTCCATCATCATCGCCACGCCCGTGCCTCACAAGGACTGGGTTAATGATTTTGCCGAACATCGCAAACTGGCAAGCGCTGTAGCGAACGAAACGCAGGTAGCCTTGATTGATGTCACATCTATTACTGGTAAAACATATGAGGTCCTGGGTAAAGAAAAAGTCGACACCTTGTTTAGCGATCAGCGCACCCATACCAACATTGCTGGTGCGAGGATTAATGCAGAATCAGTCATTGCGGGCATCAAGGGTCTCTCAGGCAATGGTTTGAACAACTATCTTTCACTTAAAGCTGGCCTCATCTCACCGCAACCAGAGTGAATTTTTTAACCAACCTCTATCATCAATGATCGCTTCATGAAACGCTTACTTTTATCTGCCCTTCTGTTCACATCCCTCGGTAACGCGCAAGTGAGTTCACTGCCGGTCAAACAGCCAACTACCATTGCAAGTGATCAGAATTACAGTCCAAAATTGGCTTATCAAGTCTACTTCAATGACTATATAACGCTCAGAAAGAATCGCCCGGCTGAGCTGATTTTCATCGGGGACTCTATTACAGAGCAATGGCGCTGGGGAGTTGGCTCCCCCGTATGGAAAAAACATTTTGAAGAACGCGCTATCGACTTTGGACTGGGTTCGGACAGAACCCAGCATACGATCTGGCGTCTTGAAAATATCGACCTGTCTGCCTTTGCACCTCAGGTCGCCGTAATACTGATTGGCACAAATAATGTACAAGATACGCCAGAAGAAATTGCTGATGGTGTAAAGGCCGTCATTGCGGCAACTCAAAACAAATTCTCTGGAATCAAAATTGTTTTGTTAAGTATTTTGCCTAATGCACGTGCAACAGAGAAAATGGCAGCAACCAATACATTGCTGGCTCATCTGGACGATCAAAAAAATATCTACTATCTTGATCTGGCGGCGCAACTTCCACCTGTAGGTGATAACTGGAAAGGCATGAGTAAGGACAAGTTGCATTTATCTGCTGAAGGTTATGAAATATGGGCGAACGCTCTTGAACCTCTGCTTTCAACAATTGTGAACCAAAAGTAATTTGGTCATTGCAGGTAAATTCAATTTGTTTCTTTCATTACTGACGTAGCACTTGAAAACAGTTGCTACGTCTTTGTTTTTTGGCTTTTGTTAAGTACATCAATGCGGAAAATAAATATTGATCACCAAACTGCAAGGAAAATAAATTCTTGAATCAAATGTTTAAGTCAAATTTCTATTTTTGCGATTATTTTGCGCTAAGATAGGCTCCTTTCAGGGTCCTTAGCCAGAACATCGTCAATGTCGAAATATTTCTGGTTCTCTCTTTCAGCAACTGACAGATAACAGGAGTTATTCCATGAAGTTTTTTATGACAAAGAATTGCAGCGCAGCTTTTCCAAAGACAATGCTCATTACTTGCAGTCTATTAGCCGCCCCTCTGATCGCAACGTCACAAACCAAACCCACCGCCAGCGCCCAAGGCAAAACCACCGCTACAAAAACTGGAACACAAGTGGTTAAGCCACCGATTGCTCTTGCGTATATCGATCTGGCAACCAATGCCAGTGATATGCCAGGAGGTATGATGGGTGGTGCCATGCAGGGCGCACAATCTGGTGGATTCTTTGGCGCGTTGGGTGGCATGGCCCGAGGTGGTACAGGTAGCAATGACAGGGGAAATGTATTTGGCAATACTCATTCCATGGGCTTTGCCAGTGGCAAATTTATAGATGTGTCAGTTTTCACAAACAAGAATACCTCTTTGGCAGATGCCAACCAGTTGATACCTGCTGGTATGAATCTGGGTGACAGCCTGAAATTGGTTGCTCCAGCACCAGAAAAACCAGTGCAATACACGCCGTCTGAAGAAACTCCGTCTGAACCAAATTATGAAAAGCCCAAGGGTAAGATTTCAATTTATTGGGGTTGCGGTGAAACAGTCAGGCCAGGGCAGCCTCGTACGCTGGATGCGTCCAAGGCATCTCCAGAAGATTATGCAAAATTTTTCACTATGCGTGGCAAAGTGACCAAGGGGGCGCGTTCGCAGCCTGGCAACCCGGCATGGCCTAACAAAAATGATGATAGAAGAGTGCCGGATACTGCCTCACTGGTAGGACAACACCAGTTTGTTGGTAACGGCATACCTGAAAGTTTCAAACTCAATCTTGCTTCAAACAATGATTTGATGGCAGCGATTGAATTGGTGCAAACCAAGAAGGCTGGCGGCGTTGGCCTGGAATGGAAACCAGTGCCAAATGCGCGTGGATATTTCATCAGCGTCATGGGCGGTCAGCCTGGTGGTGGCGACAACCCCGAAGTCGTGGTCTGGACATCCAGTGAATTGCCCGACTTTGGTTTTGGCCTGGTAGATTATCAAGCAAATGCAGATGTCGATAAATGGCTCAATGACAAAGTCATCCTGCCTGCCAGCGCGACCAAATGCGACGTTCCCAAAGGTATTTTTGGTGAACAAGGTGCGGGCATGCTGCGCATGATCGCCTACGGCTCAGACGCTTATTTTGCCTACCCGCCTCGCCCCAGTGATCCCAAAATCGCCTGGGAACCGGACTGGCAAACCAAGCTGCGCATGAAGTCGACTTATAGCTCCATACTCGGCGGTATGGGTGATATGGGCGGACGCAGATCCAATAATTCATCGCAAGCAGAGCAACAACAAAAACCTGAGCAAAAAGAAGAACCCAAGGTCAAGGCTACGGATGTATTAAAAGGTTTGCTTGGGTTTTAAACTACCAGAATATCAAACGAAATGATCGGATGAAATAAGCATGACGGGAGTGTTTAGCACTCCCGCCTATAACCGCAAAATAGACGCATATTTCCTTATTTCGGGTTAGTTATGCTTTCAATTTTTTGGGTAAATCTGCAGCGCGCTATTTATAAACGCCACTGGCAAACATAACGTCATCAACGATTTCGTTATACATGGATTTTTGCGTCATTTCCTTGGTCAAGGGATGCGGCCATTTATAATTAACCCAACCGGCGTTCTTGCCCTTTGCTGCCAATAATTGTTCTTTCATGATCATTACACCATCAGAATCTTTTAGGTCAATAATGTTCTTGCCTATCAATTTCTTGTTGGCCCCGTGTGCAACGACTGTGCCTGTCAGATCATATGCCACAACATACAGATCGCGCTCATTGAAAGGCCCTGCTGTGTCATTCACAGCTTCAAAAGTCTTGTCTTTGCCATTGGCTTTGTAATAGGCAATCGCTTTTTTAACCATCGCCTTGGCTTGATCGCTGCTGCTATTTTCGGCCGCATGTGTAAAACCCTGTAGCGCCAAGGATAAAAATGCAAACAAGATTAGTGAGAAAAGTTTCTTCATGGTGCGTCTCCTTAAGAAATAAAATTTATTTTTGAGAACGTCGAAACTGTAAGTCTGAATATGAAATTAAGGCATTGAGAAGGTAGTCAGTTTCCTTGAACCAAGACGTATGAGACACGAACAACATCAGGAACTCATATAAAAATCAGTATATTGTTGGACAGTAAGACTGTCCAGAACAGTCTTGGCAAACTACTGTGCCAATTAACAGGCAATTTCCCCTCCCCCATTACATAAGAAAAAGGCTTGCCTCATAATATTGCGCCTTCCGCGTTCTCCTGGGAAGCAAACGAAGCTTTGCAGAGATAATAACTGTGACACATCAGTAGCCTCTGACAATATCTACGGTCTGCGGTAATTCGCCACTATTCCGATAACGCCGTATATTTTCAGCAACAATCAACGAAGCGGTGACTCTGTCTGTTGGTGCCGCACAATGTGGCAATACTGACACATGCGGATGCTGCCAATGCCATTCTGACACTGGTAGCGGTTCAGTTTCAAATACATCAAGAACTGCATGCGAAATGTGCCCATTATCAAGGGCTGCATGCAAATCTTCATCGTTGATGACGGCACCTCGGGCAAAATTAATCACAGATGCGCCCTGCGGCAATTGTGCCAGCACCCTGGCATTGATCAGCCCGGTGGTATCAGGTGTCAAGGGCAATAGACAAACCAGGATATTGGTTTTCGCCAGCATGGCAGGCAATTCATTCTCGCCATCAAAACATTCAATATCAGGAACAGATTTTTCACTACGGCTCCACCCACAAACTTTAAACCCTGCCCTCAACAAACTTTGGGCTGCAGCTTCCCCCAATGCACCCAAACCAAGCAGACTTACTGTCCTTTGCTGGGCCCGCGTATAAGTCCGTGGCTGCCAAAGTTCTTGCGCTTGCTGTCTGGCATAAGCAGGTATTTCACGATGCAGGTAAAGCGCCCATGTCAACACCGCTTCTGCCATGGTGCTGGCAAGTTGCGGATCAATCAGCCGTACTATTTTTAATTCCGTATTACCCAGGTCTGCGACCAGACGCTCCACCCCGGCCCAGACACTATGCACCCACTGCAGTTGTGGCAATTGCTTTAACTGATCTGGATTGGGGTTGGCGACAATAGCGACTTTACAAGTAGCCTTAGCCTCTTCACTCATGGCATCGAAGGCGAGAATTCGCTCATCAGGCATGGCTTTTTGCAGCGCTTCTACCCAGACCTGAATATGGGCGTAACCAGGCGCAGCCAGGAATGGAATTACATGTGATGTCATTTTTCGTAAACACTTTCAAGATTATTGAAACCTTTGATTTCTATCGGATTGCCTGATGGATCAAGAAAAAACATGGTCGCTTGCTCACCTGGCTGGCCAGCAAAGCGTATCGCTGGTTCCATAACAAATATCAGACCATGACTGCGTAAACGGTCAGCCAGATTCTGCCAATCGGCCATTGTCAAGATCACTCCCAAATGGGGCATGGGCACCATATGATTCCCTACCCTGCCTGTGTTAGTCGTGACAAATGGCGTACCCAGATGCAGGGAAATCTGATGCCCAAAGAAATCAAAATCCACCCAGGTGGCGGTACTGCGCCCTTCGCTGCAACCCAGTATGCCTGCATAAAATTGTCTGGCCTGATCCAGGTCATGTACGTGATAGGCAAGGTGAAATAAAGCTTTCATACACTTAACTCCATGTTGAATTATCGTTGCTCGTGTGATTATTAAGCAAGAATGAAATGCTAGCGCCATTTATTCGAAAGAGATAGCATATTATTTTTATTGAATTCGAAAGAATTTTTTATGGATAGCCGATATTTGCAAAGCCTGATTACCACGATAGAACATGGTTCTATCGCAGAAGCCGCAAGGGTTGAAAACCTGACCGCAGCAGCTATCAGCCAAAGAATTCAGGCTTTGGAGCGGGAGCTGGGTTTTCCCTTATTATCGAGGCAAGGCCATGCAGCAAGACCGACCGAAGCATGCCTGTATTTGCTGCCACGGGCGCGCAATATAGTGCGTGAAATTGGCTTATTGGCTGGCGATGCAGACACAAATGGCTTAACCGGCACCATAAAGATCGGTGCCATTTCTACCGCAATGACAGATATGTTGCCAGCTGTATTGCGCCATTTGACCATGCATGCTCCAAATCTGAAGCCGGGTATCGTGCCAGGTACATCCCGTTCCTTATATCAGGCTGTACTGGATGAAGAAATAGATGCAGCGATACTGGTTGCACCTGCATTTGAACTACCCAAAAGTCTGACGGTATACCGCATCAAGACGGAGAACCTGGTTTTACTTTCCAGGCATATGCCACAGGATGATATTCAATCTACGCTGCAATCAAAACCGTATCTGCGGTATGACCCAACGGCATGGGGTGGGCGTTATGCTGAAAAATACCTTAAAGACCAGGGGTTAAAGCTGCAAGCAATGTGCGACCTTGATGCACTCGAAACTATCGCCATGCTAGTGGCAGATGATGTCGGCGTCAGCTTGATACCGCATTGGTCAGGTCTGGAGAAACTGGCCAGACATTGCGCATTAACCAACATCCCCCATCCTGTTTATGCACGCGAATTGGTTTTACTCAGGAAAACGCTACATTCACGGCCTGCAATGTTGAACCTGCTAGCTCAGTCATTGGAAATCAAGTCTTGATCTGACCGAATCTGATCTATTCAGACCAAGGGCCGATTTTATTTTCGCTCTTTTGAGCGGATTTGAGTAAGCGCATCAGCCATGTGATTTTTGTGGCGTGGAATCCATCTAACCTGGACTTGCTCAAAAGCTAAGGCCAATTGTCGTGCCTGTTGACGATATAGCCGCATACGCTCCAACCCGCTAGCCTTGATCTGATTAAAGTCATCAATGACCACCTGGCTGTCTCCATGCACAAGCAAGTTCACTATTTGATGTTGGCATGCCTGCAGCAATACCAATATCAAACCGCTGTACTCTGCATCGCAGCTGTCACCATATTCCATATACTCTATGTATTCAAAACTTTGGCCATTCGGAGCCTTGAGTATGCAGGCAATCTGACATTTTCCAGGATTAGGTACAGCTGAGCCATCGAACCAGGCCTGCCAGGTATTTAAGGGCGGGCCGGCAAATTGCTGAATTTTTCTTTCATCCTGCTTTGCTGCTTTCTTTGCCAGTTTTTGAGCAACACCAGCCACCTTTGCAGCATCGCGTTGTTGTGCCAGTTCTGCGATATCCTGCAAGCCTGCAAACTGCGCTGCTCGTTCCAGCAAGTTGAAAAGCGCTTGTACGGGTTGCAGCTTTTCCTGTCTTGCCAATTGACGACTCAGTGCATGCTCTTTGCGCGTCGCAATATCCATCAGTTGTTGATAAGTAAAATTAAGAGGCATAGAGCTTTATGATTTAGATTTTTCGGATGTCCTGATTTGACCGACATCGGTCGCAATCTATACTGGCATGTAATATTTAAACTGATATTCTGCTTGATATTCACCCACAACAGAAAGGAAATGTATCATGCTTGAACTCAGACCGAATTGCGAGCGCTGTGACTGCGATTTGCCAGCAGATTCTGTCAAAGCCCGCATCTGCACTTTTGAATGCACATTCTGTAGCGATTGTGTTGAGGGCCCGTTGCAAGGCGTGTGTCCGAATTGTGGCGGGAATTTCGTTCCCAGACCAATCAGGCCGTCAAATAAACTGCTTAACAATCCTGCGTCGACCAAACGCGTATATGCAAAAACGAATTAATCTTTATGCTGGTAACCCATGTCCAAATCTGTCCTTAGCACACGCCATATTCTGATCGCCGCCATTGTCATTCTGCTGTGGGGGATGAATTTTGTGGTGATCAAAATAGGCTTGAAAGGCATCCCACCCTTCTTGATGGGTGCATTGCGCTTTATGTTGGTGGCATTCCCAGCAATTTTCTTCTTGCCACGCCCCAAAGTGCCTTTCAAATTATTGTTGGCGTATGCCATGTTCATCAGCCTTGGACAATTTGCCTTCCTGTTTTCAGCGATGGCTGTTGGTATGCCAGCCGGTTTGGCATCGCTGGTTTTGCAGGCGCAGGCTTTCTTTACTGTGGGCTTGTCTGCCATGGTGTTTGGCGACAAGCTAAGGCCCAGCAATTTGCTTGGCATGCTGGTTGCCAGCGCAGGTCTCATACTGCTGGGCAGCGCAAGTATTGCCAGCTCAGCCAGTCAAGTGACTTTGGCTGGTTTTGCACTCACTTTATGCGCTGCATTTTCATGGGCGAGTGGTAATGTCATCAATAAAAAGATTGGTGTGACAAATGTATTGAGTCTGGTGTCCTGGAGTGCCTTGGTGCCCATATTGCCATTTCTTTTGCTCTCTTATCTGTTTGAAGGTGGCGATGTCATTTTGCATAGCTTGAGCAATATGAGTTTGTCGTCTGGCCTGACTATCGTCTACTTGGCAGTCGCAGCAACCCTGATAGGTTATACCTTGTGGGGCAAACTGCTGGCCAGCCTACCCACCCACCTGGTTGCGCCATTGACACTGATGGTGCCAGTAGTTGGTCTGACTGCTGCATGGCTGATACTTGACGAGGCACTGAGTCAAACCCAGTTATTGGGTGCAGTAACGGTCATGACAGGCTTGTTCATTAATGTATTCGGGTCAAAACTTGTTCACAACTTACGCAATATATTCGCCTGATTGATCATGCCCCGTATCCAGTCAGTTTATTTTCTATTGTTACCAGATACTTTGCTACTGGATATCGCCGGGCCAGCAGATGCGCTTTTGTTTGCCAATCGCTATCAGAATGAAGTACGTTTTGAGATGCGTTTTATTAGCCCCCGGGAGAGCGTCAACTCTTCTGTCGGTTTGCAGCTAGGGCCATTGCAGCCTTTGCCTGAGCAACTAGCTGAAGAAAGTATCTTGATCTTGCCAGGCCTGATCGGTGGCAATGAAGTTTACACATTGCCAGATGCGCAAATTGCTATCAAATGGTTGTCACAGCATGTGCACACCAACCACAAGGTGGTATGCATTTGCTCAGGCGCCCTGTTAGCGGCTCACGCTGGTTTATTAAGTGGGCACAAGGCAACTACACATCATAATCACTATTGCGAACTAGCTGAAATAGACAGTTCTATCAAAATAGAAGAAAACCGTATTTTCGTTGAAGATGGGCACATCAGCACTAGTGCTGGCGTCACTGCTGGCATAGATCTGGCACTGCATCTGGTCAGCGAACTCACCAGCCCTTTGGCAGCGAGTGCGGTGGCCCGCAACCTCGTGGTGTACATGCGTCGCTCGGGCAATGACCCACAATTATCGCCCTGGCTGAAATACCGTAATCACTTGCACCCCATCGTTCATAAAATACAGGATGCCATGGTCAAAGATCCAGCCCATCCATGGAATTTAACTGAATTGTCCAATATAGCCTGCAGCAGCACGCGGCATATCACACGGCTATTCAAGTTGCATGCAGAGGTCTCGATACAAACCTATCTGACTTCACTTCGCTTATCGCTGGCAACAAAATTTCTGGCTAATACTGATTGGTCTATAGAACGCATTTCTGAAGCAGCGGGTTTTGGTTCAGCACGGCAATTCAGGCGGATTTGGAACGCCCATTTCTCGGCCCCGCCTTCTGCCCAGCAATTCAGATAGTCGTTTTCACATCTCCTTTCTAAGATAATTGTTCTAATAAATTGAAACAAAACGAAGTATAAAAAAACCCACCGCTTTACAGAGGTGGGTTTTTTATTTTTACACAACAGGGAGGATATTCTCTCCCTGCTGCATGGGTAGCATGCTACCCATTTTCCTGCATAGCTTACTGAATTAAGCAATGAAGTCGCCAGCAACGATAGAGCCTGCGCCAGTGATTTTAACGATAAAGTCAGTTGCATCAACAGTACCTACAGTGCCACCGATGTTTTGGAAAGCATAAGTACCAGC
>JACQDX010000003.1 GCA_016200895.1 Burkholderiales bacterium
TCATGACCTGCGAGAAAACGAGTTTGCCCTGATGCATAGGAGCCTTCGGCGGATATCCGCAAAAAGCTCCAATTCTGCGCCTCGACGTTCAAATCGAGACCAGATAAAAACATCAATTTATGCAAACAAATCATTGACTTACAAACCCCTGATGTGAAAACGTTGGGACATTAATGATAAATTATGTTGATTCTGCAGCACTGCAGTTCATTTCACATATCCAAGTCACCTGACAGCATCAACATTACAAGTCATACTCCGTATTGATAAAATGATGGCCGCCCGTCCTTGTAGCCCTCAAATTGCGCTTCATTGAAAAACCATCTAAGGCCAATCGCTTTAATCGGCAAATTACGACAGACAATCTATGCATTCAGCCACATTTTCCAATTTGCTGTCGCAATATATGCGCCGCATTCGTGCCAGTGCAGCCGGGGTAGCAGCAGAAATTGGCTTGAGCCGGGAGTCAGTCAATAACTGGAGAAATGGAACATCACTTCCCAGTCCAAGATCACGTGACAGTCTGCACGCTTGTGCACGTTACCTTCGATTGACAGAAACGGAAACTAATCTTTTCTTTATAGTTGCTGGCCTTGCGTCTGAATTTCCATTACAAAATGAAGAAGAAGGTGAAACGCCGTTTGCGGGATTCATGGATCAACTGTTTGTGCGACTGGCTCAGTCTACCCCCTACCCCATCACTTTACTGCTATCCCAGGCACACTGGGGGCAACCGCCATTCCGCGAGAAATTGCTTGCACGCGCACGCGCTCAGTATGGTGAGAAAGCCACACTACATATACAGCCACCGTATAGCATCAGTGCCGATAGCAGCGAGTATTTTGCAGCAATAGGGCGTCAATGCGGTTTTGCAGATGTCAATTCGGATTATGGATTTGAAGCCGCTCTTGAACAAAGACTGAACGCTGGAGAAAGAGTATTTTGCCTGGTCAGCCGGTTTGAGCAAGGTACACCGGCCTTACGTGAATCATTGGCAGGTATCTTGCGCAGTCTGAGTGAAATGCATGGTGGTCGCCTGCACTTGTTGCTGTGCGGAGGTGAAATGCTTGCCGACCTTAAATACCGCAGCGGTGATCTGTCTTTACTCAACATCGCGCATGTCATTCATTGGCCTGATGCCAGCACTGATGATTTACATATTCTCGTCAAACAGCGCTGGCCGGAGTACGTCATTGCATCATCCAGGATGACGGCACTGGCATCTATGTGCGGCGGTCACCCTGCACTCTTTGAGGAAGGCATGCAGTGGCTGGTCGATAATCAAGACTCCATGGAAAACGATGCTTCAACTTTACGCACTTATTTGACTCACAGTGCGCGCTTGTGGCAAACCTTTTTACCGTTGACACAAAATCCAGCGTCTCTGATACGTCTGCGTACGTTATTAGCGGCCGAAGATTTAGGGCGCGCCCGCCCCTATCTTCAGGATGAAGATTTACGCCGTCTGTTTTGGGGAAACCTGGTCCACGTGCGCGGCAGTGGTGATCAAGCGCGTCTTTACTGGCGCTGCGACATTATTCGCGAAGCGGGTTTGATGGTACTTGAATAATGTGGCAAAAAATATCGCGACTATTGCCAGGGAAAATATCACGTACTGTCATCATCACTGTGCTGACATTGTTACTTGCCAGTGCTGTTTTGACTCCAAAACTGAATCCATTGACACGCGGGGGTGTTCTAGCCTCTGAACACATAAGTCCTATCTGGAGTGACTTAAGCCAATGGCGCATCGCCCTATCCGAGGCGCGTAATACCAGCGACGAATGGCCAAAAAATATTCAACAGTATGCGCCACAAACGATAAGCTCGCATCTCAATGTCACGTCACCACGGCCTTATATATTGCAGGGGGATATTGCCAGGCTCGCTGAGTTGGGGTCATTGTCAGGTACACAGGTAATTTTTGAACTTAATCCGTCAAGCCACACCTGGCAATGCAGGGCTGGCACGCCACCTGTGCCAGCTAGATTCTTGCCCATGAATTGCGAAGGCATCACTTCAGGAGAAGTAAATTTCAGCAGACTCAAAATGTTGCCATTACTATGCGCATGCATATTTGTAGTGGTCGCAATTCTCATATTCCTGCGTCACCCCTTGCTGGGGCCGACTCAACTTCGTCCGGACAAATTACGTCGCACACCGTATCGCGCTTTACCCAAGCTGGATCGTCTGTTGCGGCTTGTTGGCAGACGGCAATCCACTCTGCATGCAGCAGGTATATCAACAGTTGCCTGGCAGCGCGCCGTCAATTACGTCAACGATGCTGCTGATAAACAGCAGGAATACCTCGCCGCACGTTTGTCTGCACAAAGCAAAACCAGCAAAGACTGGGCGCTTCCTGGTGAAGTCTTTGAATGGCAGTTCGCAAGCAACTTACCTGTTTCGCTGGATAGATGTCTGGTTTTCATTCCCTATGCAGATGTTAGCGACGACCTTCTGGTACCTGCTCTGATGACCGCACAAACCGGGTCAGATGTGATGTTAATACTTACTGGATCAGATGCAGAAACTCAGCAAGCATCGTTGCAAGCGTACTGCGATGATAAAGCCAACATGTTCGTCATGATAGATAGTGCCAGCCAGACAGAGTGCCTGCTCAGCAGGCAACCCGCTACTGTATTGCTGCGCTTACTTGCGGCACAATTGCGTGTAACCCGCATTTCTCCCTATCAAACCAGAGGTGCCATTACCAGTGCGGGTGCTTTTTTTGGGCGTGAACAATTGCTTGCCCGTGTCACAGGTCGTGAGCCATCCAATTATCTGGTTGTTGGTGGTCGCCAGTTGGGTAAAAGCAGTTTATTAAAAGCGGTTCAGCGCAGTCTTCAAGGGCATCCGCACATAATTTGTCATTATATTTCCCTACGTGATCATCGCCTCACACCACGCATGGCATTGCAGTTTGGACTTGACGCAACGACGCCAATAGAAAATATTATTTCTCATCTTGAAACTAATTTTGTGGGCAAGCGATTGTTTTTATTAATTGATGAAGCAGATCTTTTTTTGCGTGATGAATCCATCAATAATTACCCGCAATTATCTGCCCTGCGCGCACTGAGTGACGAAGGTCGCTGCTGGTTCATGTTGGCCGGTTTTTGGGATTTGTATGCAACAGCGGTGCTTGATTATCAATCACCATTGCGTAATTTTGGTGAAGTATTAACCATAGGTGGGTTGGAACAAGAGGCCTGCAAAGAATTGGTCACAGTACCTTTATCACGTCTGCGTTTTGGTTTCACCAGCAACCAACTGGTGGATCAACTGGTGGAGGCCAGTGGTCAGAGGGCAAATTTGCTCGCTATCCTGTGTCACGAATGTCTTGAGGTTTTGCAGCCTGGCGAACGTGCCATAGAGCCCCGTCATATCGCACAGGCACTATCTTCACAAGCTGTACAGGACGCTTTAGCTGGTTGGGGGCGACTAAGCCACGATGAAACTGCCTGTCGCCTTGACCGTATCGTGGTTTATCATACAGCCATCAACGGAAAAACCAGTTTATCCAAACTTGCTGCACTCTTTGCCGACAGTGGTTTGAGCATCGAACCTGAAGCCATGCGGCATGCTCTCTCCCGCCTGCAGTTAGCCTACATACTCAAGCGCGATGGCTCTGAGTTTACATTTGCTGTTCCATTACTGACAAAGCAGTTTGAACAAAGTGAACTAGCTCTTTTGCTTGGTCAGGAGCTGACGTCTATGAAAGCCGCATATACAATCTAGGTATACTTGGCGAAGCCCCCGAATAAAGCCACAGATTTGTGGCAATATCAATTCAAAGGAGATCCCCATGTCTGAATACATTTCTATCCTGCATACCTATATGAAAGCGCTGGGTGACGCTGACTACGCCACCATCAAAGGTTTGTTCACAGAAGATGGGAAAGTTCTTTCACCATTTCTTGGAGAAATGGATGCATGCCCCTTCTTTGACAGACTAGCAGAAGCGTCCAGCCGCAATGTCATTACCCCTATCGACGTTTTTGTCAGCACAACAAAAAAACATCACGCGACAGCTTATTTTCAATATGACTGGACAGTTCGTGACGGGACTTTAATTACCTTTAAAGTCATGGACTTGTTTACATTTGACGCAGACAGCAACAAAGTCAAGTATCTTGATTTGATCTATGACACATATCCTATCCGTTCTACCGCAGGTAATAAATACGAGCTTTGACTTACTCAATGACCAAAAGCCCTGCAAGATTCAATTCTCACAGGGCATTTTGCTTTGAGGCAGTCTTGCTTTATTACTCTACAGCCATTTCTTTGAGCAAGCGGTCAGCCTTGTCCACGTGTTTCATCTGCCACAGCATATAACGCAGATCGACCTGTATGGAACGGGAATTGGCCTTGTTGTAATCCCAGTCGGAAATGATGGAATCCAGGGTGCCGTCAAATGCCAGGCCAATGAATTCACCTTTGGCATTCAAGGCAGCGGAACCTGAATTGCCACCAGTAATATCCAGTGTGGCCAGATAGTTCACGGGAACTGTTTTTAATTGTGGATCAACATATTTGCCGAAATCTTTGGCTTTGATTGCTGCCAATTGTGCGGCTGGTGCGTTGAATTCGCCAGTGCCGGTTGCCTTAGGTGGGATGCCATTTACCGTCGTGAAGGCATTCCATGCCAGGCCATCAGCCGTGCCGTGGTCGCGGCCAGTAACTTTACCGAAGGTAACGCGCAAGGTGCTGTTCGCATCAGGATATACAGCCTGCCCTTTGCTCTTCATGTAGGCGATTTTTGCTTTCATGTAGTTACCATAGGCTTGCTGGATTTTACCAGTCAATTCTTCATCTTCAGCTTCGCGCTTCAAACCGCCCTCGTACATCGCCACTGCTGCTTTGACAAAGCTATCATTGCTGGCTTTGAAATCCTCTGGCTTTGCGGTCAACCATGCGCTGCGGGCTGTTTTGTCACCCAGTTTACTACCGGCATACAAGTTATCGAGCAGGGATTTCAGGTCGGCTTCAGACATGCCATCCTTGATGCCTACTGCAGCATCAAAATTGACGCTACGGTCTGCCTTGGGTTGCGCAGCGTATTTGCTCAGGTTGTACAAGACCAAAGCTTTGTCGACTTTTTCATCGTAGTTGCGTTCGATTGCATCTACAGTCGCCTTGAAGCGAGGCAGATCACGCACCTGGTAACCAGCTTTGCGCTCAGCATCAGTCTTGGTTGATTCATTGGACAGACGGTACAAAGTGCGTGCCGTAGTCAGGAAACGTGGATAGGAACTACCCAGGTAAAAGTCACGCTTGCCTAAGCTGTCGCGCTCTGCAATCAGTTTTTCAACCTGCTCAATATCGCTGGCAAATTCCTTGGCGCGTGCAGGGTTGCTGTTGATCCACGCTTTCAGCTCTTCATGCTCTTTGGTTTTGCGAGACAGGATATCGCTGCCAGCATAACTGTCGAGCATGCCTTGGCGGTTTTTGTAGTAGTTGTTGATACCTGCAACCTGACCAGCATACTTGAGTTTGGCATCTGGATTGCTGCTGGTTTCTTTGGCAATGATGGCCAGCATGTCACCTGAGCTTTTCACAAATGTAGGGTAATTCCAATCAAATGTATAAACCACTTCTGATGGCAGGCGATGGCGGTTGGTGCGGCCTGGGTAACCCAGCACCATGATGAAATCACCTTCTTTGAGATTATCTTTGGCCAGTTTCAAGAAATGTTTGGGCACATAAGGCACATTGTCTTTGCTATAGTCAGCCGATTTACCATCTTTGCTCACATAGGCACGGTAGAAACCATAGTCACCAGTGTGACGTGGCCACATCCAGTTATCGGTATCGCCGCCAAATTTGCCCACGCCTTCAGGCGGTGCATGAACCAGGCGTACGTCTTTGATTTCCAGTTGTTTGATGAGATAGAACTCAAGTCCACCATAGTAAGGATAGACATTACAACGATGACCAACATCTTTTTCGCATTCCGCGATGATGACTTTGGAATTCTTTTCTATTGCATCAACGCGAGCTTTGCCATTCAGCTTGGCAGTGTTTTTGTCGATGATTTTGTTGCTGACATTATTGACTTCTTTAGTCACAAAAATGCGTGAACCAGGCGATGCAGGTAATTCCTCTTCCAGGCTATTCGCCAGGAAACCATTGGCCAGCAAGTTACGCTCTGGTTTGGAATTATGGGCGACACTGTTGTAGACGCAATGGTGATTGGTCGCGACCAGGCCTTGCGGGGATACAAAAGAGGCTGAGCAACCACCCAGGCTGACAATGGCACCCATAGGAAACTCTGTCAATTTGGTTAGCGTTGCCGGGTCCAGTTTCAAGCCGTCTGCCTTCAGTTGCTTTGCAACTTGTGGCAATTGTTGCGGCATCCACATGCCTTCATCTGCGCTAGCGATCTGGCATAGGCTCATGACCGCCAGCGTGGTAAGTGTTTTTTTCATCATATTGTTATAAAAAGATGTGAAAATATAGAATTATTAATCCCTCTTGGCGCCCCGAAGCAAGTTTGAGGCGCGGTCAGTTTAGTCCTAAAAACTGGGAAAAAGTTCACTATTTTACGGGAACTAATGCCAATTTCATGAATTTTGCCAGACAACTGCTCAAAAAGAGGTACCCTGCCCCCACAAATTTGCGTGCTTTGTTACTTTTTTTGTGGGTCTTTTTCTGTGCTGCAACCCGTAGTCAAGATTGCAAGATGCAATCTTGATAGGTATTTATTTTGTGCGGACGCAATATCGTAATACGGAGGTGATGCAAAAGATGAGGTGGTTTGGCTCACCCGTCATGTCAAAGAATTTTTCTCAACGCCTCGCGTAACTCCGACAGTTTTGGCGGTTTGCTAAGTACGCAATCCACATGCGACGGAGAATCCCCATCATCAACCAGACGCTGCCCCCAACCCGTCAACATAATGATAGGGGTCATGGGTGACACTTGCTTGATTGAGCTGGCTAATTTGCGACCATCTATGTATGGCATGCCAAGATCCGTGATGACGACAGCAAAAGGATCACCTTTGCCGTGAGCGTCGTTAAAGGCATTTATGCCAGCCTGACCGCCATCAGCCGAGAGTACGTTGTGACCATCAATTTCCAGTATGTCGCGCAATGATTTTAATACCATGGGGTCATCATCAACGACCAGAATACGCCTGTGCGTGGGCACGGCTTCAGGCGCTGGCGTTCTGGCAACCGGACTAACTGTAGTGGGCACCAGAAAACTCATGCGCATGGTAGTGCCCTTGCCAACTTCCGTTAGAATGTCAATATGGGCGCTATGTCTTTCTATCATGCCATATACCATGGCCAGCCCCAATCCCGTCCCTCGCTCGCCTTTGGTAGTGAAGAACGGCTCCAGACAGCGGCGCCTGGTATCGTCAGACATGCCTATACCTGAATCACAAACGTCAATATGGACTTGTTTCAAGATGACTTCTTTTGTTGACTCCAGAAGGTCTTGTACAACGCTGGTGCGCAATGTGAGTACCCCACCTTCTGGCATGGCATCAACCGCATTGAAAATTAAATTTGTCAGCGCCTCCCTGATTTCGCCATGCACGCCCATGATGTCTGGCAAATCAGGTGCAAGTTCAGTGTGTACGCTGATCACAATGCCACGTTGCTGTGGCATATCACTCCACCTGGCACGGGTAAGATCAATGACTTGTTGTATCAGGCTGTTCACATCGACAGGTGACAAAGCTAATTGTGGTGCACGCTGACGATAAAATTCCCGCATTCTGGCAACGGTGGCGGCGACATCATCTATCGCTCGCGAAATGACTTCCAGGTAACTTCTGCCTTTAACGCTCAGATTTTTTTCTGTTTCCAGTAAGGATTCTGTGTACAGAGCGACAGGAGAAATCGCATTATTGATGTCATGTGCTATGCCACTCGCCATCTGCCCCAGGGCACGCAAACGTTCTTGCTGCATGATGGATTGCTGGGTCTGGCGCAAATCATCATAAGCTTGTTGTAATGCAGTATAGAGCTGTGCCTGATTGGCAGCCAAAGCCACATGCTCACTCAATTGCCTTAAAAATTCACACTCACCACTATTAAAGCTATGTGCTTCGCGCTTGGCGACGACTAACACACCAAACACTGTACTTTCTGCCCTTAATGGTGCCATCACTACGGCACTGAGCCCGCCCGCAGCCAGTCTTTGCGGGAAAGGAAAGTTGACTTTGCTGATATCCGCTTCATAGACCAACTGACCTCGCACGCAGCGTGACAAACCATTTTCATCAATAGAGACCTGGGTATTCTGGGTCATGGATAATTTTTGTGCCAATGACTCGCTGTGCAAACCAACACTGGTTACCTGCAGTTGATTTTTCGCCTGGTCATAAAGGCAAACACAGCTGAAGTCGACAGGAAGGTGATCTTCCAGGCTGCGTATGACGACTTGAAAAATACTTCGCAAATCCTGCCGCTCACCGATGGAACGTGTGATTTGATGCAACAGGTTCAAACGGGCAAGCTGCGCCTGGGCTTTTTTCTCGATTTGCTGACGTTCTATGATCTCTGCCTGCAATGCTTCATTGATATCAACCAAAGCGTCACGTGACACGGTGGTCAGTTTAAGTTTTTCAGTCATGCCATCAAATGCGCGAGCCAGATCCCCTATTTCATCCTGACTATCAAATCGCAGGGAAAAATCCAGATTACCGGCACCGACGATAGCTGTTCCTTCCCTCAATTTTTCCAGAGGCCTGCTGACACTGCGTAGCGTGATATAGATGGTGACAGTCACAACCAAGACGACGATGCCACCAAACAGGATGACGGCATTAAATGCCCGTTGCTGTGCATTCAAGGCACCGATACGACTTTGTTCAGACAAACTCAAAGCATCAGAAATCATAGCCTGCGTTTTATTGGTGATCTGTCCCAATAGCCGTGACTCTAATTCTTCCAGTATCTCGGCTTTGTCTTTCTCCTTCATCAATTCATGATGATTACTCACCAGGAGACCAAACAGTTGCGATATATTTTCATTACCACTTCTCAATTCAGAAATGGCGTCTTTGTCAGCAAGCTCAGTAAATTCTTCGGCTGCGGCTAAACGCTTGGAAAAAGAATTGCTACGCAACTGCCACTGAGCTCTGGTGCGCTCATCATGACGTAATGCATATTCCAGAGTCAGATAGCGCAATGAAGTTACCGCTTGCAATAACTCGCCAGCGGCCTCATTTTTGGCGATTTCACGCTTCATCTGTAAAGTGGTGGACAATAAAATGACCACGATCATCGCCACGATGGTTAAAGATATTAATTCCGCAAATTTCAGACGAGTTGAAATTTTCACGTTGGAATCTCAATGTATGATGGTCACTGCCGATGGCTTGACTTTTTCCATGCCGTCCAGATAGATATAGTCAAGATAATTGGGTACTTCAGTTTTGTTGGTCAGCTTATTTTTAATTGCCCATCTGGCCTGATCTTCCAAGGCCAGCAATAATCCCTGATCAAGTCCGATTTCAAAACGATATGTCGCCCAGGCAGCTCTCTGCTCTTTGGTATTTGTTTTTTTACCGGCTTCATGCAGCACGCGGGCGGCGTCAGGCATCTCATTACAGTAATTGCTACCCTGATCCAATGCACGTAACACCTTGTTGATTGTTTCAGGTTCGGCAGAAATATAACTGCGCATACCAACCACGTTATAAAGACTTTCGTATACGTCTTTGCCGTAAAAAACTACCCCATTATCGCCAAGCCGCGTCATCATGGTATTCAAAAATGGCTCCCAGGATGCTACTGCATCAACCTCACCGCGCTCTATCGCGTCAGCAAATTCTTCTGGTTTGTAGTTAATCATGGTCACGTCTTTGACCGACAGTTTCTGGCGATTCAGAAAAGCGCTGAGTGTGAAATGACCTGAGGTGCTGAGCGTGACGCCGACACGCTTACCTTTAAGATCTGCGGGTTGAAGTATGCCGCGGTCTCTGCGTCCGACAATGCCATGATCTTTGTCGGTTTTAAATATGGTGGCAATCGCTGCGACTGGCCTTTGGTCAAGACCAGCGAACATGACAGGAATATCGGCTACAGTTCCCAAATGAGCTTGCCCCTGCACTACAGCTTCCATCGCAGCTTTACCACTCGAATGGGATTGGATGAGTACAACGATCCCTTCTTTGGCGAAATATCCTTTTTCTCTGGCAGCGGTGATGGAACAGGTACCTACATACTCTGTATTAGTCGCAATGATGACTTGTTCCAGTGGCGTTTTGGAAACTGGCGGGCGGATAAACCAGACATAAATCAAACTCAAAAACAACCCGGCTAAAAGCAGACAGGCAAGCCAGATGAGTATTGACTTGTAAGAAAATTGCCTGAGCTTTATACCTGTCATGCCGATTTCCTCTTCCCAGTTTCCTCTTCCCAGTTTCCTCTTCCCAGTTTTCTCAGCGCATTCTTTTGCATGGCGACAACAGCAAAAACATTGGCGAATGTTTCAGCACCGAAATAAGACGGCTCCAAAACAACTCAATCACTCAATAGTTACACCACGTCATGCAAATATGAAACATTGTTTTTTATTCTAGTTCCTCGAGTAAATTTAAGCAAGCAATTGCGGTTTTATTATCAAGATCTTCCTCTTCATGCCAGGCCGAAACAGACACTGCAATTAACTTGAATTGACGCAACACAGAAAAAAGCGCCAGCATCTGCGCATGCGTTGGCCCTTGTTTTACATGGTATTTGAGTGCAGGCAATTCGGCCCTGTCATCGATCACGTCGGTATCAAAATGCAGATAGATATTTTCATGTGAGGATAAATGTTTACTTATTTCATCGATTTTACAAGTGAGAATTTTTGAACTTTCCAGCGATTCTTTCTCTCCCGGATCCAGGTCCCGTGCATCAGACAGAATGATTTGCTCTTCCGGGTAAGCCTTGATGCCAACCTCATTTAAGAAAGCGCCAATGGCATCACGTTCATTTTTGCGCCTGTCGCGCCTCCCAACTAGCATGGCCAAAGGCATGCCACCTAGATATTTGGTCAGCGTGGTTTCCCAAGTATGGAAATCACCATGCGCATCCAGCCACAATATGCGGTCAGGCTGCTTACCTGCTTTTTGCAGGCCGGTCACCACACCCAAAGTAGAAAAACAATCTCCGGCGATACAAACTGGCCTGTCACCGTGTTCAGTGATTTGTTGAACCTTGCTGGCAAGGTTTGCATAAATTTGACCCATCCTGCGCAATTTCTCATTCGCATCAGCAATTGATGTTTCTTTGAATTCAGGAATATTTAATATCTCCCACGGATGTGTGCTGATATCATTGACTCGCCCAAGACCGTCCCGCCTTTGTCCTGTTAAAAATGGTATGAGTAAATGCTTGTTCATAACCAGGTTTCTGGATTCATTTGATAAGCTAAAGCATCCATCATTATTTGCACATCCCTTCTTTTTCCCATGCGCAGCAAACTGTCTTCCCGTTTGTGCCAGCGCCTGATTTTAGGTGCCTCTGTTGCCATCGTGACCGGGAAAACTGGCAAACTACTCATGTCTTGCAAACCTAGGTAAGAGGTAATTTTTTTAATTATTTCGGTAGGTTGTGATAAAAACTCTTCAAATGAAACAGATAGGGATGCCACCCGGCTGTCAATAATGGCCTGGTGTGCTGACAACCATTGGTTCAGGCAAACCTCCTCCAGATCGGCGTTGACATATTCTTTCCAGTTAGGTGGCAAATCAAATTTCCACCAACGCTTACCAAAAGCTACGGCATCTGAATATCCTCTGATCGACAAACTCACGCCTATACGCTGCACATCTCGTGAAAAGAAAGCGACGGGTGATAACCAGCCATCCATGAGGCCATTGACTGATTGTGCATAGCCCCTGGTCAGATGCAGGTATTTGATCTCGGCATTTGGAAATAGTCGCTCATACATACCAATTCTATAAACATCAGGCGGCGTCTTGAAAAGTAAAATCTTATTTTCAATATCATCAGATATTAATTGCCGACGGTAATGGCGTGGAATGACGAAAGGCGGCTCTTCCAGTTTAAATGATTCATTAAAACAATGGCTTGCGGCGGGGTTTTTTTTACCATCGTAATAGTCCAGTCTCCAGGTTTCGCTATTAAAAACGCGTGACAGAATCAGATCTTGCAGCATGCCCTCGCCCTGAATTTTCTTTTCTTGCGCCACATGAAAGACTGCATCAAGATCATGCGTGAGTTGGAGGTAAGCCCGGTCATCAGTAAATAAAACAGGGAACTGTAATAGCAGGCGTTTTTTCCATCTGTTTTTTAGTAAAGAATAATCAGTATTACCCTCGGCAGGCAAAGTCAAGTCATCGAAAATATTGTCCAGCAGTGCTTCTTGATTTTCTAAAGTCTTGAGCGCGTCACTATCTGCATTAAAAGAAAAACCATTTCTCGTCAGGGCGAGAAATGGCTCCATCTCACCGTCGAGTGAGGCAATATCAGGATGGGATGACAGTACACTTTTGAGCAGGCTGGAACCTGATCTGGGAGAAGTCAGAATAACAGCCACATTTTTAACACGCAAGGCAAGCTCAGTATGCGCCACCTGGCGCAGATCATTGACGGCATCTATAACGTCCATCACTACACCGATTTCTTTGCGCGCCTCATTACAAAGGCATAGAATTTTTTCGTCTCTGCCTTGTCTGCGGCTGCGCTAGCCAGGGTCCGGACTGAAAAACCAGCGGCTTTTGCCAATATCTTGATCTGGTCAATCGCACCAAAATTGGATTGGGCGAAATAGATGCGGCCTTCTGGTTTCAAATGCTTGCCAACTTCCGCAAAAAATTGAGTGTTTGTCTTGAAATCAGTATCCCATTGTGAACTCGCGACCACATCATGCGCTGGCTTGTCACGAAATGGCAGATTGGCTGTAATCACATCAAACTGTTCATCTTTCAGTGCCTGAAAGAGATTCGATTTTTTGACAGTCATGAGCTTGTCAAAGCCATGCAGTTTGGCATTGTGTTTTGCGCTTTTAATAGCGGCAGGATTAATGTCGACAGCAGTGACCTTGCTTGCGCCGCCATAGCAAGCAAAAATAGCAATGACGCCCGAACCTGTACCTACATCCAGTACACTATCACCGGGCTTTATTTTAAAACTCTGCACTAAGGGTTGACTGTCAGTAAATGGCCAGAATGTTTCTGGGAAAACTAAAAATTCTTTCCCCAGATATTTCACCACTTTCCCTTCGGGAGCGATGGATTTAAATGCCTTTTGCCTGTTCTTTTGCCACCGATCTATATGAGCAAGGCTATTTTCTGATGTCTGTTCCATGGCCACCCTTTCAGATATTAAAAACACTACGGAAAAGTGTTCATCAGCATAACAAAGCTGATGCTTTAAATTGGTTTTTTACTTGCCGCAAATTCCAGAGCAGTGTCTACAGCCAATGCAAATTGCTCAATATCGATAGGCTTGGTGATATAAGAGAAAAAACCAGCTGTTTTTCCATTTTCAAGGTCGGCAGGCATCGCATTCGCGGTAACCGCAATGACCGGGATATGTGCCGTCCTGGGATCACTGAGCAAATATCGTCTGGTTTCTATACCATCGATACCGGGTAAATTAATATCCATCAAGATGACATCCGGCAAATGCAATCGTGCCTGCTCTATACCAAGCAAGCCGTCACTTGCAGTCAACAAAACCAGGTCTGAACGCAGACGTATCAATTCAGCAACCAGCTTCAAATTGATGGGATTGTCTTCTACATACAGCAGATATTTCTGTGTACCTGATTTTTCGCCAGGTGCAACTTCATAGACCATCGCTTTGGTTTCTGGCTGTTGGTACTGAGTACCTGCCGCAGTCCCGGGAAATTTGACCCAAAACGTGCTGCCAACACCTACCTGACTATTAATGCCTATACTACCTTCCATGGCTTCAACCAGGTTTTTGACCAATGACAGACCTATACCAGTTCCCTCTTCATTAAACACCTCTCGCCCCAAGCGGTTAAAAGGTTGGAAAATGGTTTCCAATTGAACTGAACTCAACCCCACCCCGGTATCAATCACTTGAATACAGATATGACTATCATCCGCCACATGTGCTGCAACACTGACTGTACCACTTTGCCGATTATATTTGATAGCGTTCGACAACAGATTAATCAACACTTGTTTTAGGCGAATCCGGTCTGCACTGACATGCAAATTAGTATTTTCTGCAAAGCTGACATTGATTCCACGTTTTTGAGCCAGCGGATCTATCATCGTTTTGCATTCGGCAAAAATCTCATCCAGAGTAATGGCTTCAATGGATAGCTTCATTGCCCCGGATTCTACTTTCGCCAGATCAAGAATTTCGTTAATCAAGGTCAGTAAGTGACTCCCGGCTTCTTCTATGTGTTTGGCAAATTCTTTTTTCTCATCAAGACTGGTTTGCAAGCTATCAGATGCCAGGATTTGGGCAAAACCAAGTATGGCATTCAGAGGGGTTCGTAACTCATGACTCATATTCGACAGGAAAGTCGATTTCGCCCGATTGGCAATTTCTGCCTGCATCCTGGCCTGTTCCAGATCTTGATTCAAGATCACCAGTTCAGCCGTGTGTTGACGCAGTTGCAGTTCAAGTTTGGCATTCGCCATGCGTAACTGACGCGTCTCCATGGCACGTACAAGTACCGGCAAGATCGCTGAAATTTTAAAGGGTTTGATGATGTAGTCGAGTGCGCCGACTTTCATGGCCTTGACTGCTGATGTGATACTACCTTCACCCGTCATGACGATGCATGCCAGATCAGAGTCAATTTTGCGGGCTGATTCCACCATGGCAATGCCGTCAAGGCCTGGCATCATCAAATCTGTTAGCAATAAATCAAATGTGTTGCTGCGCAGATAAGCGAGTGCTTCGATTCCAGTTGCAAAACCGGTAGTTTCATAGTTGTGGTCGCGCAACAAATCACACAATGCTTGCAAATGTGCCGTTTCATCGTCAACTATTAAAATGCGCGCTTGCATTTGGGATGCTGTCATCTGAACTCCTGACGTTAGCTAAATGCTCATATCTATCGCTGATCTGGCAATATGTTATTTCTTGCTAAGAGATCATTGTTCTTAACAAAAACACAGTGCCTACATGCTATATAGTCTTATTACCTAGCCTCGTAAGCATATTAGCATTTTTCAAAAACAATAATGAGGAATAAGCAATGCAAGATTAAAAGATGGAAAAGAGAATATATCGCTTCTTGGGGGAATTGATCGCGGGTATGTCAGAGCAGCCGGAAAATATATCAGAGAAGATGCTTGAGTTTTGCATGATCAACAAAACCAGACCGATGCAGCATGATAATGGCTTCTTGTGTATTACCACCGACTGCATCATGTAGCGTGTACTGATCCAGTGCCGTATAAAACACAGACAGTGCCTGATCAAGTACTGATTTGAGCTGGCAATTTCCACGTAGCACACAAGGAGGGATGGCACAGTTAATCAATGCGTCCCCGCCTTCCAGTTCACGAATAATGCTACCCAGGCGATACGCTTTTACATCTTGCGCCAGTGCCATACCACCACCTTTACCTCTGGTGGTGGTGATCCAGTTTTTTTGCGCTAGAAAATGCACAACCTTGACGAGGTGATTGCGGGAAATAGCAAATTTAGTGGCAATTTCACTAATGGTCACCGGTTCTTGCCTGTCTTTGTGACTCAGATACATGAGTACGCGCAAACCAAGATCGGTAAAGTGTGTTAATTGCATAAATAATTTTCTGATGTTCCTGTGGCTTGCTCATGTTAATACAATTAATACAGAACTGCAGCAAAGCAATACCATAGGCTTTTATTAATCCAACCTATGGCATGGTGATGAACTGATCAGTGCGCAAATCCACCGCTGCCAAAAGCTTCCTTATGTATGCGTGATGATGCAATACCCAGGCTTTGCAAACTGGCAATTTGCGCCTGCATGAATGGGCGCGGCCCGCAAACATAATAATCAGCTTCAGGAAGTATAAAATCGGTCGCCACCGTTTTCATATCCAGCCGGCCCTGCTGATCATAATCTACAGATTGCTGATCTTCTGCACGCGGCGCTTCATAATATGTCAGTGATTTGACTTGAGTATATTGCTGACTCAATGCACGTACTTGCTGTTTGAAGGCATGTACCCCACCATGGCGACAAGCATGCACGAAACGAATTTTGCGTGTCGTGTTTTGTTTGAGTAAATGCTCAAGCATGGCCAACTTTGGTGTGACACCAACCCCTGCACTGATCAAGACCACAGGTGTATCCCGGTCTTCATGCAAGATATAGTCGCCCATGGGTGGTGCCACATCCAGTATTGAACCTTCATGAAAGTCTCTGTGCAATACATTGGACACCAGGCCAGCAGGTTTTTCTGCCAGTTCAGCTTCACGTTTGACCGAGATGCGCAAATACTCCTGACCTGGGGCGCATGACAGGCTGTACTGACGCGGTTGCATCATACCCAGTTCAGGTACAAATACTTTGACCGAGATGTACTGGCCGGGTTTGTAGTCAGGCACTGAGCCGCCATCAGCAGGTCGTAAATAGAAAGATGTAATCTCTTGGCTTTCAATTACTTTTTTGCTGATGATGAAACTGCGCCACCCTGTCCAGCCGCCGGGTGTCATGGCTGCCTTTACATAAATCGCAGCTTCTTGCGCAATTAATACATCAGCGAGTTGCCCATACGCTGCGGCCCAGGCTGCCAGCAGTTCATCACTGGCCACATCCCCCAGCACTTCCTTGATGGATGCCAGCAAATGCATGCCTACAATAGGATAGTGCTCTGCCCTGATACCAACGCTCACATGCTTGTTCGCGACCAGAGTCAATACCGGCATCAGCACCATGGGGTTATCTATATGCTCGGCATAAGCCAGCACCGCCGTAGCAAGTGCTTGTTGCTGGCTACCTGATTGCTGATTGCCCTGATTGAAAACAGGTTTCAGTTCCGGATTACGAGAAAACATGCGCGCATAAAAATGGCGTGTCAGTGTGACTCCATGTTCTTTCAATACTGGCACTGTGGCTTTTACTAAGTTTCTTGTATGAATGTCTAACATATTCAATCTTATAGATATAATTTAAATACATGTTTAAAGTCAAATTAAACAGCGGAGAATTTTAAACAACCGGGGAATTCAAAGTTGATGTATCGCCATCATATTCCACATAACATGCATTGTAAATACACTTTTAAAATCGCGATATCTGTTCAATTAATAGATCAATGAAATCTAGGATTTAAAAAGGTATGAATCCATGTGCACACGCGGGATTCATACCCAATAGTTGTAGTAGTCACTACAATAAGCGACTATGTCTCGGCAATTTTGCTGAAAGATACTCCAGTTGATCAGCGATCACATTTCTTCCACTCAAAATGAAATGCTCGAAACGGCAAGGCGCATACGGCACATATATCAAAGGTTTGAAGTCATGCACGAATTTGTTGCCTTTTGCATGATTACAATCTTTGCAGGCAGTCACACAATTTTCCCAAGCATCTTTTCCACCGCGTGAGGTTGGTAAAATATGATCACGTGACAGCTCCTGATACGGGAAGGTCTCGCCACAATATGCGCAGATATGCCTGTCCCTGGCATATAGCAGCCTGTTACCATCGCCCAAAGGGATTTGGTGACGGCTGTTTTTAGACATACGTTCACTATTACGTATAGAGATAATAGGCTTGATGAAAATCTTGGATTGTTCACCATCCTTGTTATAGCCACCGCGCAGCATAAAGACTTGATCACCAATATCCCACGCCACTTTTTTTGCCGCGTACTGAGTCGCGGCGTCGTTCTGACTTATCCAGTCATACGGCACTCCAGCTATATCCAAAACCAATATTTGTTGCATACATCACCTGTTTGTATGGGATGTTTTTCCAATTTGGGAAGACGGACTGATAAAAACTCGCTACACATGCCATCTGCATAACGCCAATTATTACGGCGATCTGCTCTTTCATTGTAGACAAGAATTGCTGATGCTGTAAGGCATGATTGTTAAAATTCGCCCGAATGGACTTTCATGCACGCCTAGCGGCGTTTTTTCCATGAATATTCTGGTCCAGCATCAGCAACACCTGCATGGCCGACTGAATCCGGGTTTTCACAAGACATGGTGATATGCCGTATCACTGCGCCCTGACGCTGCTCTGCACGCAAAGACTCACTGAACCGCAAAGCTTCAGCCATGCATTCATTGGTAAACTCTTTTGAGCATGCCAGTTCTTGCCCATCAATACGAATGGACCAATAAATCATAAACATAATTTTCTATTTTTCTTTTTTTTATAAGATGACAAAGTACATACCGCAATCTGACATGGATATCGGTCTCATCCTTGAGAAATATACCCATGTTTAAAGTATCGGCTTCATCGAAAAATGAAGCGCGCCAGCATGTTAAAAGTGACCTGATCTCAAGTCACTTTTAACATGCTGTAAATATCGCAGGACATTCACAGCATGCCCCCTTCCCGCCATGCGTACAGAACACACAGCAGAAGGGTTTATCAATACATCTTCCCGAATTGTTAAAGAATCCCGTGTTATCCGGCGTTTTCCGGCACGACCGCCAATCGGCGGGTTTTACTACTGGGTTTTTAAAGCCCATCTGTCAAAGCATGAATTTTAAAAACCATAAAAGGCAAAAAGCCCGGAGCTTTGCAGGCATCCGGGCTTTTCAGCTCTCATCGGGAAGCAGCTTCGTCTGCTTTCCTGATTTCAAGGGTTAGCACCCCGAATGTCCATCATGATGGTCCTGTAAAATGCGAGATCCCAGCCGCCATCTTGCCCCCTAAAATCCGTGACCGTTTCGCATGCCGCTGACCGAGCGGGAATTACCCCTGCAGCAAAATATTCAGCTTCGCTTATTTCCATCCACTTGCCCAATAGCCGTCCAGCTCGCGCCGCGAGGCTAGAGCTTGCTTGATCCAGCGATTGATAAGTGTTTTGGGTATTCATAGATTTCTTAATTGCTAAGCTTTTTTAATCTTCACCATGTTATCTTGTCATAGCTTTCTTTGATTAACAAGCCTTTTAAAGAATAATTTCTTCATATAAAGAAGAAATTATATTTTCTGTGACGTTTACGTCAAAGTTTGAGGTAGACAATCACGCAATAAACGATTTGCCACCTCCTTGAGTTCCGTTTGCAATTGTGCCGGTTTACGTATTTCAAAATCAAAAGGCAAAGCGGCCAATTGTCTTGCAAACCAGCGCAAATCTTCAGACTGGTTATACAGCAGCACTCCCTCTGTAGTCTGTACCAACACGGCTATCGTGTCAGACAAATGTCTGCGCGCTCTTTGCATATCTGTTTTCAACATCACTTCCACACTATAAGCACGTGGAATAGTCGCCACGGCACTACGCAAATAACTGAGTACACTGAAATTGGCAGGGCTATCAAAATACCGTGTCTGTAAATCTGCCTGAGCCACCCTATCCAGCCTGAAACTGCGTATGTCTTGTCGTAAATGACAAAAGCCAACGAAATACCAACATGCTGCATGAAAGGCCAGACCATAGCCGTCTACCATTCTTTCACTCTCCACATCATTTGCCCCTCGATATCGCAAGTGTATGGATTGTTTGTGTGCAACTGCATGGCTTAACCTGGCCAATATTTTCTTGTCAGCCGGTACCACAGCTGATTGAAGATTGAGCTCTATCGCTGCATCTGCTGCCTTGAGTCTTTGCCGGAGTTTGTCTGGCAAAATTCTTTGTAATTTTGCTTGTGCACTTTCTATTGATGACGCGGCATCAAGCAGTTTCATTTGACGTGCGACAGACAGGGCAATAGAGATGGCAAAGCCTTCCTCCTCATTAAACATCATAGGAGGCAATTTAAAACCGGGCATGATGGAATAACCACCATGGCGGCCGCGTGCCGTCATGATGGGTATCCCCATTTCTTCGAGGGTGACGATGTAGCGCCGCAAGCTGCGCCGGTCAATTTCCAGCATGCGCGCCAGATCCGCACCGCTAGCTTGGCCTTGATTTTGCAAGAGCTCCAGCAATGCCAGGACGCGGGTGGTTGGATGATAGCTTTGTGACATAAGCCAAGTTTATTGATTTAATAGGATAAATTATGCCCTATATATTCTCTATCCTTTCATTTATTGCTTCTACCGAAGCATATTTACCAAGGAGAGAACATGAATTCAGCAGTCAATACTACTCAAGCCTCAGGCATCAACGACTTTGATTTTTTTATTGGCAACTGGCAGGTAAAGCATCGCCGTCTCGAGGAGCGACTTGCCAATTGCCAGGAATGGTTGGAGTTTGATGGCAATACATCTGTTAGCAAGATCCTTGGCGGTGCTGGCAATATCGATGACAACTTGCTTGAAATGCCAGGTGCTGCCTACCGTGCCGCAACTTTGCGTTCATATGATGCAGAAAAAGACCTGTGGTTGATTTGGTGGCTGGATGGCCGCTATCCTACTCAACTGGACGTGCCTATGCAGGGTCGGTTTGTAAATAGCATAGGCGAGTTTTATGCTGATGACACATTTGCTGGTCAGGCAATACGCGTACGCTTTTATTGGAGCATGCCAGCCCCAGATCAACCGCGCTGGGAACAAGCATTTTCAGTCGATGGTGGCATTAATTGGGAAACCAATTGGGTCATGGATTTTCAGAGAATAGGCTAGGCTCGCACACCTGTCATCCATGGGGTTCATGATCAACACTGATGGCCGCTTACAAAGTTATTAGACTTGGACGGGAAAATCGTTGTTCTACGACCTCTTCCCCCCATTGGCGACCTGGCAACTCTTCAAGCAGCACAAAACCTGCTTCTTCATACAGACGTCGTGCTGCATCCAGACCTTTAAATGTCCACAGCTGTATTTCGCTGAATTGCTGTTGTTCACAAAATGAAATTGCTTCCTTAAGTAAACGCCTGCCTATCCCGCCGCCGCGTAATTCGTCATCAACAATAAACCAGCGCAGGTGAGCCATATTGTTACCCTTATCTTCGCCATCGATCGCGATGGTAGCGACAATCTTGCCTTCACTAACAGCAAACCACAGTTGATTCATCGGATTATTCAGGCGTCCAACAAACTCAGCTATGCCGCTGGCGACTTTGGCTTCGAAGAAATGCCCGAATCCGACTGTTCGTGCGTAATAGCGCGCATGCATTTCCACACCACGACCTAGCACACCGGGGTGATAACCGCATTGAATGCTTACGCTTGGGAATGTAGTGGGCGACGCCCCCTTGCGACTAATTGCAAGCGCCTCCGCATACATGGTCAAGCCATCCACTACTTTGCCATGAATTGATACGGGAATATTTTCCAGCGCATTGCTGACCTGTATCTGGGCAAACTGGTTGATGGCGGCCAGGGTTTGCTTGCCTTTTGATGTCAACGCAAGTTGCTTCTCCCGAGCATCTTTTTGACTGCTGGTTTCTACCAGTTCGCCACTTTCTATCAGTTTGCGCACCATACGGCTGACACTAGACTTTTCAAGACACAATACCTCGCAAAGCGCAGTTGCGCTGTGCACGTCATGTTCACCAATCTCAATTAAGGCATGTACGGCAGACGCAGGTAGACTGGTACCAGCCAATGTCGGTTTCATGAAACCAAGCTCACGCACCAATCTGCGCGACGCATCGCGAATTCCTTGGATTGGGAGTGTAGAGGTAGCAGTGCCCATAATCGATCCATTTTAGTTGCATATTACAACTATATTCCTGAGCGCAGCTTTCATGCAAGAGTTTATTGGGGGCTCACGCAATTCGAACACACGTACAACGTGAATTAATAAATTAGCAAGTTTGTTACTTAAAGAAAAATAAAGCACCAAAGCTCTGAGGAATCGCAAAGCAAGTCATTCCCAGCATGCATAGCGATTGAAACATAATCGGTATTGATATATATTCTCATTATCATTTAGAGTTACACTTTTTCTTCGACACGGGAATTTTGCCATGAGCAGTTTGCCATTACAGCAAGCAATTTCTACCACATTGAATCTGATGAAAGTCGGTGACTCTGGTGTCGTTGAAGATGTGCAAGAACAAGGCGATGCTAAAGACGATAGCCTGTTCAATATTACCCGCCGCCTGAAAGAGCTAGGCTTTGTCAAAGGCGAAGCGGTAAAGGTATTGCACAAAGGTTATTTTGGTGGCGAACCGCTGGCAGTCAGGATAGGCCAGTCTACCTTTGCACTGCGAAATTTTGAAGCAGCCTTGATTGGTGTTATCCCCGGCGTTAGTCACTCAGGAAAAGTAGGAACATAGTGAACGAATTGTTTTCTCCGCTCATCGCTCTTGTCGGTAACCCTAACTGCGGAAAAACTGCACTCTTCAATCGATTGACAGGTGCACGGCAAAAAGTAGCAAACTATGCAGGCGTCACAATAGAACGGAAAGAAGGTAAATTTCGTTCTGATGCGGGGCGCCAATGGCAGGTCTTGGATTTGCCTGGCACCTATAGCTTGCACGCCATCACCCCTGATGAAAAAATCACCCAGGAAGTAGTCACCGGCCAGCGCACGGATGAAACCATGCCAGATGCGGTGGTCTGCGTAGTTGATGCCACCAATTTGAAACGTGGCCTGCGCGTGGTATTTGAATTGCTGGCGCTAGGCCAGCCACTGATATTGGCGGTGAACATGATGGATATCGCTAAAAAGCGCCATATCCATATCGACATTGCTGCATTAAGTCGTAAGCTGAATATTCCTGTTGTTGAAACGATTGCAGTCGATCCCAAAGGTATCGATGCCCTCTTGACTGAACTTGAAACGCTGGCGCAAACGCTGCAACCAAATGGCAATATCACGCCACATGCACTTTCTGCACAAAGCCCGGAGAGCTTGCAACAACAAGCCAATGCGGTACTGGAAGCTTGTGTTACTCAAGACACTGACGCTGCCAGTGAACGCGCTGCCAGTTTAAGTTATCGCATGGATAGCTGGATTTTGCATCCAGCTATTGGCCCTATCATTTTTGCTACTTTGATGTTCTTGGTATTCCAGGCTGTGTTCGCCTGGGCTCAGGCACCGATGGACTTGATCAAATCAACTATCGATGCGGCTGGTACCGCAGTTGAATCAGCATTGGCACCCGGTGTACTGCAAGGTTTGCTGGTGAAGGGTGTGATAGGAGGTGCTGGCAGTGTGCTGGTGTTTCTGCCGCAGATTGTTATTCTGTTCTTCTTCATTTTGATCATGGAAGACTCTGGCTATTTGCCACGAGCAGCCTTTTTGCTGGACAGGGTTATGGGTAAAGTCGGCCTGTCTGGGCGTGCCTTTATTCCCCTGCTGTCGAGTTTCGCCTGCGCCATTCCCGGTATCATGGCAACGAGGACAATACAAAATCCGCGTGACCGTCTGGTGACGATCATGATTGCACCTTTGATGACTTGCTCAGCGCGCCTGCCCGTGTATGCCCTGATCATTGCCGCCTTTATTCCAGATCAAACCATATTAGGTATATTGAATTTGCAGGGGCTGGTGCTATTTGTCTTATATCTTGGAGGCATAGTATCCGCCATGATGGTGGCCTACTTCTTTAAAAAGAAATGGGGTAGCGAAGTACATCAACAGGCGTTGATGCTGGAATTACCGGACTATCGCTGGCCCAATGTCCGCAACCTGCTCCTCGGTTTGTGGGAAAGGATCAAGATTTTCACTACCCGCGTTGGCACTATTATTCTGTCTTTGATGATTTTGCTGTGGTTCCTCAGCAGCTTCCCTGGTGCACCGGAGAATGCAACGCAGCCACCGATTTATTACAGTATTGCTGGCTATCTGGGCCGCGCGCTGGAAGTGATATTTGCGCCTATTGGTTTTAACTGGCAAATCTGTATTGCCCTGGTACCTGGATTGGCAGCGCGTGAAGTTGCCGTCGCCGCACTGGGCACGGTGTATGCACTCTCACAATCTGGTGAAGAACTGAGTCGCTCACTGGAACCGCTGATCGCTCACTCATGGAGCATACCCACTGCCCTGTCCCTGCTGGCCTGGTATGTTTTTGCACCGCAATGCGTGGCGACCCTGAGCGTTGTCAAACGTGAGACCAATACCTTGCGTTATCCAGTCATCATGGCGGCTTACTTATTTGGTCTGGCTTATTGTGCCTCTTTCCTGACCTATCATATTTCCAGTTTTTTCCTGGGGAGATAAGACATGCAAAACCTGATCGCAGTTCTGTTGCTGACTCTGGCGTCCGGGTATCTGTTATTGAAATGGATGCCTGCAGCGGCTAAGGAAAAAATCAGAGCATTCAGTGTCAGCTACATTCCTGCACTTGCCCCTCTGTTCGCTAAAGTGGCCCAGAAAACTGCAGGCTGTGGCTCTGGTTGCAGCAATTGTTCATCTTCATCAAACGACACTTGTTCCACATCTTCCGAATTAAAACCTGTAAAACTGATCCGTAACGCATCTAATCAAAGATAAGAGCGGGCATATGCCTGCATTTCATTGGCAGTCAGGCTGAATTGATGTATCCTCAAAAAAAACAGAAACAATTTCTGACATATTGATACAAGCAAAGGCCGTAGCTGGATATGAATGCGAGCATCTACGACAAGACCGAAAAAGGCCGCGAAGAAATCGCCACCAGAAAGTATCAACTGGCATCCAGATTGCGTACTTTACTGGTCATGATAGACGGCAAGCAAACAGCCGCTGATATCATGAAAAAAGTGGCCGCCCTGGGTTTGACAGAACAAAATCTGCAAGAACTGCTGGAACAGGAATTCATTATTGAAATCGCTGTACAGACCGAAACTTCCTCCACCGTTACAGATTCCTCTCCAGCATCCGAATCAATAGCGGCGACAACTAACATTTCAACTAAATTTCCAGAGCCTGCTGCGCTGGAAATAACAGATGCCGAGCGTTTCCAGGCACTGTACAACTTCTACAATGAGACCATCAAGAGTGCCATAGGTTTGCGTGGTTATGGGCTGCAACTCAAGGTAGAACGTGCAGCAAATATCGATGATTTTCGTGCTCTACGACAGACATATGTGGAGGCAGTTCAAAAAACCAAGGGGCCAGAAATGGCACGTAGTCTGAGCGACAGGCTTGATTTACTTCTTGGTAAAGCTTAATTGAGTAAAGCCTGGCTAAGTAAAATTTAAACAGCCCCCCACAACTTACGCACGTAAAAAAGCCAGGCGAACCTGGCTTTTGCTTTATTCACTATCTTCACTATCCGTTTATTCAATACCCTGGCTGCTCAGGTATTCTTCATATGTACCATGGAAGTCGATGATTTTATTTTCCTTGATTTCCAATACGCGTGTCGCCAGAGATGAAACGAATTCGCGGTCATGCGAAACGAAAATCAAAGTACCGGCATATTTTTCCAGCGCGATGTTCAGCGACTCAATGGATTCCATATCCATATGGTTAGTTGGCTCATCCATCAGCAAAACATTATGGCGACCCAACATCAGCTTGCCATACATCATGCGACCTTTTTCACCACCGGACAAAACCTTGACTGATTTTTTGACGTCATCACCACCGAACAGCAAGCGACCGAGGATAGAACGCACTGCCTGGTCATCATCACCCTCTTGTGTCCACTGACCTATCCAGTCTGTCAGGTTTTTATCGGATGCAAATTCTTCGGTAGGATCTTGCGGCATATAGCCGACATTGGCATTTTCTGCCCATTTGACAATACCATAATCAGCATGCATCCCAGTGATGTCATCACCACCTATGCAGCGCAACAGCGTGGTTTTACCAATGCCATTGGCACCGATAATCGCGATTCTTTCACCCGCTTCCACCATCAGATCGACATTCTTGAACAATGGTTTATCGTAAGCCTTGCTCAGGGATTGCACTTCCACGGCCAAGCGATGCAATTTCTTTTCGCCATCGAAACGCACGAAAGGATTTTGACGGCTGGATGGCTTGAAGTCTTCAATCTTGATTTTATCAATCTGCTTGGCACGTGAAGTTGCCTGGCGTGCCTTGGATTTATTGGCAGAGAAACGACGAACGAAGTCTTGCAGCTCAGCGACCTTTTCCTTGGCCTTGGCATTGTTCGCCATTTGCTGCGCACGTGCCTGTGACGATGCCAGCATGTAGTCATCGTAATTACCCGGATACACTTTCAGGGTACCGTAATCCATATCTGCCATGTGTGTACATACCTGGTTCAGGAAGTGGCGATCATGGGAAATGATGATCATGGTGGAATTGCGCTCGTTCAGAATATCTTCCAGCCAGCGAATGGTATTGATGTCCAGGTTATTGGTTGGTTCATCGAGCAACAGAATATCTGGATTAGAGAACAAGGCCTGTGCCAGCAAGACACGCAGTTTCCAGCCTGGTGCAACGGCACTCATGATGCCCTGATGCTGATCAGTTGGTATGCCTACGCCCAGCAACAATTCACCGGCACGCGCCTCAGCAGTGTAGCCATCATATTCGGCAAACTTGGCTTCCAGGTCTGCGGCCTTCATGTAGTCGTCGTCAGTCGCTTCAGGATTCGCATAAATCGCATCCCGTTCTGCCATCGCGGCCCACATCTCGGTATGGCCCATCATGACCACTTCCAGCACACGCATTTCTTCAAACGCAAACTGATCCTGGCGCAATTTACCCAAACGTTCATTCTGATCCAGCATGACCGTGCCTGAAGATTGCTCAAGGTCACCGCCAAGAATCTTCATGAAGGTGGATTTGCCGCAGCCATTGGCACCGATCAGGCCATAACGGTTACCTTCGCCAAATTTGACAGAGATATTTTCAAACAGCGGCTTGGGGCCGAACTGCATGGTGATATTAGCGGTAGAAAGCACAGAAAACCTTTTGCAATAAAGATGGGGATTAACCGCACATTATAGCATTGTGGTGCATTGTGTTTTTGGCGACTCGCACACAAGCCCATGATTTATAGAGAAATTATGGGATTTAGGAGGTAGATATCTGCAAATTGACAGTTTTCTGCTGGTGAGATTACTTCTTTACCAATAGCAAATGGCTTGCCTGAAGATTAATTTATCCAGGCAAGCCACTTATCTCATTTCAATTAAGTTTATTTAATTGAAAGTTTTTCCTTCTGCTGCCAGTTTTACCAACAATGGAGCTGGCTTCCAGCAGTAACCATGACGGCCTTTGGCATATTTTTCCATGGCCATGACCACATTCGGCAAGCCCACGGTATCTGCATAGAACATAGGGCCACCAGTATGCAATGGGAAGCCATAACCCGTCAGATAAACCATATCAATATCAGAGGCACGAGTCGCTATGCCCTCTTCGAGGATGTAGGCAGCTTCATTTACCAAGGAGAATATCAGGCGCTCAACGATTTCCTGGTCAGAAATTTTGCGACGTTCCACTCCCAGATCAGCCGAATGTTTGATGATCATGTCATTCACGATAGCTGACGGATAAGCTTTGCGGTCACCCGGCTTATAGTCATACCAGCCCGCACCCGTTTTTTGACCAAAACGACCCAATTCACACAGTAAATCTGCTGTTTTGGAATAGGTAATCTGTGGCTTTTCTACGTAACGGCGTTTGCGGATATACCAGCCAATATCATTGCCAGCCAGATCGCCCATACGGAATGGGCCCATGGCAAAGCCCATTTTTTCTACGGCTTTATCAACCTGTTCAGGTGTACATCCCTCTTCCAGCAAGAAGCCTGCCTGACGACTGTATTGTTCTATCATACGGTTGCCAATGAAGCCGTCGCAAACGCCAGATACCACGCCAGTTTTCTTGATCTTTTTGGACAAACCCAACACAGTTGCCAGCACGTCTTTGGCGGTTTTCTTACCCCGTACGATTTCCAGCAATTTCATGACATTTGCCGGGCTGAAGAAATGGGTGCCAATAACGTCTCCAGGGCGTTTGGTGAAGTCGGCAATCTTGTCGACATCCAGTGTTGATGTATTCGACGCCAGAATAGCGCCCTTCTTCATGACTTCATCAAGTTTCTTGAAGACTTGTTCCTTGACGCCCATGTCTTCAAACACTGCTTCAATGACGATATCTGCCTGGGCGATCTCTTCATACGACAACGTGCCGGTAATCAGGCCTACGCGCTGATCAAATTTCTCTTGAGTCAGTTTGCCTTTTTTAAGCGTGTTTTCATAATTCTTGCGTATCGTCGCCAGACCCTTGTCCAGTGCTTCCTGCTTCATTTCCAGAATTTGCACAGGAATGCCAGCATTAGCAAAGTTCATCGCAATGCCACCGCCCATGGTACCGGCACCGATAACGGCAACGGATTTGATAGGGCGAGTTGGCGTATCTTCTGGCACATCCGGCAATTTGCTGGCAGCACGCTCACCGAAGAAAGCATGACGCAGGGCTTTGGATTCTGTGGTTTGCACGAGATCAACAAACAAGTTACGTTCAAACTTGATGCCATCATCAAATTTTTTGGTGACTGCGGCTGCCACTGCTTCCACGCATTTCAAAGGCGCAGGGAAAGGGCCTGCCATGGCGCGCACTGTATTGCGTGAGAATTGCAGATACGCTTCATAGTTCGGATAATCAATCTTGATATCGCGCACTCTTGGTAAAGGACGCACATCAGCAACCTTGGCCGCAAATGCGAGTGCCGCTTCCAGTACATCACCTTCCACCACTTCATTGAATATCGCTGTCTTAGCCAGTTTTTCTGATGGTATCGCTGTGCCGGAAACGATCATGTTCAGAGCCATTTCCAGGCCCAGCACACGTGGCAGGCGTTGTGTACCACCTGCACCGGGCAAGATGCCCAATTTAACCTCAGGCAAGGCAATTTGTGCACCTTTAGACGCGACGCGATAATTACAACCCAGGGCCAACTCCAGGCCGCCCCCCATGCAAACTGTATGGATAGCAGCGATGACGGGCTTGTCAGATCCTTCAACCACATTAATAAGCGTGTGCAGACTAGGTTCTGCAGACGCCTTGGGGGAATTGAATTCCTTGATGTCCGCACCGCCCGAAAATGCTTTACCAGCGCCAGTGATGACGATGGCTTTGACTGCATTATCATTCAAGGCTTGCTTCATGCCATTCACCGCCGCTGTGCGGGTAGCATGACCAAGACCATTTACAGGCGGATTGTTCAGGGTAATTACGGCGATATTGCCATTCACTTGATATTCGGCGCTCATGTCTCTTCCTATAGGTGAAATACTGCTTGGATTTGCCAGTTCAGTGCTTTTTAAAATCTGGTGTAAGCTTATTTCTGCTTACTATACCGCAAAATAGTACGAGCGTATTATTTTAATTTAATTCCGGTGCAAGCGCGTATGAAAATATTCCCAGACCGCATTGAATATGTCCTGTGTCGCCTGCATGCCGCACTATCTCCTACAGTACTTTAGTCTACCAAGCGGCAGCATATTGGAAAATCTGTTCGTAAAAACCTTATTCAACCTATGATGGAATAAGAAGCAATTTTTTCTTTGTAAAGTCGATGGAGAGCCGGAGTCTTTGAGCTAATGATGCACCCCATACCAAACTGGACTGAGCAGATCAAAGCGGCAACCATTACTGGCGTCATTGTGTTTGCTGCATGCCTGCTGGGAATACTCAGCCGTCCCATGGGGCATCTTGCGGCACTATGGCCAGCTAACGCACTCCTGATTGGACTATTTGTACGCTTTCCTACATTAAACAATCCCTGCGGATGGCTAGGTGCGATAGTGGCATATGTCGTGGCTTATGTCGTCACGTATCCCGCAGCCGACATAATGACAGGCAGTAATTGGTCAGTCAGTTTATTACTGACTGGCGGGAATCTGGTTTGCGTAGTCACAGGTGTTTTGCTTTTTTCATGGCTGGATGACGAACATCGGCACTTAAAACATCCGCTTTCTGTACTGTACCTTGCTCTGGTGGCTTCGTGTTCCGCAGCGGCCGCTGGTGTGGTTGGCGCTATCGCTGATCCCATACTGTCCAATGCCAGTCCGCTCAAAGGCTGGGCATTTTGGTTCGTCACTGAATTGGTTAATCTGATGGCTGTGTTGCCTGTCATGCTCAGCCTGCCTGATTTGTCGGGATTCAGATTAAACCGTCGCCGCACTTTTAAGACCTATCATATTAATTCTGGCAAGATCTTGCCCATATGCGCTCTCCTGATGTCTTTTACCTTGGGCATCATCGTAGGTGGTCCTGGTGCACCGGTCTTCCCTATCCCCGCCTTGCTTTGGTGTGCATTAAGCTACGACATCTTTATCACCAGTGTGCTTACGTTGCTTTACAGCGGATGGGTATTGATTTCCATGTCGCTCGGTTACCTGCCTATTTCCATCGTCAACATGAATTCACGCCCCATGCTGTTGTCCATACGCATAGGTGTGAGCCTGCTGGCACTTGCACCGCTTACTGTGGCATGCGTGATGGCGGCGCGTGAAGAACTATTGCGTCAACTCAAGTACATTGCTGAACATGACCAGCTAACTGGTCTGTTAAACCGGCGCGCATTTAATGAACGTGCTTCAAGTCTGTTGATCAGGCTTTCTGAACAAAAAAGGCCAGTAGCAGTATTAATGCTGGATATTGATAAATTCAAGGACGTAAATGATACCTATGGGCATGCCGGTGGTGACCGTGTGTTAGTGGCCTTTGCACATATAGCCAGTGCTGGCCTGCGTGATGTCGATATGCTAGGCCGCATAGGCGGCGAAGAGTTCGCCGCGATATTGCCCGGCTGTGGGCGCAAGGAAGCAGAAATGATTGCGCAACGCGTACGCAACAAGCTCGCCAATACACCCATTGACATTGGCGACTCTCAGCAAATACCTGTGACTGTCAGTATAGGCGCCAGCTTTGTGCATCAGGCGGTGCCTGACATTGAAGCGCTATTATTAGTCGCGGACAACGCACTTTACCGCGCCAAGGAAAACGGGCGGAATCGGGTAGAAAGTGATGATGTTAATGAAATAAAAAATTAAAACGATCAAGTTCGAATGATAGTCATGATAACTGTCACTCGAACTTGATCAACCCAGACAAGCATGCAGAGTTTCTCCCACTGTCAAACTACCCGCCATCTTGAAGGTGCTGACAGTTTTAAACCTCCAGCCATTCTTTACGGATATTTTCATTGGCACGCAAATCTGCCGGCGTGCCCTCAAAAACGATACTGCCATGTCCCATGACATATACCCGCTGTGAAATTTCCAGGGCAATGGCAAGCTTTTGCTCCACCAGCAATACGGATATGCCGCGATTTTTAAGTTCTTTCAAATACTGGGCTACCAGTTCAACAATTTTTGGTGCCAGGCCTTCCGTTGGTTCATCAATCATGATCAGGTCAGGGTCACCCATCAAAGTGCGACACAGCGTCAACATTTGTTGCTCACCACCTGACATCACACCTGCCTGGGTATTCCTGCGTTCGCGCAAGCGCGGGAACATCTGGTACATGTCTTCTATGCTCCAGCGCGGCTTACTGTCTTTGGGACGACCGGATTTTTCACCCAGCATCAAGTTCTGCTCTACTGTCAGGCTGGGGAAAATATCGCGGTTTTCAGGGACATAGCCCAGTCCTTTATGCGCAATCTGGAAGGCTTTCAGGCCTATGATTTCTTCGCCCTTGAACAAGATGGAGCCTGTCGCATTCACCTGCCCCATGGTTGCCTTGACCGTGGTTGATCGACCCACGCCATTACGCCCCAGCAGGCTGACAATTTCACCAGCATTGACCTGCATGTCCACGCCGTGCAAGACATGGCTCTTGCCATAGTAGGCATTGAGATTTTTAATCGTGAGTAAGCTCATTCAACCTCCACTGGCGCATGACCACCCAGATAGGCGTCTTTGACTTTTTGATTGTTGCGGATATTGGCCGGCGTGTCGCAGGCAATCACTTCGCCATACACGACCACGGCAATTTTATCGGCCAGTCCGAAGACCACGCTCATGTCGTGCTCCACCATTAACAGGGATTTGCCGACAGTGACTTTGCGTATAAGTTCAACTGCAGCATCTGATTCAGAACGGCTCATACCAGCGGTAGGTTCATCCAGCAAAATCACATCAGCACCACCAGCGATGGTGATGCCAATTTCCAGAGCGCGCTGTTCTGCATAGGTCAACAAACCAGCCGTGACATTGCGCCTGCGTTTAAGACCAATTTGCTCCAGCACGGATTCTGCCCTTTCATGCGCATCCTTCAAACCATTCAACCTGTGCCAGAACGAGTATTTATACCCCAGTGACCAAAGCACGGCACAACGCAGATTTTCATAGACAGACAGGCGATGAAAGATATTTGTAATCTGAAAACTGCGTGACAAGCCGCGACGGTTGATTTCATAGGGCTGTAAGTGGGTTATGCTCTCACCATTGAGCAGTATATCTCCAGAAGTAATAGGGAAGCGGCCAGAAATCAAATTAAACAAGGTGGACTTGCCAGCACCATTCGGGCCAATAATGGCAAAGCGCTCGCCTTTTGGCACCTGCAAATTAGCGCCCTTGATGATTTCTGCACTGCCAAAGGACTTTCGTACGTCTTTTAGTTCAAGCGAAAAGCCTGTCATGCTTGCGCCCTCCGCATTTGTTCTTCAATTTCAGTATTGACTTCACCCCAGTGCTCTGCAAAACCACCTTTGAGTTTGGCACAGGCAAAAATACCTACGCCAATAACGATGATGGTCATTGTCCACCAACTGCTGCTGGCAGTGTCGACGGAAACACCAAACATTTCTATGACCGCGCTTTGGGTAGCTTCAAGGGTACGTTGATACAGCATTTCCACTGCTAATATGACGCCAGCCGTGGTTATTGCTGCCGCCAGCACCAGCTTCCACATGCTTGGCCACACTCGCTTGAACATACCGAATTTAGCGACACGTAAATTCATCATGATGATACTGGCCATACCACCCGGCGCATACATGACGATGAGGATGAAAAAAACACCCAGATATAATTGCCAGGCCTTGGTCAAATCTGACAACATCACAGTCAAAAACACGCCCAGTATTGCCCCTATCATGGGGCCAAAGAAAAAGCCTACGCCACCAATGAAGGTGAACAATAAAACTGCACCTGAACGTATGGCACTGACATTTTCTGCAGTCACTATTTCAAAGTTAATGGCCGACAGACCACCAGCAATACCCGCAAAGAAAGCCGACAAAATCAGTGTCAGGTAGCGCACCCATTGCGTGTCGTAACCTATGAACTCGACGCGTTCAGGATTATCCCGGACAGCATTGACGATGCGCCCCAAAGGGGTTTGCGTAAATGCGTACATACCTATGGTGCTGATGAATAACCAAATGGCAATCAAGTAATACACCTGAATTTGTGGTCCGTAAGTAATACCGAGGAAAGATTGACCAATAACGCGATTGGTAGAGATACCGCCTTCACCACCAAAAAAACTAGGGAACATCAGCGAACAGGCAAACACCAATTCCACCATACCCAGAGTAATCATGGAAAAAGTTGTTCCTGACTTCTTGGTCGTGACATAGCCAAATAAAACGCCAAAGAACATGCCTGCAATACCGCCGATCAAAGGGATCAATGTAATCGGGAAAACCAGGCTGCCGGCAGTCACCAGGTTCATGGCATGAATGGCAAAGAATGCCCCCAGGCCGGAATATACCGCGTGACCGAACGACAGCATCCCCCCCTGCCCCAACAACATATTGTAGGAAAGGCCAAAGATCATCAAAGTGCCCATTTGCGAGAGCAAAGACAATGATCCACCGGTATTAAATATCATCGGCGCGAGGATAAGCAGGATGGCAAAACTGCTCCAGATAATCCAGCGTGCCAGATTGATGGGTTTGAATACTAAAGGTTTGCTCATCTTTTATCCTTCACGTGTGCCGAGTAAACCTCTGGGCCTGAATATCAGGATGAGTACCAATAAGAGATAAGGCAAGATAGGTGCTACCTGGGCTATCGTCAGACTTAACATCGCATAGCCTGGCGCATTTGCTGTAATGACCATGTCCAATTTTGCAAACATGGTAACGAAGGAATAATCCAGCGCCACGGCAAATGTTTGCAATACCCCGATCAACAACGATGCCACAAAAGCACCTGCCAGCGACCCCATACCACCCACCACTACAACAACGAAAATAATGCTGCCCAAGGTGGATGCCATGCCGGGCTCGGTGACAAAGGCATTGCCACCGACGACTCCGGCAAGACCAGCCAACGCACAACCACCGCCAAATACCAGCATAAAGACGCGGGGAACATTGTGGCCCAGTGCTTCCACAGTATCTGGATGAGTAAGAGCCGCCTGTATCACCAGGCCGATGCGAGTACGCGTTAGCAACAGATAAATCGAAGCCAGCATCACCAGCGCCACCAGCATCATGAAACCGCGATAGATGGGGAAAGTCGTTGTGTACAGCGTAAACAAGGGTCCATCCAAAGATGCAGGAATGGGATACGGTACTGTTGACCTGCCCCAGATCAATTGCACCAACTCGGCAATCACATAGGACAGACCGAAGGTGAATAATAGTTCTGGTATATGCCCATATTTATGCACGGAGCGCAGGCCATAGCGTTCCACCATTGCGCCCAGTAAACCGACTAGCAGCGGAGCAAAAAACAAAGCTGGCCAAAAGCCGATCTTGACGCTGATGGCATAAGCGAAATAAGCACCCAACATATAGAAACTGGCGTGGGCGAAGTTAAGTACGCCCATCATGCTGAAAATTAATGTCAATCCGGATGAAAGCATGAACAACAGCAATCCGTAACTGACACCGTTCAGCAAAGTGATCAGTGTGAATTCCACAGCAAAGATCCTTTTCAGAAAATTCTTGAACGATCGTACTATTTATAGGTAAAAAAAGAGAGTACGCATAAAGCGACTCTCCTTTTTTATAGGATTAGCCTGGTCGTTTCATTTGGCAAGAAGATGGCTGCGACGCGACGAATGCATCTATCTTTTGATTGGTTTTCCAACCCATGCCGGTATTTTCCTGATCAAACTTGACATCTTTGCCGTTGGTTTTTACCCAGGTCGCGATATACAAGGGCTGTTGAATCTGGTGATCGACCTTACGCATATTGTCGTCACCGTTCAAGCTCTTGAAATTCAAACCTTCCAGCGCAAATGCAACCTTGACAGGATCAATGGACTTAGCCTGCTTGACAGCCTGGGACATGCCAGCCAGTACCGAATAAGTCGCCATGGAGTAATAGTCGTCTTTGTATTTGGTTTTGAATCCTTCAACGATGTCCTTGCCGGAGAAAGTCTCGTTATTCGCGTTCCAATAACCTACATATTTAACGCGGTCTATACCAGAAGCGCCCATTGCAGTAGGGACGCCGGTCGTGGAGGCGTAATAAGTGTAAAAATTGGATTTCAGATCAGCATCTTTGGCGGATTTAATCAGCAAAGCCAGATCCGCACCCCAGTTACCAGTAATAACCGTATCTGCGCCGGAAGCCTTTATTTTAGCTACGTAAGGAGAAAAATCCTTTACCTGACCAATTGGATGAAGATCATCACCAACGATTTGTATATCCGGACGCTTGCGTGCCAGATACTCTTTGGCAGCACGGGTTACCTGATGGCCAAATGAGTAATTCTGACCGATGATATAGACCTTCTTGATGTTCTTGTCAGCAGCCATGAAAGTCGTCAAGGCTTCCATTTTCATGTCTGAATTTGAATCAAAACGGAAATGCCAGAAACTGCACTTGCTGTTTGTCATGTCTGGATCAACAGCGGCATGATTCAGATAGACAATTTCTTTGCCAGGATTGCGCTCATTGTGTTTATTAACTGCATCCAGCAAAGCCAGGCCTACGCCAGAGCCATTGCCTTGCGTGATATAGCGAAATCCTTTATCGATCACCGTTTTCAATACATTCAGAGACTCTTGTGGGCTGCCTTTATTATCAAAACCGACAACTTCGAATTTGTGTTCGCCAGCCCATTTTTCGGCATTGGCCTTATCAGCGATGTACTGATAGGAATTCAAAATATTTTGCCCAACTGGCGCAAAAGCACCTGACAGTGGATCGATATAGGCGATCTTGATGGTATCAGCCATCACTGCGGGTACGGCAAAGGTTAAAGCGACTGCAGCAAGGCTGGCACGTAAAGGAAATTTCATTTGTCTCTCTCCGGTATTCTCATTGTTTGGAATCTAGATTTTTTTCGTTTTATCGCTACTTCCAGAACCTGGGCTATTCATATTCAGACCAGGCTCTGCACTTCCTATGCAGTTGGTAGTTTATATTCCTTGAATTGCTCCCTCAGTTTATTTTTCAAAATTTTTCCTGTTGCCCCTAACGGCAGGCTTTCTATAAAAACGACGTCGTCAGGCAGCCACCATTTCGCAACTTTGCCATCAAAAAATTGCAGCAACTCTTCCCTCGTGACTTCTGCTCCTGGCTTCTTGACTGCCAGCAGCAAGGGGCGTTCATCCCATTTGGGATGGAAGACCCCGATACAAGCCGCTTGCAAGATAGCAGGGTGAGAGACCGCTACATTTTCCAGATCTATCGTGCCTATCCACTCGCCGCCAGATTTGACAACATCCTTGCTGCGGTCAGTAATTTGCATGTAGCCATCAGTATCTATGGTAGCCACGTCACCAGTAGGGAACCAGCCATCTTCCAGGACATCGCCGCCTTCATTTTTGTAATAGCTATTGATGATCCAGGGGCCCTTGACCAGCAAATTACCGTAGGTTTTGCCATCCCATGGCAATTCCGTACCGGCATCATCAACGATCTTCATGTCGACGCCGTACAAGACATGGCCTTGTTTCTGGAGTATGGCTTGCTTCTCTTCTTCTGCCATATCAGTATGCTTGGCCATCAAAGTACCAGCCGTACCCAGTGGCGACATTTCTGTCATGCCCCAGGCATGTACCACTTCCACGCCGTAGGTGTGACGCAAGGTTTTCATCATCGCTGGCGGGCAGGCAGAGCCACCAATCACTGTGCGTTTGAAGCTTGAGAATTTCAGGTTATTTTGCGCCACATAAGTCAACAAGCCTAGCCAGACAGTGGGCACACCTGCTGAGAAGGTGACTTTTTCCTGTTCAAATAATTCATAGAGGGATTTGCCATCCAGATGCGGGCCTGGGAAAACCAGTTTGGCACCGTTCAAAGGAGCGGAATAAGGCAGGCCCCAGGCATTTACATGGAACATCGGGACCACTGGCAAAACAGAGTCACGTGCTGATACATTCAAGCCATCGGGCAAGGACGATCCGTAAGAATGCAGGATAGTGGAACGATGGGAATACAAAGCACCTTTAGGGTTGCCTGTCGTGCCCGATGTATAGCACAAGCTGGAGGCAGAGTTTTCATCAAAAACTGGCCAGACGAACTCATCGCTATTGGCTTCGATCAAATCTTCATAGGCCATCAGATTGGGGATTTTGCCGTCCGTTGGCAATTTATCCTGGTCGCACATCATGATATAGCCTTTGATACCAGGGCAATGCGCAACTATTGCCTGCACGATAGGCAGGAAAGTCATGTCAAACAGCAGGTATTGATCTTCTGCATGATTGGCAATGTAAGCAATCTGTTCAGGGTGCAGTCTCGGGTTAATCGTGTGCAAGACTGCACCAGAACCGGACACTGCATAGTAAGCTTCCAGATGGCGATAACCATTCCAGGCCAGGGTCGCAATACGGTCACCCAGTTGTACGCCCAGTTTGGCAAAAGCATTCGCCAGTTGTTTTGAACGTTTGTGGCATTCGCTATAGTTATAGCGATGTATATCCCCTTCCACCCGGCGGGAAACAATTTCATTCTTTCCAAAATAACGGTCAGCATGTTCGATGAGGCTGGAAATAAGCATGGGCTTGCTCATCATTTGCCCCATCAAGGGGCTCTTCACATATGACGACATTTGTTCTCCTGAAATGTGCAGCTTTATTGATTACTTTGGTAATTGCTCAAATTGCTGAATATTATTCTTCGTCGATTTTTGTACGACCGTACTAATCCGTCAATCAGTATTTTTTCCGCAACGCACAAAGGACTCCCCTTTCCTCACTCCAGTTTTAGTCGTTCTACAAACAAAAAATGCGGAAGAGAAGCTCTTCCGCATCGCAACAATCAACAAATTTACTTTGTGTCGAAAAGAGAGTCTTTTCTCTCTGGCGACCAACATCTTAACGTTTAGCGCTTGTTCCCGCCTCACCCGACTCAAGCACAAAACCAGCACCGGCATCTTTACCCAATACTTTGACGAGGTAGGGCATCACTTCTTTCAACGTCGCCAGCAAAGTCCATGGTGGATTGAGGATAAACATGCCACTGCTATGCAAGCCAAAGCCATCTGGTGACGGGCCGCTGATAGATAATGTGACATTCAGCCAGCTATTTGCCTGCAGACGCTTGAGTTTTTCTGGCAGTGAACGGGATTCTTGGCGTTGCAGCACCGGATACCAGACCGCAAAGGTGCCGGTTGGGAAGCGTTTAATACCATCTTCAAGGCATACCTTGACGCGCCTGTAGTCATCTTTAACTTCATAAGGCGGGTCAATGAGTACCATGCCCCGGCGTGATGGCGGCGGCAGCAAAGCCTTCAGACTTTCAAAGCCATCGCCAGCAGAGATGATGACGCGCTTGCCTCTGACGGTCTGGCGCTTGCCCTGCTCTGCCGCATGGTTATCAAGCTTGCGGAAGTTTTCAGCGAGTATCTTGATTTCGCTGGGGTGCAATTCAAACAGGCGCAGGCGGTCTTGCTCACGCATGACGATATTGGCGCAATACGGCGAGCCTGGGTAATAGCGCATTTTGCCACTGGGATTGAGGCCTTTGATCAAATCCATATAGGCCGCGAAAGATTCCGGAATATCTTTTCGATCCCATAAAGGTGCGATACCAGTTTCAAATTCTGCGTTTTTGCTCGCATAGCCACTGTCAAGGGCATACAAACCCGCACCTGCATGTGTATCTATATAGGTATAAGCAGTGTCTTTTTGCCCAAGGTATTCAAGCAATTGAATCAGGACAAAGTGTTTCAGGACGTCGGCATGATTACCGGCATGAAAGCCGTGGCGGTAGCTCAGCATAATAAAATCTTTCAAAAATGAATAGGCGACCTGCCAACGGCAAGTCGCCCTAAAATGGTAGCAAGCGGTAAGAGACTAGCTAATTTAGCTTGAACCTACCCTACCCGTTTGCCAAGTATGATCAAATCGCGTTCTATGCCGTCCAGCGTTGCAACCTGTGGCATATTTGCCCAGGTCGCAAAGTCAAATGCAGCAAATAACTTCAGGCTTGGTACATTATGACCAAAAATGAAGCCCAGCAATGTGTGAACCTTGATTTCAGGGGCATGCGCAATGGCTTGCGCCAGGAAATAACGGCCCAGACCCTGGCCACGTGCAGCCTCGTGCAAGTATATGGATAATTCAGCAGTACCTGAATAAGCGGGCCTGCCATAAAAATTCGAGAACGATAACCAGCCTATGACTTGCCCGTTCTGCTCGCAGACCCAGAGTGGACGCGATTCAGGATAATGCTCATGAAACCATGCATGGCGCGATTCTACCGTAATTGGCTCTGTATCGGCGGTAACCACACGTGAAGCAACTGTGGAATTATAAATTGCGACAATTTGCGGTAAATCTTCAAACTGAGCCAGTCTATGCGTAAATTCTGCAGCCATCGTCATTAAATTGTATGGGTAGCCCGGGAAGAGCGCACTGCCGCGCCTAGCAATTCTTCTACACGCAAGCGTATACGGGTGCCACTTTCATCTTCAGGAAAGTGCACGCCTATGCCCTGTGACTTGTTATTGCCCGCACCTGCTGGTGTAATCCAAGCGACCTTGCCAGCGATAGGATATTTATTAGGGTCATCCAATAAAGTCAAAATCAAATAAATCTCTTCACCCAGACGGTACGTCTTATTGGTAGGCACGAAAATGCCACCATTTTTTAAAAATGGCATATAGGCTGCAAACAAGGCAGCTTTTTCTTTAATCGCCAGCGATAACACCGAAGGACGATTCGGTGAAGGCATATTAAGCGGAGCACTAGGATCTGCTGGTAAATCTGACATGTTCTGGCTTTCGCAATTCTTTAATCAAATAGTGCCGAATAATGCGGAATATTCAAGCAGCATATCTTCCAAAAATAATTTGGCCGACAAAGGGTGACTGGCAATCGCCTGTCTTTCATTGCAATTCTTGATGAATTGCTGCAAAGCTGACTCATCAACCTGCATGGACAATCCCTTCAACTCCTTCTCATAGCGAGGATGATACCGGATTCTGCCACTTTGTTTATAGGAAAATATATCGTAAAGCCAACGTTGTAACCAGCCGACGACGACAGGCATTTCCATTTTTTGCATCTTGTCGGCAGTTTTGAGACTCAATTCTGTGCCTGGCTTACTCAAAAACCGTATAAATTCATCCAGATCTGCACGCAAGTCTGAATGCGCCATATCGAATGCAGCCAAAGGCGCACCACCCTGTTGAGCCAGCCAGACATCCGCATCCTTGATTCCTTGCTTATGTAACCATTCCAGCGCAATACCTGCATCAGGCAAGCCAAGGCCAAATTTATGACAACGCGACAAGATGGTAGGCAACAATTTGTCTATGCTATTCGATACCAGAATAAACACCGTATTGGCATTTGGCTCTTCCAGCGATTTCAATAGTGCATTTGCCGCTGGTACATTCAGTGCCTCGGCAGGGTACAGGACGATGATGCGCCTGCCACTGCGATGAGTAGAAATATTCATGAAATCCGACAATGCCCGGATTTGGTTGATGACGATTTCTTTGGAAGGCGCTTTGCTGGCCTTGCTGGTTTTGGTGGTGCTTTCAGCCTCATCACCAGCCGGCGCATCTTCTTCGTCCAGCAATTCTGGCCTGACGCGGCGATAGTCGGGATGACTATATTGCGAAAACCAGCCACAGGAACCACATTGCTGACAAGCGTGTCCACCCTGCCCCGGATTTTCGCAAAGCAGGGATTGCGCCAGATGTTCAGCAAATACAGTTTTACCTATGCCCTGCGGCCCATGTAATAAAAAGGCATGGGGCAAGCGCTGCCCCAAAGCCTGTATTTGCTGCCATGAGTCTTCTTGCCAACTATATAAAGGATGCTGCGTCATACCGCTTGCTGAGCAGAGCTCAGGAGATCATCAATCAATGCATCAAGTTGCAAACGTATAGCCTCTATACTTTGTGTGGAATCGATAATCCTGAAACGTTGAGGAAACTCTTTGGCACGGCGCAGGTATTCATTGCGGGTAGCAGCAAAAAAATCTGCTTTTTCCTGTTCAAACTTATCCAGGTCACGTGTTGCATCAAGGCGTGCACGCGCCACTTCCAGCGGCACGTCGAACAATAGAGTCAGGTCCGGCTGTAAATTAGGGTGCACCCATTGTTCAAGGGCGTTGAGTTTATCCAGCGATAAATTTCTGCCGCCACCTTGATAAGCAAAGCTGGCATCAGTAAAGCGGTCAGAGATAACCCAGTCGCCTCTAGCCAATGCCGGTTCTATGACTTGGGCAATGTGCTCGCGCCTGACGGCAAACATCAGCAAGGCTTCAGTCTCCAGATGCATCTTTTGCTTTAATAGCAATTCGCGCAAGGTCTCACCCAATGGCGTGCCACCAGGTTCACGGCTGCAAATCACCTTTACGTCATGCGCCTGCAGTTTGCTTTGCAAACGCTCTGCCACATAGGCGATATGGGTGGATTTACCCGCACCGTCTATGCCTTCAAAGCTGATAAATTTTCCTGTGTGCTTCATGATTCAATTCTATATTCTATTAATACACCTTGATGCCATCAACGCTGGTACTTGTTCACTGCTCGATTATGGTCATTCAAGTTATCAGAAAACTGGCTGGTGCCGTTACCTCGCGCCACGAAGTATAAAGCATCACTATGAGCCGGATCCAAAGCTGCGGAAATCGATTCCATACCGGGCAAGGCTATCGGCGTCGGCGGCAAACCAACTCGCGTATAGGTGTTGTAGGGTGTATCGGTCAGTAAATCACGCTTGTATATCTTGCCTTGATAACGCTCACCCATGCCATAAATGACGGTTGGATCAGTTTGCAGCAACATGCCTGACCGCAGGCGATTGACAAAAACCGAGGCTATCATGGGGCGCTCAGATTTTTGCCCCGTCTCTTTTTCTATGATGGAAGCCATGGTCAAGGCTTCATAGCGATTCTTGTAAGGCAAGCCATCTGCACGTTTTTTCCAGGCTTCATCGAGTTTTTTCAATAACTGGCTGTGGGCTTGCTGATAAAACTGTACATCGGTGCTGCCCTTAGCAAAGCGATAGGTGTCCGGGAAGAACAAACCTTCTGCTTGCGGAAAATCCGGTGTAACTTTACGCATCAACTCGGCTTCACTCATACCCTGGGTTTCATGCTTGATGGCAGGATGCGCATCCACCTGCTTGCGCATTTGCTGGAATGTCCACCCTTCTATCACTGCCAGGCTGGCCATGGAAAAATCACCATTGACGATCTTGTTCAATAACTCAACGGGTGTTTTACCAGCCTCGATCTCAAAAGACCCGGCCTTCAAGCGATTCGCTTTACCCAACAAACGCGCCAGTGCCTCAAACATCACAGGTTGAATTGGTACACCAGCCTCATAGACTTGACGAGCAGACGCACGCACACTACTGCCCGGCTTGATGGTAAATTCTTTGACCGCGCCCTCTGTAAAAATGGCTTGTTGCATCCAGTAATAGAAGCCGCCGCCTGCGGCCAGCGCAAGCAGAATCAATAGTACAAATAGTTTTTTTATGAAACCCATGTAGACAGCTTAATCAAAATTGAGGGAGTTCTGACGAGATTTTGCAGACGCTACTATAATTCGCCTGAACAGGTGCAGGCGGTATTGTAAAGCCAGCGCACACATTAAGCGAATCAGTAAAGAAGAGTGAGTATAACAATATGACGTGGGAAGACTTTTTATCCAGCCAGGGTGCAACGGTGGAAAACTTGAATACGACCGGTTTTGCCCCACATTGGCAGTCAGATGCCCTGCAGGCAGGATTTATTGCCCCCTTGACCGATCTTGGCCTGATCAGGGTTACAGGTGAAGACGCTCCGTCATTTTTGCATAATCAATTAAGCAATGATGTGGAGCATTTGGGTACAAATGAGTTGCGCCGTGCAGCTTATTGCACCCCCAAAGGACGTATGCTGGCCAGCTTTGTGTATTGGAAAGACGGTCAGGATATTGTCTTGCAACTATCAAAATCCATACAAGCTACAGTGCAAAAACGTTTGCAAATGTTTGTTTTGCGAGCGAAAGCCAAATTACACGATATTAATGCTGAATACGTTGTTCTGGGGTTGGGTGGCGCTGCTGCCACGGCAGTACTGCAAGAATGGTTCGCTGAGCTGCCAGCCAAGATTGACCAAAAAGTGAGCAATGAGTATGGCAGTCTGCTGCGCGTAGCGGATGCCAACAATGCGCCGCGTTATGAATGGATAGCGCCTGTAGAGATTGCGCAACAAGCATGGCCAAAATTAAGCACCCAGTTGCAGGCGGTGAACACTGGCGCCTGGCGCGTGACTGAAATTCAGGCTGGGATTGCCATCGTCATCGCCAGCACACAAGAAAAGTTTGTCCCGCAGATGATCAATTTTGAACTCATCGGTGGTGTAAATTTTAAAAAAGGTTGTTATCCCGGCCAGGAAATAGTCGCGCGCAGCCAATACCTGGGCAAACTCAAACGCCGTATGGCAATAGCGCTGGTACACGCGAAGGATGTTGCAGCAGGGACCGAAGTATTTAATAGCGATGATGTCAGCCAACCCTGCGGCATGATCGTTAATGCAGAACAACATCAGGACGACAGTTCGCTGGTGTTGATAGAAATGAAGTTGGCTGATCAGGAAAGTGGACAGCTCACACTGGGCTCGGCAACTGGGGCAGCAATAGAAATTCTGCCGCTGCCGTATGCGATAACAGATATTACACAATAATCGCGCAATAAAGAATTTAGGTTCTTCGGACTTTTCTGTGGGTTAAGAGTACGCTATCGCGCATGCTGAGCCAAGGAGAGAGGCGATGGAAAGCAAGGATCTGTATAGGCACTTACTGGGGCTCAATGAGCCCTGGATGGTAGAAAGAGTTGAACTGGA
>JACQDX010000064.1 GCA_016200895.1 Burkholderiales bacterium
ACATTACGACATTAAGGAAATGTGTGAATGTAAGACCTGACCCCTTTTTTATGGATGAAAATGTTGGAATGTTAGCGTAGTAATCGGCTCGGAGCCGAAAATCGCGCCGAAGCAAACATTAAAATTTACTCATTGAAAATCAATGACTTAGAATGTTTGCTTAAGAGAACTGACCCCGGCTTTTCGCTGACCCCGGCTTTTCGACCCGCAACCACACGTTGAAGCAAAAGGCACGACGGCATTTTTAAACAAGCGTGTGGTGGCGTAGTAAATTTTATCGCGGTGTGTTGCGAGTATGTTGTTTGGCTACTTGACTACCGGGGCTAATGGGTGACCCCGGCTTTGCAACTTTGCGGAGGCGAATATGTAATGCCATTTTTTTGCTTCATCTTTCCGGAAAAAAAATTTGAGATCCCGTATTCGCATTTATCAGTATGTTTATAGACCAAATTTTTTCGGCAGTTGAATCGCTTTCGCTTACCTTAACTGTTACCACCCAATATGCATTTCCAGCTAGCACATTACTTAACTCTTTAATTTGGTTGTCTGAAAACAGAAATCCACTGTCAGTCACTCTATCAAACTTTTCTGCAGTGACATCGTAAGAGTCAAGAACAATACCGCGTTTAAGCACTGCCTTAACTGCAAGATTTATAGCCAATTCCCTTCCAATCTTTACATCCTCGACATGGGTTTCTCGCCCCCAACTTAAAGGTAATAAGGTCAGGAAAATAAAAAATACAATTATTCGTTTAGCCTTCATCACTTACCTCATATATCACAGGTTATCTTTGCAACCACATTTCTTTGGTTTTCTCATTGGTGGATTGTAAAAATTCATTTTCCCGTTCGGACTTCCCATGTAAATACCGACTCCATTCTGATTACCGCCATTTTTATCTCCCTTCGAAATTTGGTTTTGATTTTCTTCCGTAAGTATAATAACTACGCCTTCTGACGTTTCTGCTTTGCCACTAGGCGGCACAGGAATGTGATTATGATAGTCACTTGTATAGTCTGCTCCTTTTGGAACATCTTTTATTCTAGGAACATACAGATGAGGCTCCCCATCCGTTTCGACATTTGTATATGAATAAGTACAATCAGGTCTTTGAAAAATTGTGACCCCCATTTCCGCATATTGTGACATACCAATTTTGCGAATAAATTCCATAGCATCCTTCGCGGCGTCAGATTCCCTTTTGAACACACCCCAAGGCTTAAGCCCCAATAGATCAGTAAATAAAAGTGGATCTTCTCCTACATATCCGAAAGTATTCATCCCGCCTCTCAGGCCGATCGGATCAGACTCCACATACCTACCTGATAGCGGATCATAATCCCTGAAGTAATTGTAATGCAGCCCCGTCTCCTGATCATAATACTGCCCCGGAAACCGCTGATTAAACACGAACTTGTTTGCATTGCCTTGCGGCTGCTCATTAGGCAGCGTCTCCCCAAACGGCGCACTATCCCAACGCCAGACTTCTGTCCCTGTATTGTCCGTAATCACCCTCGGTGTATTCAAATGATCCGCATGAATATCATACGCCTTCGGTGTATTGGCCGTGACTGCAACCGGCACTGCTGCTGAAGTCGTGCTTGCACCCAGGTTGTCCGTGGCTTTTGCCGTCAGGCTGTAGTTACCCTGTGTGACGTTAGCCCAATTGGTCGTGTACGGTGCCTGCGTGATTGTGGCAATGCTGGTTGCGCCATTCAGAAACTCCACCTGCGCAATCGTGCCATCTGTATCTGTTGCTGTCGCATTCAGGATGATGGTCGCTGGTGCTGTTCCATTGGCCGGGTTGGCTGTGAGGCTAACCGTTGGTGCGCTGTTGTTGATGACATTGACGGTGACAGGTGCTGTCGTTGCCGTGGCGTTCTTGCTATCCGTCGCCTTGGCAGTGACGTTATAGCTGTTGGCTGTGACATTGGTCCAGTTGACGCTGTAGCTAGTGCCGTTTGTGACTGTGGGTGCGGTGGCTGTGCCTATCAGTGTTGCACCCTGATAAAACTCAACCTTGCTGATGGTGCTGCCGGATGCTGGTGTAGCCGTCGCTGCCAGGCTGATGCCTGCCGGTGCAATGAAGGTGCCATTCACGGGTGCAGTCTGGGTAGTCTGCTTGAGTGCGGGTGTCAGGCTGACGGTTGGCGGTGTCGTTGCTGCTGCCTTGACTTGCACACTGACTGCGGTACTGGTTTGGGTGAGGCTTTGGCTGTCGGTGACTTTGGCAGTGATGCTGTAGGTACCGATTGCGGCACTGGTCCAGCTGTAGGTGTAAGGGCTGGCGGTTGCGCTACCGAGCAATGTGGTGCCATTGTAGAACTCGACTTTTGAGATGGTGCCTTTGCTGTCTGCTGCTGTGGCAGTGATGGCAATGGGTGTACCGACCGTGACACTGGCATTATTGGCCGGTGCTGTCAGGTTGACAGTGATCGGGTTGGTGACGGTGATGCTGACCGGGGTGCTGGTCGTTGTACCACTGAGGTTGTCAGTTGCTTTGGCGGTGATGCTGTAAGTACCTGGTACTACATTGGCCCAGCTATAGCTATACGGTGCGGCTGTGTCGCTGTTCAATAAGGTGGTGCCGTTATAGAACTCGACTTTGCTGATCGTGCCATCAGCATCTGTCGCGTTCGCTGTCAAAGTGATAGTAGCTTTGCCGGCAACACTGCTGTTGTTGGCGGGTGCTGTGATGCTGACGGTGGGGGCATTGTTGACGACGACGGCGACTGCTGTCGAGGTCTTGGTTTCATTGTGGCTGTTGGTGGCTTTGGCGGTGAGGCTGTAGCTGCTGGTGGCGACGTTGCTCCAGTTGTAGCTGTAAGGGGCTGTCGTTGCGGTACCCAGTAAGGTGGCTCCTTGGTAGAACTCGACCTTGCTGATGGTGTCACCAGTGTTGGTGGCAGTGGCTGTCAGGGTAATGGCTGCGGGTGCACCATAGCGGGCATTGGCTGCGGGGGCAGTCAAACTGACTGTGGGTGCGACGGCGAAGGCCTGGCTGCTGATGCCGAGGCCCAGACCAGTGACGCAGATCAGGGCGGCGCTGGTCGCTATGTTGTGTAATCGTTGTTGGCGTTGTTGAAACAAATTCTTCTCCCCTGCAATCAGCCCGGCTCTCGTGGGTGGGCTGATGGCGGTTTTTTTGAGTAATAGGTGTGATGCGTTTTTTTGCTTATCTGGCTAGCTGCTTATCTGGCTGTGGCGTTCTACTTGATCACCGCCACAGGCAAGTCACCCAGGTAGATGTAATCGACATCGTTCTGCCCGGTGCGCTCGCTGATGAGTTTGCCACCCTGGTCGTAGTGATACAGAGTGCTGGTGGCGGGGTTGCTGCCATTGGCGGGTACGTTCTTTTGTACGCGTTGTCCCAATGGGTTGATGAGGTATTGGACAGTGCCTATGCTGGTGACGGCAGTGGTCATGCGGCCACGGGTGTCGTAGGTGAACTGGTTGCTGCCGTTGTTGGTGATGCTGCCATTGGGGTCAGTCGCTACGGGTTTGGCCTGGCTGTCGGTGATCTGGGTGAGGCGGTTGCTGTTGCCGGCATAGGTGTAGCTGGTATTGGCGGCGCCATTGGTCTTGGTGTTGCGGTTGCCGATGGGGTCATAAGTAAAACCCTGGCTGACCTGGGGTGTTAAATAGCTGGTGAGGCGATCGACAGTGTCATAGCCGTAGGTGGCCTGGCGGCTGGGGTTGTTGGTTTCGTTGATGGCGGTGATGCGGCCTGCGGCATCGTAGCTGATGGCTTGCACTTTGTTGTTGAGGGTGTAGCTGGCAATGCGGCCTTCGTTGTCGAAGCTGCGGCTGGATGTTTGTCCGGCGCTGTTGCGGTAGCTTTGGACACTGCCAAAGGGACGGTAGCTGGCCTGACTGAGGATGGTCATGGCGATGCCGTCTTTTACGGTGTCGATCTGGGTGATGCGGCCCAAAGTATCACGAGTGTAGCTGATCTGGCGGCCATTGGGGTAGGTCGTGCTGCTGAGGCGGCCTGCATTGTCGTACTGGTAGCGGGTGACGTTGTTGGCTGCGCCCAAGACGCGGGTCTCGGTCAATACGCGGCCACGGCCATCATAGGTGTAGCTGATGGTGCCACTGGCGTCGCTGATCTGGCTTAAGCGGCCTTTGGCATTGGTGCCTTGGTCATAAGTGTATGTAGTGACACTGTTGTCGTGCCAGGTGATGCTGGTGATGCGATCAATCACATCATAAACATAGGTTGTGATCTGGCCTTTGGCGTCGGTCTTGGTCAATACGTTGCCAGCGGCGTCTACAGTTGTCGTGGTGGTTCCGGTGTCAGGGCTCTTCAAGCTCAACTGATTACCCAGACCGTCTATGCCGTAGATAGTGCTGAAGTTGCGGGCGTCAGTGACCTGGGTCAGGTGATGCTGGCCATCATAGGCATAGCTGGTGACCTGATTATTAGCGTCTTTCTGTGTTTGCAGGCGATTTAATGCATCGTATGTTTGGCGCGTGGTCGCATTATCGCCGTTAACGATGCTGGTGAGATTTCCAACTGCATCATATCCGTATAGGTAGACGGTCGATTGCGCCTGTGCCTGGGCAAACACGGCAGTGATGGCCACGGCCAGCAAGGTGTTACGGAATGTCTGTTTCATAGTATTGTTCATTGTGCTGCCCCTGTTACTTGTTGCAGGCGGTTCAGCGCGTCATAGATACGGGTAACCTGTAGTTTCAGGTTGCCGCCGCCATCGGTGATGGTTTCGTTAATGCGGTTACCGATGTTGTCGAGGGTGTAGTTGATACTGTTACCCTGGCTGTCACTGATTTTTGTGAGTCTGTGAGCATCGTCATAGGTGTAGCTGATGTAGCTGCTGTCAGGCAGAGTGACCTTGGTCATCTGGCCCACACCGTCATAATCATAGATCGTGGTTTCTGATATGCCATCCGCTGTGACGACACGCTGCTTTAACCAGCCGCGTTCTGTGTAAGTTAGGACAGTAATAGCCCCATTCGGGTCGGTGATCTGGCCGGGTTTGCCATTGCCGTCATGATTCGTCAACGTCGTCACATGGCCAGCACCATTGCTCACGCTGACCAGGTTGCCTTGTGTATCGTAAGTGTAGGTCGTTTTATTGAGTACATCAGTACGTGGGTTGGTGATAGTCAGCACTTGCCCTGCACTATTGTAGGTGTAGGTCCAGGTGCGGGGACTGCCGACAGGGGTTGCACTCGCGCCCTGACTGCCATCGGCATCAGTGGTTGCCTGCAAGGTTTTTGTCAGAATATTGCCGTTGGCGTCATGGATATACGTAGTCCGCAACAAAGGTTCATTGACCTGGGTTGGTATATTCAATGTCGGGTGCCAAATCGTCGACACTGTTTGTTCCTGCGCAGTACCACTTGCGACGACGCGCTTTGTCTCCAGGTTGCGTGCCAGGTTATAGGTGTAGGCCGTCGCATTGCCTTTGAAGTCACTCTCGGTTTTTTTATTGCCGTTGCCGTCATAAGTGATACTGCTCGTTGCCGGACCGCTGCCATAACCTGCAGGCTGACCGATGTAATTAATTTTAAAGTCATCGAGCACTGGCGTGAATGAATAAGACCTCATTGCGCCCAGTGGATCGGTGACATATTTCGCATACTGTCCGTGACTGTAATCGATAGTGTATTTATCTATGCCAACGGCATGTTCGCTTGAAATTGCCCGCCCTTGAGCATCATATTTCCAGGTGACAAAGCGTGCGCCGTTTTCATCAATAATCCCCGTCAATGCATGTGGGAAGCTGGCGTTTTCATAGACATAGCTACGGATCTTGGTGTCGGGGTAAGTCACCGATGCCAGGTTGCCATTGGTGTCGTAGGCATAGGTGTAGGTTTTGTTATCTGGTGTGGTCAATTGCTTGAGGCGCGCTTGCAGGTCATAAGCAAACTGCAATTGCCGACCAAATGAATCGACTACACGCACCAGCAGATTAGTCGTGTCATCATAGGTCAATGTCTGCAGAACACCTGCACGGCTTTTTTCCGATATCAAACGGCCTTTGGCGTCATAGGTCTCAATATAGTTCATTGGCGAGTTATAGACCCAGCCGGTCAATTTGCCATTCGCATCTGTGAGTTGCTGTAACCTGGCATTGTCGTCAGCATCACCTGTCCAGACGCCATTGGACAGGGTAAACGCATAGACACTGCCGTCACGGCGGGATATGGTGGCAACCTGTGCTGCCTTCTGCAGTACGATAGATCTATGAAAATTATGCTGCCAGCCATAGCCTGGTGTTGCGACTACCACTGATGAATTGCGCAAATTTGGAGAAGGGAATTCACTATTGTAAGTACGGTAAAACTCAAGCTCGCCGGTAAGGGGAGGCAAATCGCTTTCTACCTGGTGTTTATTTCCCGTTGAAAAATTAATTGGGTTGCCGACGCAAGGGCATTTTTTATCTTTTTCTGGCGGAAGAAAACACTGAGTGCCCGCGATTTTGTACGGGCTTGTGCAAGCCCATTCAGGATTGCCCTCTACACCGACCAGCAAGGTTGAAGGGCCAAATGTGCCATCTGCTTTCAATTCTTTGAAATAGCAGCCATAGCCCGTGACGAGGCCAGAAGCATCTGCCGGGCCGGCTTTAATTTCTTCGAAAACCCAAGGCCAGCCTGGTATTGCAGTTTTGTTATTGAGAGCATACAGACCACATGCCCCCAGAGGCGAACTCGCGACTAAGGTCCAACCGGAACCATCCACCCCCCAGTTAACTATCTCTTTAGTCGCGGGGATTGGTGACTTTAACTCTATGCTTGCATATGCCGATTGTGAAAATGTAGCAAATGCCACAAGAGAAATTAAGACGGTTTGAAACAGTCTCTTACAGATATGAGATTCTTGAAAATTCATAAATTGAAATTAGTAAGTAGCCCGAACACTTCCCAGAGTGAACATATTATTTGTTCACATGAAGTATTGAACTAAGTGTGATTGACATACCACCATCAGACTTAGGGTATGTAGGAGAATTTTGAACTGGACGGTGCACGAGCAGTACATCAGAAAGCGACACTCGTTAGAACTAAACTTTGCTCAATTGTATTCTGAAAACATCATCTTTGTAAAATTTTGTGGATTAATTTAATAAAATGGCATCGCGAGTTCAAATAAGAAGTGCAACAGAAGCTAAATGAGTTTGAATGGGAAGATGCGGTAGCATCCGAACTTCCAGACCTCCAAGTCAAAGTTGCCCGAAATGACATACACACATCTTACCCAAGACGAACGATACCAGATTTATATACTGAAGAAGGCAGGTCATAAGCAAAGTGAGATAGCAGAAGTGATGGGGCGCAGCAGATCGACGATCAGTCGGGAGATCAAACGCAATAGTGGTGGTCGAGGATACCGTCCCAAACAGGCACAACAACTCTGTCTCGACAAGCAAGCCAAAAAGAATGGATCGACGATTTCCGCTGAGACATGGGCGTTTGCAGAAGACAGATTGAGAGCGTATTGGAGCCCGGAGCAAATCAGCGGTTATTTACGGGCTAATGGTCTTGCCGGAGTGAGTCACGAGAGCATTTATGGGCGAATCTATGAGGACAAACGATGCGGTGGCACATTGCACAAGACCTTGCGCTGCCAGAAGGTACGTAAGAAGCGCTATGGCAATCGTGAACGGCGCGGCACCATACCCAACCAGGTCTCGATAGAGCAACGCCCAGCGATTGTGGATACGCTCAAACGCTACGGAGACTGGGAGGGCGATCTTGTTGTTGGCGCAAATCACCAGCAAGCGCTGGTGACGCTCAATGAGCGTAAATCGCGCTACACCTTGCTAGACAAAGTGAGCCGCAAAACTGCTGAAGCGGTCAGCGACACCATTATCTCTTTGCTAGCGCCTTTTTCTGGATTAGTGCATACGTTGACGACCGACAATGGCAAGGAATTTGCTCAGCATGAACGTATTGCACAGCGCCTTGATGTGAAGTATTTCTTCGCCCACCCTTATTGCTCCTGGGAGCGCGGCGCTAACGAAAACATGAATGGTTTAATACGGCAGTTCTTTCCGAAGAAAATGCGTTTTGAATCCATCACAATGCAAGACATGACTGACGCTATGGATTACTTGAATCATCGACCTAGAAAATGCCTTGGCTACAAAACACCACACGAAGTCTTTATGGCTCAGATACAATCGCTCTAACACAGGGTTGCACTTCGAACTTGAATCCGCCCATTTTTTTAAAAAGCATTTTAAGGTTTAAGCGGAGGATTTTTTACCTGTTTTTATTAGTGTTCATGATTTGGTGTTCGTGATTTTATAGGTTTCAAGATTGTTATATTTCTCGACTACGACACATGGAAAAGGCTTTTTTATACCTGCTATGCCAAATATGTATAAAAAGATTTCGCGTTGAAAATTGGGAACAAAATTTCGCTACGTGGGCTTGCAGGACATAAGCAAAAAAACTTAGCCGCAGATGTTTATTTAGCGAAACCCAAACCGTTACCTAAGGCGCATCCCGCGCTGGCATGGTCTCAAACACCACCTGATATCGCGGGTCTTCTGCACCCTTGGCTTTCCAGTAATCATAGTATTCTGGATAAGGAATGGGGTGCAGGCGTTGCAGGGTGAGCATGGTGCGGGCGGCTTTTTTTGGTTGGCCGTTGAGTGCATACATCTCGGCTTGCTGGCTGAGGATGTGGACGAAGCCGAAGCGGGGGCTCCAGGTTTCTATGTAAGCGATTTCTTCTGCTGACATGCCTTCATGCGGCTTGATGCGGGTCAGCTTGAAATATTCAAAGAATTGCGGGAACAGTGTGAAGCGGGGTTTTTGCAAGAACTCTTGCTGCGTCTGAAAACCTGATTGCACATTGCGTAAGGCCTTGAAGCCGCCAACGACGCGTTGGTAATCCAGCGTGATTGCCATCATCAGCACGCAAGCCACGACAAACCCGGTGAGTACGATACCTGGCTTGACGGCTGTACCAGCGCTTGGCCAGCGCAGTTGATGCACCATGCCCATGAGGACGCCAACAGGTATCAGGACAAAGGCATACCACAGTGGAAATTCAACCATGCTGTGCACACCAACGGCAAACAGACACAGACTGCAAAATTGCAATGCTATGCTTTTTGACGGTTTGACTTTTGGTGGATTAATGCAGGTCTGGTAAAACCACCAGCACAGGCCCCCCATGATCAGTATTGTTGCTGGCCAGCCGAGTTCGGCGGCCAGGTTCAAGGGCAGGTTATGTGCATGTTCAGCATAGGTGCTGGACGCAAAATCTGCGCCTACGTTGACCTGACCTGGGCCGTAGCCAAACCAGCCCACACCCAGCCAGGGGTGCTGTGCTGCCAGTTGCCAGGCGGTTTGCCACAGGCCGGTACGTTCTGAACGCCCGCCCACATGGTCTGCCACAGAGCCTGCAGAAAATCCCAAGGCCTGGCTGATTTGTGGCAAACAAAAGGTCAGCGCTGCATACAAAATGACCAGGGTCAACATGACGAGTGTGCCCTTGCGCCTGTTTGAATCCAGCTGTAGGACGGTATAGACAAAAAACAGCGGCACCAGTATCCAGCCTATGCGCGATTGTGTCAGCACTGTACCCCACAAGATAAGGGCGGCGATGGCAGCGGAGCTGAAGGCAGAAAATGTGTGTGTGCGATAAAAATACCAAAGCCCTGCCAGCGCGAAGAAATACAGCAGAGCCAGTTGATTTGGTTGTGCAACGTTGGCAAAGGGGCGCATGGCGACATTGGGGTCTTTGCCGATATACATGACAAATGGCGTTGCATCCAGCCCCATGATCTGAATGTGCTGAAACACCAGCGACACCGACGCTGCCAGCAGGCTGGCCAGTGCAATCGCTTTAGCTGCCATGTCAAGTTTTGACTTATCCAGCGCCAGGCTGCTGCCAAACACGATGGCAACAGCAAACAGCAACAAGTACATGAGGGGAAAGGCGACATAGGTGGCCGGTACTATCATGCCCAGCGCGACCTGCAGCAAGATCAGCAGCACGATCGCTATTGGCAATACCAGCAAAGCCGGAAAACGCAGATGCACTGCGGCTGCCTTGACGGGCGCGGTCAACTCTGCTCCCAGCGTAGTTGCGGGCACCGGGCGAATCACAAAATATGCCATGGCACCGACCAGGCCAAGGCAGATAATCAGTTCATGATAAAAAGTTCTGTAGGGATGGATATGATAGGGATGTGCGTAGCTGAAAAAAATTGCTACAGCAAAAATGATCAATGCCAGCTTGCCTTCCTTTGCGGATGCCATTCGGGATACATTTCAAGAATTGGCCTGGTCAGACCCTGTGAGTCCTGCCAGGCCGGGTGAGTATTACAGCTTGAGGGCAATCGGCATGATGCCTTTATAGGCCGCCGTTTTTGCATCGATCACGGCAGGGAAAGTAGATACCCGTATCTTGATGGGCTGGTATTTGCAGGTTTTTTCGTCACAGCCGTTTGATTTAAGCCAGGCTTGTATTTCCGATTTTTTGTCTGCATTGTCTTTTTCAAGTGCCTCAAAATCCAAAGCATTTTTCAGTATCTCGTCCTTCATGTCGGCGTATGGGATATGCAAATGTGGCATATGGCCTTTACCGCCACCAACACTTTCCATGGCCTGGGCTGCGCTGACATCGGCAAATTCAGTAGGTTCTTTGACACTGACAAGCTTAGGGCCCCACAAAGGCAGAGTGGTTTTTGCCTTATTCAGATTAGTGTCGGTAATTTCAGACGCTTGTATGACCTGGAAGGATTTTCCTAAAGCGGCGATATAGGCAGGGCGAGCTTCGAGCAAGGTGCTGACGCCGTACAAAAATGCCGATATCTGCACGATAGCAATAACCGCCAGGTCCAGCACCAGCCATTTCTTCTTGGGGTTGAACACCACCAGCGTCAATGCTGGGCCCAGCACCACGTCGATACCAACGATCAGGAAGAAAATTTCATATCCACCGATAGCGCTCAACATGGGCGATGGATACCACATAAACCAGCACATGAGGAGCAAACAAAGACCCACCATGCAGCTCAAAAAGAAATGCGTGGCACTGGCACGATAGCGAGAGATAGAAGTTTTCATAGTAGTTGACATGAATCGAAAGAAAAACCCAGGGACCGGCTTCGGTTCTGTCACATCAGGGCGTCTTAGCCTAATATGGCGCAGCGATTCCATCGACCTGACATCACCGACCGGGGCATCGGTCACAATCAAAGAAAAGCATGCATATTCTAATGAGCTTTGCCCGCCAAATCAAGACTGGCAACATTTTGTAGCACGTGAACGCCATGCATCTCTGGACACAAGAACAGTGGCAGGATAAATATTTGCATTAAAATCAACATTACGGCACACTCTCATGTGTGATTCAGCACATGGTTTTCGCTCTGTGCACTGCCTTTTTTAACTCTAATCTCAAGCCCTTGCCATGAATGAACAAGATCAAACAAATACATCGCGGCTAAACAAACTGTTGTGGCTGATATTTTTGCCACCTACCTGTGCTGCAGCAGCCTATATTGCCTATCAGCTGGGCAATAAAAACATGGGGAGCATGGCTTACCTGGCGGGGCAGTTATTTATCTATGCGGCTGTTGGTGCAGCTGCATTTTATGGCTTGTTCTTGCGCAAGCGCGGCGGGGCTTACTACATCATTGTTTGTCTTGCTTTGTATGTTGCCATGTTCGCAGCGGGCCAGATCAGCATGGACAAACAGAAGCTGCAAGCCGGTGTCGCCATGCAATCTGCCAAAGAGGAAATGCAACGCCTGGCCACGGCCATACAAAAAAACAATGACAGCAAAGATGGTAATGTGTTGTCCCAGATTGTAGAAACCGGCCCGGCGACCATGCCCAAAGCAAGTGGCCGGTTTGGGGAAATGGAACGTTTCATGAAAGACTTCATGAATAGCGCCGCCGCCTTCAAGAATGATTATTTGCGCGAGCTCAATGCAGCAGACTGGGACCGCATCATGGACTACAAGCGCATTCAACATGATAAAGACATGCTTGAAAGTAAAATCATCATGGATAAAGCCAAGGCCATCATCAGCAAATTCGAGGCCAGCACAGACAGCTTATATGACACAGGCAGGGCAAAAATCCATTCACTGTCACTAGATGAAGACACCAAGCAAAGCATGCTGGATGGCTTTAACCGGGGTGCTCAAAATTCAAAAGCCCAGATCATGCAAAACTGGCAGCTTGAAAAGAAAGCCGTGCAGGAAATTGAAAACATGCTCATGGTATTGTCAGACAAAAAGAAATGGACTATGCAGGGTGAACAATTGACCTTTCGCGACCAGGCCACTCTGACAAAATTCAATCAACATCAACAGAAGCTGCAAGACATCCTCAAGGAGCAGGAAGAAACGCAGCAACGCCATCTCAAGAAAAGCAGTACTGAAATGGATAAGCTGAACAATAATTTCCAAAAATGAGTATCTGAAAATACATGAAAGTTTATCTTGACGATGAAAGAGTAACGCCTGAAGGCTGGACACGTACCTACTGGCCGGAAGAGACTATCGCTTTACTGCAAACAGGTACGGTCACCCACCTGAGCCTCGATCATGACTTGGGAAATGATGAGAGAGGCACCGGCTACGACGTCGTGCTTTGGATAGAAGAAGCCGTCATGACGCAGGGTTTTATACCGCCACAGGAGATGCGCGTGCATTCTGCCAATTCTTCTGCCCGGCAAAAAATGGAAGCAGGCATACAGAGCATCTTGCGGCATCTGCATAAAATCTAGGAACTGACCAATACCTTCACAGGCAGGACAAAACTCACTTTTGCACTCAGTACCCTGACCTGCAATTTCCAGATGATCTTGATATCCGAACGCCCCAGTTTACCGCTGCCTGGCAGGTTTGCGGGCAGGTTGAGCGTGAAATCCGCGCTGCCTGTGCCATGCGCGATGCGCGTGTCCTTGAATTTTTGCGACCATAAGATTTGATTGCTCTTGCCCTCGCCGCTATTGTCCACATGGGTGCAGACGACTTCCAATGCCAATGGGTAGGCCGCAGCAGGGTGACGCATGCCCTGCCCCAGTCCGTCTATAAAATACAAAGTCGCTGGCACAGCGCGACACCCTGGATGCAATGGCTGCGGCAGTTGCAACACCATGTCACCCAAGCGCTTGCGCAAGTACATCAGCCTGCATCCATATGCAAGCAACATGACACCGGCTGCGGGAGAAAACATGAGCAGATACTCGTCTGTGAAACAGCTATTGCCACATTGCTTTGAAGCCTGCCAGGCAAAAGCGGCAGTGACTAGCAGCCAGACAACTGACACGACAATGACGGCACTATGTCTTGCAGCTTCCACGTGTACATGCCTGCCGGTTTGCCGGGGCTTGGTATTGTTGCAGGCTGCTGATAATACACTCATGGGCACCCCAGCGCCGTGGCTGCCTGTACCTGTTTGAAATACCGTGCATAGCCGCAGGCATCTTCGCCATACAAGTCTTTCTTGCGGTGGTCTGCTCCTGCCAGTTGCAGGAAGCTGATCACGGCCAGCTGATTGTATTGAACAGCAATCATCAGGGGAGTGGAACCGCGCCCGCCGTCGAAAGCCTGGTCGATGGCGACCCCGCGTTCATGCAGGTAGTGCAGGCTTTTCAGTGCCCCTTTGTAGGCAGCGTAGTGCATGGGCGTCCACAGTTTATTGCTGGGGCGGCGCAGATCAGCACCGGCGTCTGCCAGCATCTGTATGATCTCGACGCCATCATTGCTGATCGCAGCAAACAAGGCGCTGCGCTCACCATTGCCATTTACATCCAGCGGTGTCATCAGATCGACTTGCGCGCCTTTTCCCAGCAAGTAGCGCACCTTGGCGATGTCGTTGTTGTCGGCAGCTTGCATCAGCAGGCTGCGTCCTTCAGCATCTCTGGCGTTGACATCGGCACCTGCATCTAGCCTGGCTTTTAGCTGCGCCAGTGTTTCGGTTTGTGCTTCAGGGTGATCATTATTTGCACCACGCCTATGCCTGTCGCTATCACCCGCGCTGCTGAACATGGCGACTACAGTAATCGCAATCAGGATAAAGAAGATGCCATAGGCCCAGAACCAGCTACGGGTTTGCTTGCCAGTGTCGCCAGGCGCTCTGGGGAAGCCAAAGAGGGTAATACGTTCACGGGGGTATAGCTGCTCAAGCACATCACGGACATTGACTGGCCCGCCCACACCCTGCCGCACTGGCAACCTGAAGATCAGGTCGGCATCCAGCACCTTGATGTTGAGTTTCCAGATAACCTCTACGTCTTTGTGTTCCTGCGTGCCGCTGGCGGGCATGTCAGCGGGCAGGCTGATCTTGAAGTCCATGCTTTGCGCGCCATGCACGACTTGTTTTGTGCCCAGTTCTTGTGACCACAGGGTTTTTGTCGTGGTATCTTCACCGCGCCTGTCTTCATGCTCGCACAGCACTTCCAGCTTGACCGGATAATGCGTTGCCGCAATGTGCATGCGCTGCCCCAGGGCGGGCTCAAAGCGCAGACGTAGTCGCAAGTCTTCAATACCTGCAAATGGCTGTTGTGCCATGCTCAGGACAGGATCACCAATGCGCCTGCGTAAGAACCGCAAGCGGATAGCTGCCCATAACAAGCCCGCCCCCGCCAACGGAAACAGGGTGATAAAGGCAATCAACATGCCGCTTGCATTCTTTTGCATATAAACCGTGGCAGCAATCGGCATGCAGATCAGGTTCCAGATCACGGCGAACACGGTCAGGGCAGCGGCACCACTGCGTTCTGCCTGTAGCTCCAAATGCCCTGCCGAGCCATGTAAGCTATGTTGCCCATTACCCTTGAACTCGCCCCCCGTTTCTTCATCATCTGGCTTGAACCATATCGCCCACAGTGCCCATAAGGCACCCAGGCTAACAGCCGGGAACAAGGTAGCAAAAGGGATAAGGAATATGAGACGGTTAAAATGCATTTGCCTGTCATACGCGGCAAAGGCAGGGTCTTGCGGATCTATCCAGAGGGTGACGCTTTGATTGTTGCTACGGGCTTGCAGCAGGTTGGCATGGGTCCTGTGATTATAGCCATTGTAACCATCGCTGCTATCACCGCCGACACTGATGCGTTTGCTGCGGTAAGACTTGCCATCATACTGATAGACAAATTCAGCATCAACTGAGTAACTGGGGCCATCTTCAGAGCGATGTTCGCGCAGTTCCAGCTTGTCGATTTTTGCTTGCACCGCCACCAGGTTACTGGCACGCCACCAGCCCTGCAGTTGCTGGGCCATCGGCAAAACACCACCGAACCAGCCACCTATACCAAATCCGACTATAAACACCAGGGCAAACAAACTGGCACCTAATTTACTACTTATTTTTTTTGTTTTTATCATGGCTGCAATGTAGCAAACAGATTTGCGCACTGCAATATCAGCAATGAAATAATGATGGGTAGACGCAACAACTCTACTGGATCACGGCATATGTCATCCAGATGTCATGATTGACTGGTGTAATAGGAGGCTTGTGACAAAAAATGGGGCGATTTATTGCCATATTTCGCCCCACATATGTTTCCGTTCATATTCCCCTTCTTGCAACTTGTACGCAATTCAAGGCTTGCGCCCTTATCTGAGCGAGACCATGCCTGATCAGTGACCAGGCATGCCAGCCGCACATGCTACCCCGCCCACACCGTATACACGATGCCTTGTTGAATCTGCCCCAAAACCTGCACCTGGTTTTCTGCACTTTCACAAAAACTGGCGAGTGCGGTGGAGGGTGTGATCAAGCCCTGGTTGAGCTGGTTAGACCAGTAATCAAAGCCTGCCTGATCCGGTGCGCGGTGCAAGACGTTTTGATAGAAGTTGGTGATCAGGGTCATGGTGCTGGGGTTGCTACCATATAGTTGCTGGAATTCTGCTGACTGGACAAAGGCACCCGCCACGGCACTAAGGCTGGAACCTCTATCCATGCTCTGTATCCAGTATCCCAGACCAGCCTGATCAGGCTGGTGGCCAAATGCCGCCTGATACAAACGATAGGCCTGGCCGGCTGTACCATTGATATCAAAGGCCATGGTCACATCAGAAAACTGTACCCTCTCGACCTCGCTTAAAGAATTTTTGCCGCCAAGACCGGTCGCATCCCTGATGCTCACATTTGCTGTTGTATTTGCTGCGGTATTTGCTACCACATCAGCCGAGACCACATAGTTTGCCATCTTGCCCGACAAGACCAGCGTATCCAGCCCGGCACCACCATTGAAAGAGTCATTACCACCGCTGGCTACCACAATGTCATTGCCGCCACCTGTAGAAAAACTCTCATTCCTGTCCGTACCGATGAGGTAGTCATTCGTTTCAGTGCCATTAATTTGCAAAGTCAGTGCATTAGGGTCAATCGCAATGACACCAATCGAGCCAGTAACATTGATGGACGTATTGACCCCCATGGCTTTCAACTGGGCAGTGTTATAGTTGCTGACATTGCCCGCTTTATCAAAGACTTGCGCACCCACTACCTGATACACGCGGTCCTGGTTAACCATGGTGATGGTATAGGTCTGGCTGGACTGACCATCTGCCCAGGTATCGTCTTCACCATCCATTTCAAAAGTACTGAGCGTGCCACCGTGTCGTTTGACGTTGTGACCCAAAAATGCATCCAGCTCTATCACCACACTGCTAACGCCAGAACCCTCGTCGCTTGCCACGGCGGTGATAACCAGGGGTGTATCGCCTTTCGACAAATTCACGCTGGCAGGTATGCTCAGCGATTTCAAGACCGGTGGCGTGGTATCGACAGCTGCCTGGATGATATTCACACCAGATGCACGAAGCACGCCGATGGAATTAAGATTATCTACATTAGCCATTTTGCTGACCTTCATTAAAGGCTTCAATTAAAGGGGGGAATCAAGTTCGAAGTGCAAACGCATCTTAAAATGAGTGACCTGCCTGCGTGCGCCAAGGCTTCATGTCTGCTGCCATCATTACTATTGCATCTAAGTTGTACCTCAGTTGTAACTAATTTGTACCTCAGTTGTACCTCAGTTGTAACTAATTTATAACAAGCTGCGCGTAAGAAAAACTGGCGCATGCAAAAATTGTGAGGGTGAAAAAAATAACGCTCTGCATTCGTGTTTCATGATCCTGCCGACCTGGACTTGTAGTCCGAGGCATTACTAATGTGCTATTGCATTATATTCAATTATTTACAATAATAGCAATGCTTTTATTGAACTCCAGAAACTGTATTGCACAGCATTTCTTGCCCTATCAAGCGGGCGCTGGATGCAAAAAATTCATACATCAGATATACGTTGCCCAGCAAACAAGACGCACAAAAGCATGAAGCCAGTGCTGATCTCACAGCACTGGCTTCATGTTTGATACCCACTTCTTCATTAATAGGACTTACGCAAAATTGTCCCAGCAAGATTTCCGCTGAAGGAAACTTCCCTTGCATGGGAAGTCCGTTACGTCGGCAGGCAACATGTTGCCTGAAACACCGACTACACCGACAGCGACGAAGACAGTACTTTAGTACGCGGCTCTCAGGAGAGGCGCTGCAACGCAGCTGGGGCGGTTTTGCATAAGTCCTGATTAACAAGATTTCTTACACGATTGCTACCCTGTTCATCCCAACCATTCGGTATACACAACACCGTTTTGAATTTGCCCTATCACTTGCGCCTGGTTTTCTGCGCTTTCGCAAAAACTGGCCAGCGCGCCAGCGGGTGAAATCATGCCCTTGTTGAGTTGATTTGACCAGTAATCAAAACCCGCCTGGTCGGGTGCACGGTGCAAGACATTCTGGTAAAAATTAGTGATCAGCGTGGTCGTGCTGGGGAAGCTGCCATACAGTTTCTGGAATTCTGCCGACTGGAAAAAACCTGCAGCAACCTGAGTCAGGCTGACGCCATGATCCATCCTGTCTATCCAGTATCCCAGCCCTGCCATGTCCGGCTTGCGCCCAAATGCTGCCTGGTACAGGCGATATGCCTGGCCTGCTGCGCCGTCAATATCAAAAGCCAGTGCCGCATCTGTAAAGATCAGGCGCTCTACTTGTGAGACTGCATCTGCCCCATCTTTACCTACCGTATCTTTGACGGTAAAACTGGTGGTCGTGCCATTGATGGCGTAGTCACCCATTTTGCCTGCCAGGAGCAAAAAGTCCAGGCCACTGCCGCCATCCACCATATCATTGCCTGCACTGCTGACGATGGTGTCATTACCCGCACCGGCTGCGATATTGTCGTCACCCACAGTGCCTTGCAAATAATCATTGCCACTGGTGCCATAGATATTCTTGCCCGGCACAGCCAGGTTCAAACCCAGGATGTAGTCAGTAGCGGCATACGACAGATTACTGATACGTACAAAAAAATCGCCGTGAGAATAGCCACCTGTGTAATTGAAGACGATGCTGCCATCGGTCGTCATGCTGGCATAGCTGGTATCAAGACCGGCGAGTGGGTTGCCCGCACCGTCAGTGATTTTTACCTCAATGCCACTATAAGTTTCGCGCCATTCATTCGTGGCGCTGTAGTTATTGACGATGTCGGTAGACACCACCAGAGTATAAGTGCCGGGGCCATCCAGATTGAGCTGGTACCAGTCAGTCAAATCAGTTGCCGACAATTTGCCAAACGAGACCTTGCCCAGATTGACCTGGAAATTGGCGCTAAGGGAACTGGAGTCGTAACCCTTGGTTCTCTCATCGTACACACTATTATCACCATAGACGTATGCCATATCTCACTCCCCTTCATTACTCTCGAAAAAACGAATCAACAAGAGAGAACAAGCCAGCGTTTGAAATTGCCGCACAGTAAAACTGCTCATTCATCCTCTTGCTGCATTAACGCAATAACAGCGTCACTGGATGACAGCATTGTCAAAAAGCTTTAAAAAACAGGGGATTTTTATGAAAGTATCGTGTGTCGATACCTTGGGTACTGGCAATTAATGATAGCCCGTCGTTTCAGCGCAACATGGCGAAGGAACGACGGGATTTTCAGCGAAGAAAAATCGCTTGCTCAGAACTCAAGCCCGTTGCGGGCCGAGTTGGAAACTCAGTTGCAGGCAGCCTTCAAACCTATTTCAAAAAGCCTTTAACTTCAGCCTGAAACTGCTCAGGCTGGTCCCACATGATGAAGTGGGCGCTGGACGGGATGCGTTTGAGCTGGATATCTTTCACACTCGAATACGCCATTTTATAAAAGCCATCCATCTGCTCTGGCGTCACCGGTGCACCGTTCGGCACGACATACAAAACCGAAGTTGGCACAGCGATGTTTTTAAGCTCTGGCACCAGGTCAGTCGTGATCAATTCATGATATGCGCGGGCTGAGACATCCGGGTCACTCTTGAGCGCATCGTCCAGCGCACCTGGGCGCATGGCAGTGTTATTGATCATGCCGTTGATGGCTGCTGTGGTTCTTTGTGCACGGCCTTCAGGTGTGGCTGCACGCATCTTGGCCAGCATATCATCTGCCATGGGTTTGATGCTTTGCGCAGTCGTACCTGGCGGGCCAAACATCGCACCCAGGAAAGGGAACATATCCACCACCATCAATTTGCTGATGGCCTGTGGGTGACGCGCCGCCACCATCATGCCGATGGTGCCACCCATGGAATGCCCGATCAACACAGGCTTTTGCAAGCCCTGCTGAGCAATATAACAGGTGATTTCTTCCGCTACTGGTGCTGCCACAGCGCCTTCAGTATTGCCGCCTGCAGGCTGACCGGCAAAGCCAGACACCTGTACCAGATGATAACGATAGCCAGACACCGCCTTGACCAGCTCAGCCCACACCCGTGGTGAAGAACTCAGACCAGGCACCAGGACCACATCCCTGCCCTCGCCTTCAGTCTTGACGCTGATACGGTCTGAACTGAAAGCAGCAGCCCAGGCAGCCACGGGGCTGAGTGCAGCGCAACTGAGTGCCAATACGGTGTTAAGCAAGCGACGACGAAGTATCATATGAAATCCCTTTATTAATATTCTGCTAGCATACTACAGTCTGATGTAATTTCCGTAAGAGCCATCCATGCCCGCGACTACTCTACAAGCTGCCATCGTCATCCAGCTCAATCTCTGGCTGGCAAGCACCAGCTCTGGCGACTGGCAAGAACTCGCCAGCACCCATGCACCACACCTGCCCCACTTGCTGGCAGCGCGTTTTGACTACGATGTGCGCCAGGGCGGCTTTGCCCAGTTTCTCTACAATATGCATGGACATTTACTGGCGCAGATCGAAGACATGCTGATCACCGCCAATGCCCACGTCGCCCATGATTTTTATGTGCAGGCGATTAGTCTGTGTCTGAAGAATAAAGCTGATTACCAGCGTTTTTTAGCCAGCAACTACAACGAGGCCAATCCCCTTAAAGACCAGTTGCATTTACTCAGCGTTGCCTACTTTGCCAAGAAAGTGGATTTCCAGACTGAGGCGCATGCTTTTCTGGTGAGCGGCTTGCCGGTTTGAGTTTTCACCCTGCAGTGCCATCTAACCTGCATACCCTGTAATAAAACAAGCATAAAAATGCTTGAGCAAAGGCTGGTCCTGGCACTTCATCATGCCGCTAATTTTATCCAGCCGCGCCTGTTCTGGCGCATGCGCAGGGTCTGCTATATACAGGATGCCGTGATGTTCTGAAAACGGCACATGCAAAGCATAGGGGAAATACACATACACTGGCTTGCCGTCGTCGGCGTAACAGCCATTTGTTTGCCCACAATTCCCTGGCAAGTTACTGCTGATTTTAGCCACTTCATTTTGATAATGGCTTTGAAAAAGCCAGGCATCAACATGTTCCGCCAACGATGTCGTGGGCACATAAAACCAGGCCGACCAGGATAATGTGAGAAGTGTAATCAATGCCCATGACCATCCGGCCCGCAGGCCATCGAAGGAATGCCGAAAAAACTTCAAGGCGCTGTAACTGGCATACAGCCCCAGACCAAACATCAGCATCAATACCAGAAGAAAAATAGCCAGATGCATTTGTACGTACAGTGCAGAGAAACCCACTACGGCAGCGGCGAAAATGAATGGGGATGCGGGTAAAGAGGTCTTATCAGTTTGCGGTTTCATCAAGGTAGGCGCGCCCAACGATCAAGCCTGCCCCATCATCTTTGCAAACCTGATACGCAACTCATCATAAGAAACGTCCTCCTTGCGAGTTGCCAGAAGCCAGACATGACCAAACGGGTCTATCAGGGTACCGCGCCTGTCACCATCAAACTGATCGGCCACGGGCATGGCCACCGTTGCCCCCAGTTCCACTGCGCGGGCGAATACGGCATCCACATCATCCACATACAAGTGTATGGATACCGACGAACCACCCAGCGACTGCGGGCCACGATAACCCATGTCTGGAAACTCATCGGCCAGCATCAACAGCGCATCGCCTATGCTGATTTCAGCATGCATGATCTTGCCATTGCCATCATCCAGACGCACCAGCTCCGTGGCAGCAAATGCTGCCGCATAAAATTCAAGCGCAAGAGCAGCACCCTTGATGATGAGATAAGGTGTAGCGCCGCGATAAGCAACTGGTATGGAAATATTTGACATGAGGATGCGCCCGATTGATGTGAGAGAAGACTGCACTCAACAGCAAATCAGCTCATTATGACTTGTCGTGAACTGCAGGCGTACAGTATGCAGATACTATTACCACCTAAGAAGCCAGACTATCAGCATCTTGGGTATTTGTATTTTATCAATGATTTGCGCAGCTTGGTAAACTCGTTGCATGCATTGTGAAATACACTTTTCAAACAAGAATTTGAACAGCCATATCGTCATATGCAGGTCTTTCCAAAAACTCTTTTCTGACAAGCTTTTCAGACAACGGAGCGCAGCGTAATCATATGTATGCTGAGCCGGACAGCAACAAAAAAGCACCTGTTTGCCTGACCTATATCCATTAAAAACGATGCGTTTGTTATGAATTTCATGAGAAAATCAAATTGGGAATTTGGAGCAGAAGCTGACATGCGTACTATTACGCAGTACTAATCGCATCTACGTGCTGACGACAGATAATAGGTATAAATTTAAGGAGTATAACTTGGACAAGCCATTGATCGAATTGAAAGCGTTAGCCGTCCCTTTGACAAAATTAGTAGAAGTTATTGCCCGCGGCATGGGAAATTTATATGAGCCGATTGGAACAGTCAGAAATGCAAAAGCTGACGCAAAGGCAATGCAAATTAGAGCCGAGGCAAAATTAATTATGTCTGATATTCGCGATAGAGCGAAAAACCGATTAGATCATAGGGAATTAAGCCGCCAGGAAAATATTGAGGCAATAACCAGTAAGGCAATAGCAGAATTACCTGATGAAGTATCATCGGAGCCAGTTAATCAAGACTGGATTACGCAATTTATATCGCGTGCGCAAGATGTTTGCGATGAAGACCTTCAATTAATCTGGGCAAGAATCTTAGCTGGTGAAATTTCAAGACCGAATACTTATTCAAAGCGAACCTTACAATTTTTAGAGACGCTTGATAAAACTGAAGCTGAAGAGCTTACAAGACTTTGTTCAATGCTAGTAAAGGTCGAAGAAAATCGACATATTTTATTCTCTTACAGAGAAATATCAACTGAAATTGACACGCATGTCCAAAGACCACGTGCTATCGGTCATTTCACTTCACTAGGACTTATTAGTACTGAAGAGCGCACAGTTGGAAATGCTGACGTTACAGGGCTTCAAATCAATTATTTCGACCAAATATATGAAATGAACGGGCCACCTAAGCCAGAAAAGAGAGGTCCGAATATGATAACACCCCTTCAATTGCCGATTTCTTTTAGAGAACTTACTGCAATGGGACAGCAGCTTGCAAGTATTGCCAACCCTGAACGGAACACAAATTTCATTGAAACATTCAAAGAATCCATGAATCAAGGATATAAAGTGTCTATTGTTCAAAAATGATTTCTGTTTAAATGTAAAGTACTATGCGTAGTGCGCATGCTGAGCCAAGCAGCAACAAAAATGCGCCTGATTGCCTGGCCTTGATCCATTGAAAATGGATTCACTTGATATGAGTTTTTGCGGGGGAAATCAAGCTTGAAAATTTGAAGCTGTAGCGGACATGCGTACGATTACGCTTCGCTAATCGTACCTACATCCTTTTCTCTTTTTGCAGCGATCAGCATATCACTCCCCTTTTTCGTTACGCTCACCAGCCCTTTCACGCCAGCTTGACAACTGATCAATCCCTCTACACAGGCATCTTCCCAGATGCATAGTCTCGGGCAGGTGCTGTGCCAGGCGTCCAATACTTCTGTGTAGGTGTGTGGTCGCTGCTGTATCCATTCCAGCATTTGCAGGGTCAAACTGGTGTGTGCATCGGGCATGATATTCCCTCCAAATTTCAGACTAGATGCAAGATCCCTGCTGCGGCCCCTGCTGCAATCAGGATGACGGGGTTGAGCTTGCTGCGCACGACGATGATGGCTGTCAGCACGGTAATTACGTCAGTGCGCCAGCTGGCAGTGTCGAGTTGGGTGAACAGGCAGGCGGTTGCCAGCAAAAAGCCTATGGAGATAGGTGCAAAGGTGTCGCGCACGGCGGCTGTCAGGCGCGTGTTGTAGTTTGATGTCTTCAGGCTGATGACGGACAGTGTCAATATCGTTGAGGGAATGATCACCGCAAGGGTCGTCAGTATGGCACCAGTCCAGCCAGCAATCAGCCAGCCCACGAGAGAGATGAATAACAGGTTGGGGCCGGGTGCCGCCTGGGCGATGGTATAGGCAGAGGCGAACTGGGTGCTGTTGACCAAATGTTTTTCAGTGACGACAAAATGGCTGATGTCGGGTGCCATCATCACGAGCCCGCCGCCGACGGCCATCATCGACAAGATGGACAGATGCAGGCACAGGTCCAGCATGGGGGACTCGTCATTCATTTTTATCTTTCAAAAAATAAGCTGCCACGCTGCCCGGCAAGGCCAGCAAGACGAAGACGACAATCAGGCGAAACTTGAGCAAGGCCAATCCGGCAAAAGCCAAAGCCATCAATACCGCCTGCAAGCTGATGCGTCTGTTGAGCAGCTTACTTTTGTCTGATTCGGCACTCTGACCGTTTTTTCCAAACAGCGACATAGCCATCTTGATCGCCGTTGCCAGCACCAGGCCTGCGGCCACTGCAGTCATGCCAGTCAAGGCATCCTGCACCACGGCCAGCGTGCCAAAGCGCTGGTAGGCAACACCCAGTGCAATCACCAGCAAAAAGGGCCCGATGATCAGACCTGTCATGGCCGCCAGCGCACCAGGGATACCGGCATAGCGCTTGCCTATCATCAATGCAACATTGCAGATAGTCGGGCCGGGCAAGACCTGGCTCAGGGCTAAGTATCTGGCAAATTCTTCGGCATTCAGCCAACGGTATTGCTCAACCAGCGCCCGGTAGGCAAAGGGCATCACGCCACCAAACCCGGTCAAGGCTATCCTTGAAAAGACCAGGAAAAGTCGTAAGGCGGAAAGGCTGGTAGTTTCAGTAACAGCAAGCGCGGGCAATGGCGGATTCAGCATGGGGCACCCATCAAAACGGTCAAGAATATTTTCTGCATGAACATCTTCTTACCTGGGCAATTAAAAGTACAATGAATTTATTTAGATGATTGATTCATTTTTCTTATGAAAATCGATATCCTCGGCGTACAGGCTTTTGTGGCAATTGCAGACCAAGGCAGTTTCAACAAAGCGGCGGATGCCTTATTTATCACACAGACGGCGGTGACCCAGCGGCTGCGCAATCTGGAAATTTTTCTTGGCGTGACCTTGCTGGAAAGAACCACCCGCTCCATCGCCCTGACCAGGACAGGGCAAGATTTTTTGCCGCAAGCCAGACGCCTGCTGCAAGAACTGTCCGCCGCACTGACCGAGATACGCGAAACCGGCAAGGCCATGCGCGGCGACGTGTCAATTGCCTGCATACCGACAGCAGGTGTACGTTACCTGCCGCAGGTCATCCGTGAGTACTCCGCGCTATTCCCTGACAACCGTATCAAGATACTTGACCATGCATCTGCCGGTGTAGCCGAAGCCGTGTTGCGGCGTGAGGCGGAGTTTGGCATCAACCTGGCGGGCCCGAATCATCCTGAGCTGAGCACCACGCCTTTGCTGGAAGACCGGTTTGTCCTGGTCTGCCGTGACGATCATGCGCTGGCCAGACGCAAGAGCTTATCCTGGGCACAATTGCAGCCACACCCACTGATCTTTGCCGGACAGGCCAGCGGCAACCGCGCCCTGCTTGACGGTTACCTGGGTGCAGAGAACATGCATGCTGGCCAAGGTGGGCAAGCTGGCCTGAGCTTGCAGATACATTACGAAGTGCAGCGCAACTCCACCGCCCTGGGCCTGGTAGATGCGGGCATTGCTGCTGCCATCGTGCCCAATCTTGCGATGCAAAAAGCGAACTATCCGCGTCTGCGGGTGATCAGATTGCAAGACCCGGTGATTTCCCGCACCCTGGTGCTAGTCGCCCGTAAGGCCGCCCGCCTGTCACCGGCAGCACAGCTTTTGTATGACATGATCAGGAACAACCGGGTGGTCAAATAGAAAAAATAGGACTTACGCCCCCCCAGCTGCGTTGCAGCTCCTCTCCTAGGAGCCGCGTACT
>JACQDX010000065.1 GCA_016200895.1 Burkholderiales bacterium
CCTAATGCCGTTCAGTTAAGCTGAGCGGCATTTTAATTTTGAGGGATTGTAAACTGGAGCGATGGCTGTTAACCTTGGATTCATGTTAAATGAAGCCATACAATTTCTCGTAGAATCGCAAGAATCACCGAATTGGGAGCGACTAGGTCAATACTTACCGTATGAGTGGATAGAGCAAGCACTGGCTCATACAGGTAAAGCCAGCATTCGGCAGCGCAGACTACCTGCTCAACAGGTGGTGTGGCTGGTTGTGGCGCTGGCAATCTACCGTCATCAGTCAATCAGTGAGGTGCTTGACGATCTTGATCTGGTCTTGCCGGATGCACAAACACCTTTTGTCAGTAAAAGTGCGGTTGCCCAAGCGCGACAGCGCCTTGGTGCAGCGCCACTCAAATCACTTTTTGAGATATCAGCCCGTGCCTGGTGTGATCAGGACAGTAAAACCTATCTTTTTAAAGGGTTGAAGCTGTTTGCCATGGATGGCACGACCCTCAAGCTTGCTGATACACCAGAACACCGGGAACACTTCGGCGCACAAGCCTATGCCAATCAGACCATATCAAGTTATCCGCAGGTGCGTGGCGTCACAGTGACGGCTATACCGACGCACCTGATTCTGAGTGCCGCCTTTGGCCCCTATGGCAGCAATGAAATGGCGTATGCCAAGAAATTACTTCCCTCTTTGCCTGAGGACTCCTTGACGGTCTTTGACAAAGGCTTTCTGAGTGCGGAGATTTTGTGTCGTCTCACTAGTGAGGGGAAGAATCGCCACTTCATCATCCCTGCCAAAGCCAATACCAAATGGGAGATCATTTCTGGAACGGAGCAAGATGCAGTGATCCAGATGAGGGTCTCACCTCAGGCACGCTTGAAATGGCCAGATCTGCCTGAGTTCTGGCAGGCCAGGGCTGTAACGATCATTGACAGCAAAGCCCGCCAACGAATTTTGCTCACCTCGTTGTTTGATAGCAAACGTTATACAGTTGCTGATATTGCAGCATGCTATGCACGCCGGTGGCAAATTGAAACCAGTTACAGGGAACTTAAAACAAGCATGTTGGGTATGGCGCTGACATTACGCAGTAAAACGGTGGAAGGCGTGTATCAGGAAATATGGGGAACGCTCACCGCATATAACCTGATCCGGCTAGAGATCGCCAAAACAGCAATTGCTGTCAAATGTGAGCCTACCGAAATCAGTTTTATCCGGGCCTTTCATGTTATTCAATATGAATTGCACTGGGCTGCTGTGACACGCTCTTACGGCAAATTACCATCCCTGCTTCTACGTCTGCGACAAAGACTCGTCCACCTGCTCAATGAAGAACGGCCCGATCGTCAAGCCGACCGGGCCGTTAAGGCTCTTCCTAAGCGCTACCCTGTTCGCATCATTAAAAAAACTCTTAACTGAACGGTATTAGGGCCAATGCCCCATTTTTTTACATCAACAATATTTGCCAGCTACAATGAGCCGATATCAATAACGACGACGCTGCTGACCACCACCTGATGGACCGCGTGTTTCAATATGGCGGAAAGTAATTCTGCCCTTGCTCAAATCATAAGGGGACAACTCCAGCGTCACCTTGTCACCGGCGAGTATGCGTATGTGATGCTGACGCATTTTGCCGGACGTGTAAGCGATCAGTTTGTGACCGTTTTCCAGATTCACACGAAAACGTGAATCGGGCAGCACTTCTTCAACTTGACCACTCATTTCCAACAGTTCTTCTTTTGCCATGTTTTTTTCATCTCTATAGTAGGGTGTGACACTGCGCACAGACTGCATCACTAATGGCAGACGATCACATACTCATCTGCAAGGGATTACGGTGAACTCACTGTTGATCGCCTGATACTGTAAGACGAAAAGAGTGTGAGTGTTGAAAGAGGCTGTGCACAGATGGCTTTGCCATCACATCAACACAGTGCTTGAATACCAACCAGAAGAATGTGCTAAAGGTCAGTAATTAGTGCAAGGTAAAGCAAGTCTGTAGCAGCTTGTTACCAGAAACGCTACTCAGCGCTTATCAGAAACACTTCGTCAGAAATACAGAGATCTATCGGAAGATAAAATTCTTTTGCAATAGGATTATACCCTGAATACCATACTTCCTCCGCGATTTGTCGATAAATCGCCAGAGAAATTGAGTAGTTGCAGTGTTTTTATTGGCAAATTGCTCTGTAAAGCTACATTCTCCTGCCATTGATGCAAATCAATTTCATATGTGCTTGTTATTTCAACACAAACAGACCGGCAAAGTATTTGCATGGTACCAGGCTTCGCTGGCAAAGCTGCCCACGTTTATGCCGGATTTGAAGCCGACGCATCGTACCCCGCCACTCCTTCCGTATTGATTAAATAATGCAGATCAGCGATGCCGCAAGGCTTCTACCAAAGGGTTAAAGGCGGGCGAAGAATGTCGACGGCAGGGGTAGTACAAGTGATAGCCAGGGAAAGTAGGACGCCAGTCCTGCAATACCCGGATCTGGCTGCCGTCAGCATTATGCGGTGCTGCCATATCAAGCGGTATATAAGTCAGGCCCATGCCAGCCAGCACAGCATGCAAGTGTGGGCTGGTACTATTGAAGATTACCCGGCCTTTAACGCACACATTGCGTTTTTTTGCTGCGGTTTCAAATTCCCAGACCAGCATGCTGTCATAAGTAGGCAAGCGTAAATTAATGCAATTGTGCTCCTGCAGATACTGAGGTAACTCAGGTTTGGCATGGCAGGGCTGATACGCACGGCGATCATGTCTTTTCTATCTGGTCACCGAGGCGCACACCAGCGTCATAGCGCTGCGCGACGATATTGGTCATGCCGTATCGACATTGATCTCTACCTTGATGTCCGGGTAGTCATGCAAGAATTTTTCCAGCTTGGGCCACTGCACATAGTTGGCCGCATGCTCTGCCGTGGTGATGCATATATTGCCAGCGAGTTTGTCCTTGAATTCACTTAGGGCACTAAGTTCAGCCTCTATCTCTTCAAACGGTGGACCTATGGTTTCCGGCAGGCGTTGCCCTGCATCCTTAGGCGATACGCGCTTACAAACTGACTTGCTGTATGTATTCACAATAAGCTTTTTGTACATCGCTACGTCTTAGCAAGCCGTTGTGCCCAGCGTCTTTGATGAACAGCTGGCGTTTGGTTTTGGATGGGATCGCTTCATAGACTTTTTGTCCAAGTTCTGCCGGGGTCAGCTTGTCTTTTTCTGCCGTGAGCACCAGTGCCGGGCCCTGATAGTGTGACATCGCCCTTATGTTATCCACTTGCTGCAAACTATCCTGGATATTAATGCTGACAAAAGGCTTGGCATACCATGGTGTGCCCAGCGAAACCATGTCCCTGACATTGCTAGCCGTGGTTTCCAGGATGATGCCATCAGGCTGACGCTGTTCAGCAATAAAGCCGGTCGCGAAACTACCCATGGAATGCCCATGCACCACCAGTTTCCCTGTGGTCTTGGCACGCATGGCGTCGTAGATTTTCAAGGCATCTTCCTGCATGTTTTTAATGTCAGGCACACCTGCCGTGCGACCATAGCCCCGGTAGTCAAAGCTCACCAGATTGACGTTACAGCTACCTATGTTTTTCAACATGAAAGGCAATGAGTCTTCCACGTGAGAGAGGTTGCCGCCAAAATACAGTACCGTCACCTTGCTGCCATTTTGCTGGAATGCTGCGCCTTCCAGTTTGGTCTGGTCAGCGGCAATGACAGTTTCATCTTTGAGCTGTACTGTAGGATTGATTTTTTGTATATCGTCCTGCGTCATTTTTTGCCTGAGCTTATAGCCAGTTGAACTGTCGGGACGTATGTATTGTTTGTCTGTGATATCGACATGCATGCACGCCGTCAGTTGGCTGCTGGCTCCAACAACTAGTGCAGTTAAAAACCATTTTGATCTGATGAGGGGCATGCCGTCTCCGCTATTTTACGATGAACAAGTACGGGGAATATTATCACGTGGATTCATGCAATATCCTGTCCCAGTAAGCCGGTTCCCCGAATGTGGTACGCAGGTGGGCGATAAACAACTGCGCTTTTGCTGCATGTGAACGCCCCGGCATGCGTACTGCATGTATGCCTGGCCGTATCTTTGCGTTTGTGCTGTTCGCTGTAGGGAATAGCGAAATTAATTGCCCTGCCTCTATGGCATCGCACACCATCCAGCTGGCCAGGTGGACGATGCCTATGCCTGCCAGTGCGGCATGCAGCAAAGACTCGGTATCGTCAGAGCGCAAACTACCGCGTACCGGCAAGCTCGCCTCACGGTTCACCCCAGGGTAACACCACCAACCGGCGGGTATAGGAGTTGTCGCTATCGTCAGGCAATTATGCTTGAGCAAATCTTGTGGCGTGGCTGGCCTGCCATGGCGCACCAGATAAGCCGGGCTGGCGCAGGTTAGTCTGTGCAATGGTGCAAGTGTGGTCGCCACCAGATCGCTGTCTGGCAGCACACCTATGCGCACTGCGACATCGACCCTGCGTGTAGACAGATCAACGATTTCGTCACTGACGTGCAGATCAACTTCCATCAGTGGATAGCGGTTAAGAAAGCTGGCAACAGCGGGCGCAATATAACGTCGGCCAAAAGCCGAAGGGGCGGTCACCGTTAGCAGACCACGCGGGTCGCCATTCAATTCAGACATGGCTTGCCTGGCATCAGCCAGTTCCGCTGCGATGTTTTTTGCCCTTGGCAAAAACTGCTCACCTGAATCAGTCAACAGCAAGCGTCTTGAACTGCGGTGGAATAATTTAATGCCAAGCTCCACTTCGAGCGCATCGATCTTCCGGGATATGGATGACACTGCAACATCATGCATTTTCGCGACGGCAGACAGGCTGCCCGCTTCATGCACTTCCAAAAAAATCTGTATGGCATCAAACATGGCAGTCCCTGGTTATTTACTTGCTTTGCAAAAATCGCAAAGATGGTTTGCAGTGAAGGTGATTGTATCGTTTTTCGCAAAGAAATAAAATCACTTCCATCAACAATCCCTAGTCAACAACACATGGCGAATAGCCAAAGGAAGAGAACATGATCAAGAACACTTTACATAAATTGGCCCACGCCGCTTTATACCTGTCCATTGCGGGTGCATTCGGCATGAGCAGTGGTGCAGTCTATTCCGCTGCACCCATGGTTAAAACTTCTGCCCCTACGTATTACCGCACTATGCTGGGCGCATTTGAAGTGACTGCGCTTAGTGACGGCACCGTCAAACTGCCAGTAGAAAAGATATTGATGGAGCCAGAGCAAAAAACCAAAGAAGTACTGGCAAAATCATTTTTGCAGCTACCGCTGGAAACTTCAGTGAATGCCTATCTGGTTAACACTGGTAACAAGTTGATTTTGATAGATGTCGGTACCAGCAACCTGTTTGGTCCCAGCCTGGGCAAGCTGATAGCCAATCTCAAAGCATCAGGCTATGAAGCTTCACAGATAGATGATATTTACCTCACCCATTTACATCCCGATCATGTGGGCGGCTTAATGGTCAATGGTGCAATGGCTTTTAATAATGCCATCATACATGTGAACCAGGCCGAGGCCGATTATTGGCTCAGTCAAAAAAACATGGATCTGGCACCAGCAGATGCCAAGTCTTTCTTTCAGGGGGCGATGGTTTCGGTTAATCCTTATAAGGCGGCTAACAAGCTGCAAACCTTTAGTGCAGATGGTGAATTAATGCCAGGTCTCACTGCGCATTCCACTCATGGCCACACCGTCGGTCATACATCTTATCTGCTGGAAAGCCAGGGTGAAAAAATGCTGGTGGTCGGTGATCTGATTCACGTCGCATCCGTGCAACTCGACAAGCCGGAAGTGACGGTGACTTTTGATAGTCATGCCAACGAAGCCTCAGCCATGCGCCAGAAAGTATTTGCCCAGGCAGCAAAAGACGGTGTCATCGTTGCCGCCTCACACATACAGTTTCCTGGCATGGGGCGCTTGAAAAAAACAGGCAACAGCTATCAATGGGTACCAGTGAATTTTACATTGATGCCATAAGAAATTGATAAGCCAGGCAATTGATGGCTTGCCCGGGCAGGCCATCAATCATTTCATTCATGTCTTACTCTCAAAGAAAAAAATGATCAAGTTCTATTATCATCCTTCACCCAATCCAGCCAAGATTGCCTTGTTTCTTGAAGAATCTGGTTTGCCGTATGAACTGCTGCCAGTTGACACACAAAAGGGCGAGCAACATGGCGCAGCCTATTTAGCCATCAACCCCAATGCCAAGACGCCTGCTATTGTCGATGAAGATACTGGTGCTGTCGTGTTTGACAGCAATGCCATCCTGCTTTACCTGGCGGAAAAATCAGGGAAATTTCTTCCTGCACCTGATCCGGTGAGCCGTGCCGAAACCTTGTCTTGGCTGATGTTCATTGCCAGTGGCATAGGGCCGTTTTCCGGGCAGGCAGTGCACTTCAGGCACTTTGCACCAGAACCAAAAACCTATGCGCTAAATCGCTATGACTTTGAAGCCTGGCGTCACTGGCGCATCATTGATGCGCGTCTGGCAGAGCATCGGTATCTGGTAGGTGATAGTTACAGTATTGTCGATATGGCTCTCTGGGGCTGGGCACGTGCTATCCCGTTTATTTTGGGCGATGACGCCTGGACCCAGCTACCAAATGTAAAAAGGCTGTTTGATGAAATCAATGCCAGACCTGCAGCGCAAGCTGCCGAGAACCTGAAGACTGTCCATGCTTTCAAGGCAGCGATGGATGCAGAGACCATGGCAGCGATGTATCCGCAAAATGCCAGATTGGTACCTGCGCGGGTTTAGTCCACAAATAGTCCACAACCCCACTAAGCGTGGGGGGGATCTACATGTCGGCGCAGTGCCTGGTCCACGCTGGAAGCGAGTTCGATCAGTTGAAAAGGTTTGCGCAAGATGGCGTGACCTTCTATAACCTGGTCAATCGCTTCCATATCTGCATAGCCGGTGGCGATAATCATGGGCAAGCCTGGGAACTCCCGATTGGCGATATCAACCAGCGTGGCTCCGGTCATGCCCGGCATCAGATAATCGGTGATCATCAAATCCGGTTTTTCACGCCTGAGCTCACACAAGCCAGTCTCGCCATCAGGTGCCTGGCTTACCGCATAGCCCAGCGCTTCGAGCGACTCCACCATGGATTGCCTGACTGAATCGTCATCTTCCACCACCAGTATCCGTGTTCCAGCTGTCACCAGTCTCAAAACAGGATTCAAGCCTTGCTTATCTGTATTTGTAAAATCTTCCACTAACCTGAGCCATATTTCTATCGTAGTACCGACACCCATTTCGCTGGACAACCGGGCAGTACCGCCAGATTGCTGGGCCATGCCATATACCTGGCTCAGGCCCAAGCCGGTTCCCTTGCCTACGCCCTTGGTTGTGAAAAAAGGTTCAAATACTTTTGCCAGTATGTGTGGAGCTATTCCATGCCCGGTATCTGTTACCGAGATAAGGGCATACTTGCCTGGCGGGAGCAAGCCTTCTGGCGGCATTGCCCTGGATGCCTTTACCGTCAGTTTGCCGCCCGATGGCATGGCGTCGCGGGCATTGATGGCGAGATTGAGTAAAGCCATTTCCATCTGGTTTTTGTCAGCCATGACAAATTCCAGTTGGTGGTCAATTTCAAATTCCAGCTCTATCAATGAACCCAGGGAAGTTTTCATCAATTCCCTGACGCCCTCGAACAGCGCCAGTACATCAGTCGAACGCAGATCCAGTCTCTGATTGCGGGAGTAAGCCAGCAACTGGCCTGTCAGCTTGCCACCCCGCTCGCACGCCCGCCGGGCCACCTCGGCCTTGCGTCTTGCTATGTCATCTTTGGACAGTAGCAAGATCAAGTCCATGCTGCCCTGTATGACATTGAGCAGGTTGTTAAAGTCATGCGCAATGCCACCAGTCAGACGCCCCATGGCTTCCATTTTCTGGAATTGCATCATCGCCTGTTGCACCCGTTCACGCTCTATGACCTCATTCATCAGCCTGTCATTGGCTTGCGCCAGCGCACGCGTGCGCTCTTCTATGCGTGACTCCAGTGTTTCATTCAATTGCAGCAGCTGCGCCTGGCTGTCGCGCAATTTTTCTGTCGCCTGCATTCTGTCGTGCAAGATATTGCGCGCTTCGTATTGGCGCCGACGGCCCCGCAATGCAGAGGCGGCAGCGCTACGCAAGGTTTCTGAATTGAGCGGGCGTTCCAGCAAGACGATATTACCCAGTTGGTCGAAAGTACTTCTGGCGGCAATGCCAGCGACGTTGCTCCCTTTGGGAATCAATACCACGAAGGGAAAATCAGACCAGGGTTCTTGCGTACTCAGCCAGGCAATGAGCTGTCTGGTGCTGGAGTCTTGTAAAGTTTCTTCGGCAATCACACAAGCGCCTGCACCTGCCGACAGTTCATTCACCATGGCGTCAAAGTTTGGTATCGCGCCGCATTCAAAGCCACTGCGTAGCAGGAATTGATAAATAACTTCGGCATCCCTGCCATGGGGCGTCAATATGAGTATGCGCTCGTCTAGTACGCCGTTATCGCTCTTCATCAGCATCTTCCACCAGCATTGGGGTCGTGCCGCGATAAGTGGGTAAGCCGGTCAAGACACCCTCAAAGCCTTCCAGCGCTTCACCGATAATGATGCCGCCGCTGCCCAGCTGCAACTCATGAATAGTCAGCATGTGGTTGCTGGTCCTGCTTTTTATCACCGTAATGGCGCGGCGCAATCTGCCATTGGATTCAAAAAAACGGAGCAGCACCGTGGTGTCACTCAGGTAACTGAGGTCAACATCAGTACGTACTTCGCCTATCAATCCATGCTGACCCAGCACCAGCACAGTGGTAATCCCCTGCTGGTTCAGATAGGACAGCAGCTCGTGCATTTGCAGTGTCAGGAAGTGTTCACCAGGCATCGCCTGCAGATAAGCATTCAGGCTGTCGATGACGATAAATTGCACGCCATTTAATTCAACCGCATCTCGCAACATTTGTGCAAATTCACCGGGTGCCAGCTCGGCGGGATCAATATGCTGAATCGCCAGCTGACCGTTATCAACATAGGGCCGCAAATCTATATCCATGGATGCTGAGCGGGCAAAGAATGTTCCAAGCCCTTCATCAAACAGATAGAAAGAAGCTTTTTCTCCACGCTTCAGTGCTGTCAGCAGGCAGCGCACTGCCACCGTCGTTTTGCCTATGCCAGAAGGTCCGACGATCAGCGAATTCGTGCCAGCGACCAGTCCCCCACCCAGCAATTGGTCGAAGCTTCGCAAGCCAGTAGAGCTGATGCGGGTTTGAAATTGCCGGTAATGTTCCGCCGCCACCAGGCGCGGGAACATTTTCAAGCCGCCGGTTTGCAGAATATAGTCATGATAGCCACCACGGAACTTGATGCCGCGCATCTTGATGACGTTGACACGGCGTCGTTCTTTGCCAAACTCTTGTGCAATCTGCTCCAGGCTGATGACGCCGTGAGCAATGCTATGCAGCTGTTGATCGGGGCTGTTTGACTTGTCATCCAGCAACAGCACCGTACAATCACGCAGTGCGAAAAACTGCTTCAGTGCCAGAATCTGCCTGCGATAACGCAAGGGGTTTTGCGCCAGCAAGCGCATCTCTGACAAGCTGTCAAAAACGACACGCAAGGGCTTCAACTCATTAACGCGATCCATGACAGATTTGGTCGTCTCTCCCAATTCAACTTCAGATGGATGAAATACAGATTGCTGGGCATCCGGGTGCAGCGAATTATCGTTGGCCAGCTCAAATACCGTGATCTTGCTGATATCCCAGCCATGACTTTGGGCTACCGCATCGAGTTCATCTGCAGTTTCTGAGAGAGTGATATACAGCCCGGGTTGCCCATGGGCCACGCCCTCCAGCAGGAACTGCAGGCCCAGCGTAGTCTTGCCTGTGCCAGGCGTACCTTCCACCAGATAAACGCGCTGCGCGGTCAGCCCACCACAAAGGATATCGTCAAGTCCCGCAATACCAGTAGAAATGCGAGTGATTGGTTTGCGGGTTTCGCGTGAGAGAGAAGTTTCTAGCATAGAGTGTCAGCGTATGAAGCGCAAAAGTAAACAAGGCACCGCATGAAATAGAGAGCAAGCCACACCGGATGTTGCCGGAAAACGCATACTGACAGCTATATTCATGATTTATTTTAATTCTTTGGTGACATCTCGTATGTTCGAGATCTCACATAGGATGACGAGTGCTGTTCGAGGTTTCATGGAGAGCTTGAATCGCAGACTGACAAGCTAAGCCATACTTTCCAGTACGCTACGCTGTCATGACCATGCAGTGATTTTTCGTGAATTAGGGATGAAACCGGGTCTAGTGCAAATGCGGCATCACCCAGTTTTAGCCTGCCATCTTGTCAGCTATCGAGCGACAGGCAAGGCGTGGCTGTACAGGCTTTTAGCATCAGGGGTTCGACAGCAAACGTGAAAGGATAAAACAGCCCGTTCCAGGGATAATCCTCACGTTCCATATGCGGCGACGCACCAATCAGCAGCAGCGAATGTTGCACAGAGATCAAATGCCCCATCTCTTCCTTGGGCAATACCCGGTATCACTCTCTGCCAGTTACGCACCGCATCACGGTAAGCATCAGGCAGCTGCGGCCCGCCCAGCGAGTAAGCCGCATGCAGGTATTGCACCATCAGGCAATGCTTAATCCCGGCATCGATGGACAAAAGATAAGTCACATAATCACGCGGAGAAAATTCCAGGTTCAGCGTTGGCTTCTGGCTCTGCGATTGAACACCAGGCTGAGGGCTGATCGATTCAGCCGACAGCAAATTCACTCCACCCAGCCACTCCTTCTGAGTCCCGGGCACTGGTAAGCCCTTAGGCTGATTCATCGCACCAAGATGACGCCTGATCTGTGCGGCACGCATTCCTTGTCTCCTGAGGTTGAGGGATGGAGGCAAAGGCAAACATTCTTAAAGCATCTTGGGGAATGGTTTGTGAGAGCCTATTTTAATTAAAAATATGACAATTAAATAAATCATAATTTAATGTCTGAATATCACCAAGCGAAGGATAAGGGTTTTATTTATTATGGAATTTGTGAGACTGAAAGAGTTGTTCCTGCAAGATATTTGGAATGTACCGGGCATTTAGCTTGAATTGTCATAGCCCTGCTTGCAATAACTAATGCTCATAAAATGGGAGTATGTCGTCAGCGATTCATCAAGACTAAAGCCAGGTCCAAACAGTGTTGAACAAGTCAGGCAAAAAAGTGCATTTGAACCCGGTTTGAAAAAATGATGTCTGATGGCCTGATAGAAATAAAAATGGACAAAGTTTTTTAGCTGAAAAAGGATAGATATCCGGGTTAAATCTCTGCGTCAGACAGCTCCATGAAACAGTGAGGGCGCAGAGAATGATTTGCTGGACTGGTTTATTTTGGCGACATCAAAAAGCATGGTTAATGCCAATTGCCTGACCGTTTGTACTCTTGATAGTCCGTTCGCGATAAATATCAAAGTATATATTTGTACGTTTCGACATGGCATGGTTGTACCCAAGACTGTATTTGTTATTTCCACTTTCGTGCAATCGACCATAGCCCAAGCGTATGGTGTTCCCATTTAATGAATACGTCCCCGCTATCAATCGACTACTGAGTTTAAGGTCTGAAATGGCAAAAGTCGTGCGCGAATATGAAGCTATCAGAGTAAATTTATCAAACAAATATGAGCCTGCGACATAAATAATAGAGTCAGCTATGTGGTTTTTTTCATAGGCCAGCATTGCCGTTACTGGGCCGCTTGCATAATTTACTGAAAAACTTCTGGATCTATCAGCTGCACCCTCAGGTCTTTCAATTTCCACCATTGTGCTAAATCTGAAATTACCTAACAATCCGGCATTGGCAGGCGAACCATAAAATACGCTGTTGGACGCACGTGAATAGTTATGAAAATCCGCCGATAGCAAACCATCACTATTAAAATCTCCATTGTAGGTTTCCAATGACCCCATGAATCCGCTGTCATACCAAGGGTCGTACAGCCATTTTTCTTGCCATAGTGGTGTCAACGCTCGCCCCAGACGCAGGTGACCAGCTGCACTTTTAAGTCCGACTGTCGTCTCTCCTTGAAATAGCGTACTACTGCGTTCTTGAGCCCCGGTGTCAGGATTGAATCGCATTTGCAAATGAAAAGTAGCTATGCTCCCATCACCTAAATCTTCACTCCCTTTGACACCCAGCCAATTATTTAATCCTCGATCCAGGCGAGCTGTTGTTCCAGTTTCTTTGACAATTCCAAGATCGAGATATCCATAGATTTTGACTTCGGAGGTTTGAGCTTGTAGCGATGCGGAGATTGTCGCGAATACAGTAAATAAGAAAAACCGGAGGGACCATACAAAATCAAATGGTATTTGCATATGCATCTCTATAAGTTGTCAGCAAGTTTGAAGACGCGACCTACATATTGAAACTGTTACCGAAGAGAGGAGAAAATGTACACTACAAGACACACAGACCAAGTGAGCTCAATCAGTGTTTATATGCAAAAGTACAATTGAGTTTAGGTTAAAAAATACTATACTTCAAATTGCGGTTTAATTTTTTTTTATTATCTTCGCCTCAAAACACTGCGTGGCAAGGATGAAAAAAATGTCGCGCCTACTTGACCTGTTCCATATTAAGATAGTCAGCAAGTTTTTGGTGACGAGCGTGCTGTTCTTGGTGCAATGCACTATTTCTTATAAGGCGCTCATTTTGGTGACTTCGCCGTGACTTGGCCATCTTGACTGCAATTCCGTTGGTTGATGTTCTCTTATCAGGAGCATGTGCATGAAGGTTTATCGATTGCCATCTATCTCGCTTGCACTGCTGCTAAGTTGCGCAGTCAATCTCCTTCCATCCAAAGTCAGCGCGAACGAAGTGCAGGCGAATATCCATTTGGCAAGCCTGGAATGGTTGCCTTACGTAGGGGCCAATTTATTACAAGGGGGTTTATCCAGTGTAGTAGCGAGCACCGCGGCCAAGCAATTTGGTTATTCTGTAAAAATTGATTATTTTCCTTGGAAACGAGCAATGCAAGTTGGTGGGGAGGATGCCGGTTATTCTGGGTACTTTCCTGCATACTACACAGAAGAACGGGCCCGCAATTGCTATTTTTCTGCGCCTATGGGTAATAGTATAGTGGGCTTGGTTTACGTGAAAGATAGACCCTTGCAATGGCATACAATCACCGATTTAATTGGCAAGAGAATTGGGGTTGTTGCCGGATACTCGAACGGTGGTGAATTTGACGAGCTGGTCAAACAAGGGAAACTGCATGTTGATGCGTCATTTGGCGATATATACAATCTGAAAAAATTGCTGGCATCCCGAGTTGATGCAGTCGTTATCGACAAGTCGGTGTTCCGTTACCTGTTGTTGATCGATCCCGAACTTAGTAAAGAACGAGCTCAACTCATTTTCCATGATACTGTTTTGGCCGAATTATCTTTGCATATCTGTTTTCAGCGTACGCCCAGTGGTTTGAAACAGCAACAGGCTTTTGATGCCGCGTTAAAACATATGGATATCAAAAAAATTGAAAATGCTTATTTTGCAGAGATAGAAAATAAGAAGAAATCCAGTAGCAAATAAAATAAACTGATCTACATCCAGTCGCATTGATTGATGTTACGGCCACTTGGTGGCACCGCTCTCATTCGTAGCTATGTTTGCTTAATCGGTAACCAAATTGTAAAAGCAGTTCCGATGCCGACTTCGCTTTTTACATCAATTCGTCCACCGTGCCGTTTAACTATGCCATACGATGATTTCAATCGCATGACCAGCATTCACAAGCATATTTAAGAATACTTGATTTAATTGGGCAGGGACGCATTCAATGTCGGGAATATCACCGTATTCCTTTACTACCTCAGCCTTATGTTTCAGCTCACTGCGAACTATGTTAAGTGTACTATCAAGGCCAGGATGCAGATTCACGACTTGCTTCCCGGCATCATCCACGTGTGAAAAGTCTTTCAAATCCTGAACAATTTGGCGAACTCTCTGAATTCCTTCAAGGGATTCAGACATCAAACTGCTCGCATCTTCCGAGATATATTGAATATCAAACTGTTTTCGAAGTGCGGCGATTTCATGTTGAAATATCAGAGGGAGATTAGCACGCTCTTCCACCAATGCGCACTTCTGGATAAATTCCAGCAAGTCTCCTATGTATGATTCGAGTGTACTCAAATTGGAGTTAACAAAAGCAATAGGGTTGTTGATTTCATGAGCTACGCCTGCAGCCAATTGCCCAATGGAAGCCATTTTTTCGGATTGCATCAATTGCTGGTGCAAATCTTCCATTCGCTGATTTATTTCTCTGAGTTGCTCATTGCTGCTAATCAGAGATTTCTCTGCCTGTTCTCTGACGGCGATTTCTTTCAACAGCTGTTGATTCTGCTCCGTCATTTTTTTTTGCAACAATCGCAGGCTAAGATGAGTATTAACCCTTGCAAACACTTCTTCAATTTGAAAAGGCTTAGTCACATAATCTACTCCGCCGATTTCAAATCCTTTCACTTTATCGGCGGTTTCTGTGAGGGCAGTCATGAATATTACGGGGATATCCCGTAGCGAATCAATTGTTTTTAAGCGTCGGCATGTTTCAAATCCGTCTATTCCTGGCATCATTACATCAAGGAGGATCAGATCTGGCTGAGATAGTTGAGCACGCATTAAAGCTTCCTCACCCTCTTGCGCAACTAGAATACGAAAATCCCTGTCCTCCAGATAGTCAACCAAGATTCCAATGTTGGCTGGAGTATCGTCCACGATAAGTATCGTTGCTTGTGACGCCAATGATTGAAAGTTTAAGTTCATAGAATTATTTTTTCTGCATTAATTGTTCAATTAACGCGACTATGGCCTTCGATTTATATTCTTTCGCCAAATCCAACAACTTCTCAGTGAACACACTGTAACGCTCGTCGCGTTGCGTTAAAATCTCGGCATACTTTCGAATATCGCGCATATTGCCCAGCAAGGCCAATTGATGCAAGTCGCGTAATTCTTGGAAGCTTGGGACAATCATTTCCCTGCCGTTTTCACGATGTGAATCAGATGCTTCAACAACTTTTGCATGCTCCCAAACCAGATTTAAGTAGTCGCCTACATATTGAATTAACATTTCTTGGTCAACAGGTTTAGTCATGAAGGCGTTAGCGCCGGCTATCATGCTGGCATCGCTCTCTTCTTGTGTAGCACTGGCGGATATGGCAATAATGGGTGTGTTCTTCAGCGTTGGTGATTGACGGATCAGGCGGCTCGATTCGAGTCCATCCATGACAGGCATACGCAAATCCATCAAAATGATGTCTGGCGCAGTCGCCAGAGCCAGTTCCAACCCTTGCTTACCATCCTCGGCCTCAAAGATAACAAAACCAATTCCGCGGAATAAATCAGCTAGCATGGAGCGATTTGCCAAGATATCGTCAACGATAAGTATGCTTTTCGGTTCACCTCGATAACCAACGATGTCATTTTCCAAATCCCTATTCAAAGCAACTTCTTCAGTTATTTCTACTGGGATTTCGAAACTGAAAGAGCTGCCATGTTCAAGCTGACTTGAGACTTGAATATCGCCACCCATCAAATTAACCAACTTACGACTAATGGATAAGCCCAGTCCTGTTCCGCCAAATCGACGCTGCATATCTCCTACTTGTTCGAAGGGTTTGAAAATGGTTTCAAATTGCTGCTCATCCATTCCTATTCCTGTGTCTTTCACTTCAAAGTTGAGCAGCAAGTGATTTCCTGTATTTGATTGTGATTTGACACCCAGGCTAATTTGTCCCTCATCTGTGAACTTGACTGCATTTCCAAGTAAGTTAATCAACACCTGTCGCAGTCGCTTCTCATCCAGCATGACGATCAATGGCAACGACGAGCTCATCTCCAAATGAAAAAATAAGCCTTTTTGTTCTGCTTTGACTCGAATAATATCCGCAATCACTTGTAAAAAAGAATTTAAGTTGACCGGGCTAAGATAGAGCTCAAATTTGCCTGCCTCGATTTTGGATAAATCAAGCAAATCAGTAATTAAGGTCAATAAATGTTCCCCGCTTAGTTGAACGGTATTTAAGCTGGAGATTTGTTTTTCGGTTAAATTCTTGTCACGCTTTAGTATCTGTGCGTAGCCAAGAATAGCATTTAATGGAGTGCGCAATTCATGGCTCATGCTGGCAAGGAATGTACTCTTAGCGTAATTCGCCACTTCTGCTTTTTCTTTGGCAATAGTCAGTTGCGCAGTACGCTCTTTCACTAGCTCTTCAAGATGTTCCCGGTGAACTTTTAGTTCTTTTTCCGTCATTGCACGGCGTTCAATATCCTGTTCCAGTGCTTCATTTTTTGATTCAATCTCTTCAAACAGTGCCCGCAAGGATTGTCGCGTGGATTCAAGACTGTGACCAAGACTGCCGAGTTCGTCGTTTCTGGTCCAAATAAATGGGGTTGCAAGGTCGCGTTTTGACAGGCATTCAGATTCCCGCGTTAAACGCCTTATCGGTACTAACAATCGCACCTGCAAAAGGGCGACAATTAAGACGAGACTCAAAAATAATTGTCCGGCTACAGTAACTACAAATGTTGTTCTATCTCTGGCGATTTCAGCATCCAGTTGTCCACTATCCATCTCAGTCGCGACATACCCTATGATCTTCCCGTTATATTGGATTTCACGATCGATTTTATATTGATGACCTCGTCTGCGCTCTGGATATTCCCGTTTTAAGAAGATACCAAATTTTGCGTCACGGACAATTATGGCGGCTACCCTGTCATCGCTGAGCAATGAGTTGAACAAAGGGCGCCCAACATCGCTACTTAAATTCCACAGGGGTTCCTGCATCCCAAGTGCCAGAATTTCGGTGAGGCGCTGATGATCTGACGTTAATCTCTGCGCCAGTTCATTTGCACGCTTATCGAGCGTAAGCAGACTAATCACAGAGACGGGTATCAAAAGCCCGACTATCACGGCAAGAACAATAGATGCACGTAATTGAAGTCGCATACCATTACTTTCCGCTGTACTCGGCAATTGATTGAAAACTGGTTGTGTGGGGGGAGAGATACAATAATGATGCTATTTGCGCTAACAACGCATCTGCAATATTGCTACTATGTAGCGGTTTTACAAATAATACAACAATTCTCAAAAAATATACATTTCGACCAATTTTCATGTGCAGCGTTGATGTGAGGGATGCGTCAACTATTCTTTTCAAAAATTGTTATTTAATAATGCAGGTAAATTAACACTTATTAAATAAATAGGACTTACGCAAAACCGCCCCAGCTGCGTTGCAGCTCCTCGCCGTACTAAAGTACTGTCTTCGTCGCTACGCCTTGCTGGGACAATCTTGCGTAAGTCCTAATAAAAAGTATTTTCAAGTTGAATCTCACCATCACCCAACTGCAACATGCGCAAAAACCATTTTAAGGCATCTTGTACATCTTGTAGATGTCAGTAGGTACATCGCTGCATAGTAGCGTTCTTGAACTATTTCATGTAGTGCAAGTCTAATCGCCATTGTTGCAGGAGCGCGTGAAAAGCGGTCTATTTCCTATACATTTATTCTCCCCTATGGTTGTGTTCGTATGCCGACTCGGCATTTTCTTTTGAAAGCAAATTTTAATGACAAAATTGATTGCTTCGGTTTTTGTAGTTTGCAGCTTGATGGGAGCAACGGTGGCTAGTTATTCTGCGAATATCAGCGACATTCCCATAAAATCCCTATTCTCCGACACAGAAATCAAGCATCAGATCGACAACTATATAAAAAGCGAAATGCAAGAACGCCGCATCCCCGGCATGCAACTGGCGGTGGTCAGAGGTGGCAAGATCGTTTTGCTGAAGTCGTATGGCCTTGCTGAGATACCCAATGCGGTGGCTGTGAATGACCAGAATGTGTTTTCCATCAACTCTGCGACCAAGTCGTTTACTGGCGTTGCCATCATGCAGTTGGTGGAGGAGGGCAAGCTGGATTTGTCGGCGCTTGTGTCGCGTTATCTGGATGGTTTGCCAGTTGCCTGGCAGGCGGTGACTGTGCGGCAACTCCTTACTCACACATCGGGTATCCCTGACATTATCAGCAGCAAGATCCCCTCGCTGGCGACGCCGCAAGAGATGGATGCGGCCTGGGCGGCGATCCAGACCTGGCCTATGGAGTTCAAGACGGGTGAGCGCTACCGCTACAACCAGACCAATTATATTTTGCTGGGCAAGATCATAGACCGTTTGAGTGGCATGCCGTTTATAGCGTTTTTCCAGAAGCGGCAATTTGCCTTGGCGGGTATGCGCAGCGTGGGTTTTGGTGAATCGCGCGATGTGATACCGCACAAGGCTGTGTCGTACAGGTATGAGGAGCCAGGTGGCAGCCTGCGGCATATCGTTGAGGTGTATCCGCCATTCTTGCGCACGGGTGCGGGCATGAATAGCAGTGCCGAGGATGTGGCCAGCTGGCTCATCGCGCTGCAACAGGGCAAGCTGATTTCTGCTGCGGGTTTGAAACAACTCTGGACGCCCGGAACTTTCAATAATGGGAAGCCAACTGTCTGGGCGCTGGGCTGGCCAGTGATACGGCAGGGTGAGTACGCCGCAGTTGCTGGCGTAGGTGGCGCGCGTTCGGCGTTTTATGTGTATCCCGGCCATGATCTTGCCGTCGTTACGCTGACCAATCTGGCGGGTGCTGATCCGCAGGGGATGATAGATGATATCGCTGGCTTTTATTTGCCCGGCTTAAGAAAAGCGCATGGCGGCGCTTATGCTGCGCATCTCTTGCGTGAACAGATTGCGCAGGATGGCTATGCGGGGCTGGCGGCGAAATTGAGCAAGATCAAGACGGCCCAGGGTTTGCCTGATCCTTCGGAAGATGATTTCAATTCCTGGGGATATCGTTTGCTCAGCAAGAAAATGGCTGAGCATGCAGTGACGGTGTTTGGCCTTGGGGTACAAATTTATCCCAACAGTGCGAACCTGCATGACAGTCTGGCGGAGGTATATGAGTTTCAGGCGGATAAGGTGGCTGCTTTGAAGCACTACCGTTTGTCCTTGGGGCTGGATGCGCAGAATACGCATGCGGCGGAGCGAATTGCGGTGCTGAGTGGGAAGTGAATAAGAAGTAAATGTTCACGTCCGTTATCAGCTAGCCGGAGCTAGCTGTCAACACAGCCATGCAGCTTGATATGCTCGTCACACTTTCCACAAACGGCGGGCTTCTTCCGCAATCACATCAGGAAACTCTTCCTGAAAAAACAATTTCCCCTCTGGTACGACGCGTATGCCGCGTGATTGTGGAAATAGCCGGTCAAGATAATTTGCATCGGCCAGTGAAAACAGGGTGTCGCTGCCGCCCCATACTATCCTGACGGGGATACGGCTGCGCTTGAGTGTTGCCTCTATACCCGCCAATGGGTTAGGTTCCAGCGCAAGGTGGAAGTCATGGTATTGCTGGCGGCGCAGTGGTGAGCTGACCAGTGGCGTTACGTAACAGGCGATATTGTCGGCGCTAAGAATTACCGGGTTGTGGAAGACGGCAGCACCAAAGGTGGCTCGGGCCAGGGTGTTGTCGCTCAACCATTTGGCGGTTTCGTCAGCCAGGATGCCAGCGCGGGCCATATTGATGACGGGCTGCACACCTGCTGGCGGGCTGTCTGTCTCGACGTCGCAGTTTGTCAGCAACATGCTGCGCACGCGTTCTGGATAGCGCGCGGCAAGCAGTTGCGCCACTGCACCGCCACTGTCGCTGGCAACGATATCGACTGCTCCAAGCTTCAGGTGATCGAGCAGGCTGATCAGCATGTCCAACTGGGCATGGGCTGTCAGTGATTGTGGCGCTGGCACTTCTGTATAACCCAGGCCCATGAAATCGGGCGCGATGCAGCGGCGGTAAGACGACAGCCTGTCTATCGCACCACGCCACTGGAAGCCATTGAGTGGCGCACCGTGCAAGAACAGGGCGGTATCGCCCTGACCGCGCTCCACGTAAGCGATTTTGCCGAGGGGCAGCTTGGCAAAACGGCGCATGGCGTGAAATGCTGCTGCGTCAGTTGTTGGCTGCCGTATGCCTTGCTCGACAGGCCTGGCCAGCGTCGGCATTATCAGTGTCGTGGTGACGCCGCTGGCAATCACAGAAGGGGTGATTTGCAAAAAAAGCCGTCTTTTCATTTGAGTCTCCAAATAGGTTTGCGAATGGAGGCGATGCTAGCGACATTTCTTTTTCATGGCGCGCACAAACAGCCGACTCTGAGCACAGACGGATGATTTGCGCTACATTTATGCTTCAACTGTTGCAGTCCCACGCACCCCCGAGAGCGTCATGACCAGACCTGCATGCTATCCCCATCCATCTGCAGCACTGCTCAACGGTGCTGGTGGCCTTGACCTGCCGCTGCTCGATGTACTGACTTCGCCTGTACCACCTGGCCTGTTCAATTCCCCTGTCGATGCACGCCATGTGCTCTGCCTGCATCTGGGTGACCCTGTGCCCGTGTCTTATCGTGCTGGTTCTTGTGAACGCCAGGGCGTACGCCTGCACGGCCAGTTCTGTGTTGTACCTGGTGGCTCCAGCACACGCTGGACACTGACCCAGCCCGCCACATCTTTGCTGTTGCGCCTGTCGCCGCAAATCCTGAACGATACCGCAGAAGCCATGAACCTGGGCACGCAGAATACCCAGCTTGCACCAGCCATACACATACGTGACCCACAGATAGAATGCATAGGCTGGATGATGCAAGCCGAGGACCACGATGCTTATCCAGGCGGGCGTATTTTTGCCGACAGCCTGGCTGTCGCCCTTGCTGCCCGCCTGTTTGCCGTGCAGTCACGCAAGCCAGCGACAGACCCGGTAGCTGGCAGCAGCTTGCCAACCTGGCGGCTGCGCCATGTCATCGATTATATAGAGGCACATCTGGATAGTGACCTCACCCTTGCCGAACTCGCTGTTGTGGCTGGCTTCAGCCTGTCACACTTCAAGTCATTGTTCAGGCAGGCGACAGGCACGCCCGTACACCGCTATGTCATGGAGCGATGCCTGCACCACGCACGCCTGCTCATGATGGAAGGCAAGCAGAGCATGACAGAGATCGCTATGGAAACAGGCTTCGCCCACACCAGCCATCTGGCCCGGAGCATGCGCCGTGTGCTGGGTTTGAGTCCTGCGCAAGTTCGCGCTATGATGAATCATGGACGTCTATAAAACAGCCCAGGTTCATCAATCCCGAACCGGCTTATTCAATATTTGCGAAAGGAATTTCCGATGAAGTATCTTTTTGTGGTCCTGTCGCTTCTGGTTTCACTATATGGGTTTGCCGGAGAACAGCCGCCTATCGTTAAAAAACTGGTCGATGGGTCTCCCTGGGTGTTCACCACAAAATACGAAAATACGGTGATGCAATTCCGGCTGACTGCAGAAGGCGAGCTTCAAAGGCAGGGGCCGGATGGCGATTGGAAAAGAGTACCTCTGACGGAGAATGGAAATATCGTCTGGCAAACAGTCAAAGGACATCAGATTGACATCCGGCTCAATGAAGCCGGTGAGCCGGTCACAACGCATTCAAAGCATGCCTCGACTTTTAAGTCACAAAAATAAAAATTCATAGAGACTATTTTTATCGGCAATATGTTCAGATGACTGAGTGCTGGTTGGTGAAAACCAGGTATTCACCGGGCTTTTTGAATCGCGCATCATAGTCTTACTATTTCTTGATACTGCCGGTTTCCACATTTTATGTTGCTGCACGCGCGTACCACCGTCTTCGGATGGTGCTTGTTGTGTAGTATTGCCGTTTTAAAACCAGCAAGCAATTGTTATCGATGGAATAGCATGGCAATCCGGGCAGCCAAAAGCATCAACAGAAATTTGAAGGGGTAACCCGAATAACTGGGTACTTCGTCCGAAATCTTGATGCTATCGGGTTTGAATTTTGTACAAATGCGCATTTGCATAGGAGGAAGATTGCCTTTACATCGCGAGCGGTATACATCAACCCAATGCTTGCCGTCATCAAAATTCAGGAACATGGCTGAATTGCAGCAGGTCGCGATCACGCGGTTGGTGGTCGATGTCTTTCTGATTTTAAGGTTCTTCAAGAACTGGGACCCAGTTACACATCCAAGGCGATCCTTTCGGTAGACAAGGTAGGCAGTCCCCCCATCCGGGTCCTGGACAGTACCTGCATCCGGTATGGCTTCAATTTGACGGGAGCCTTCCTGGCAATCATCACAGTAGCAAACTACGCTTGAAATTGGAGCGCCAACCGCTTCGAGTTTTACCTGCCCACACAAGCATGATGCAATCATGGTGTTCTTTAGTAGTGTCGACATTAGTTATCCCTGATCACATGGTTGCTGTTGTCGAAAGTCGGGCGAACTTCCCTGCTGAAACAAATTTTCCTACAGTTGCCGCGAGTGATAGGGGCGAGGAGGGGCTTGGTAGTCATGGCTCAGGCTTTCTGTTGTTTAGGTAGGCATAGTCGCTTCGCAGTGAACGATTTCGACAATTGACCAGAAAAAAATAATTCTGCAAAAAAAAATCGAAATCATGTCGAATCCAGATGGCGCCAAACGACTATGTACTTTCACACCACAACGAAAAGGAGTCTTACCATGCGCTATGCTTGCTTAATCTATTTTGATCCAAGGAAGGTCTTTGACCGAAGCGTCGAAGCGGAAACCGTTCTCCGGGATTCTGGCAGCTTTAACAAGCAGTTGAGGGCAAGTGGCCATCTGGTGACGGACCAGGCTTTGCAATTGCCAGATCAGGCGATGACCGTGCAGGTTCGCAACGGGAAGATGTCGTCGACTGACGGCCCATTCATGGAAACCAAGGAGATGCTGGGCGGTTTCATCATCATCGAAGCACGCGACCTCAACGAGGCCGTGCGGATCGCTGCAGAAATTCCCTTGGCTAAACTGGGCTCGGTAGAGGTGCGACCAGTTGTGGATTTCAGCAAGCCACGTCCGCAACTGTGAGCATGGCAAGTGGGTGTGGCACCCTTGAGGTGGTCTACCGTACCGAGGCACGTCGTGTGCTGGCAACACTGATCCATCTTCTGGGGAATTTCGATGCGGCAGAGGAAGCCCTTCACGAAGCCTTCGTTGCGGCGGCAGAGCAATGGCCGCGTGATGGCATCCCAGCCAATCCTTATTCCTGGCTGGTTTCTACTGGTCGCTTCAAGACCATTAACCGCTGGCGCCAGCAAGGACGGCTGGCGAGCGTTTTGCATGATCTGGAGGTGTTGGCGGACACCGAATCTGAGTTAACCATGCCTGAGCAAATCGAAGATGATGAGCTGCGACTGATTTTCGTCTGTTGCCACCCGGCGCTGGCACCAGATGCACGTATTGCGCTGACTTTGCGGGAGGTGGGAGGCATAAGCACTGAGGAAATCGCCCGGGCCTATCTGGTACCTGCGCCAACCATCGCCCAGCGCATAGTCCGGGCAAAGGCCAGGATCCGTGAAGAGGCCATCCCATACGAGGTTCCCGCTTTTTCTGCGCTACCGGCACGACTTGAAAGCGTGTTACAGGTGGTCTATCTGATCTTCAATGAAGGTTATGCGACTACAGACGGGGATGGTTTGATGCGAGCCGATCTTTGCCTGGAGGCAATCCGGTTGGGGCGCTTGATCATTGGACTCCTGGATGAGCCTGAAGCCTTGGCCCTGCTCGCTCTGATGCTGCTGCACGAGGCGAGGCGCGCCGCGCGTATTGATGTGGCTGGTGACCTCATCCTGCTGGAGGACCAGAACCGATCCTTATGGGACCATGAGCGTATAAATGAAGCCCGGAGCTTGATTGAAAGGGCGTTGCAGTCACGGCGTATTGGCTCGTTCCTGCTGCAGGCAGCCATCGCGGCTGTTCACGCCGAAGCACCATGCGTGAGCCAGACCGACTGGGCTCAAATCGTTGGACTCTACGACATGCTGCACCGCGTGGAACCTTCACCGGTGGTGGCGTTGAACCGTGCGGTTGCCCTTGGCATGCATGGCGGGCCTGAGGCAGGCCTCTCAGCCATCGATGCAGTACTAGAACAAGGTAGTCTCGACAATTACCATCTGGCACACGCCGCGCGCGCCGACATGCAGCGTAAACTCGGGTTTGTTGAGGTTGCACTGGCTTCTTACCAACGCGCCCTAGAACTGACACGCCAGCCTGCCGAACGCAGATTCTTGCAAATGCGCCTGACCGAACTCGCCACGGAGCAAACCGCAGCGGCGCTGCTCAGGCAGGGCTTGCCCTACAACTGATTGTGGGCATTGGATAAAGTTTGGCTGTGCTTAATTTCTAGTGAGTAACACATCATCATCATCCACCTATACCGTGCGCCTGCTGATCTGCGTGGTAGCTGGATCGAACCATTGCGCCGACAGCCGCATGGGCGAAGCCCATTTTGTAGGCTTCTTCTTCGTACATCTTGAAGACATCCGGGTGCACATAGCGGCGTACTGGCAAGTGGTGGCCGCTTGGGGCCAGGTACTGGCCTATTGTCAGCATGTCGACGTTGTGGGCGCGCATGTCGCGCATGACTTGCAGGACTTCTTCATCGGTTTCACCCAGGCCAACCATGATGCCGGATTTGGTTGGGGTGTTTGGATGTTGTTCCTTGAATCGTTTTAGCAAGTTCAGGGAGTATTCATAGTCAGAACCTGGGCGCGCTTCTTTGTACAGGCGCGGGGCGGTTTCGAGGTTGTGGTTCATGACATCTGGCGGGGCCATGTTCAAAATTTCCAGTGCGCGGTCCATGCGGCCACGGAAATCTGGTGTCAGGATTTCTATGCGTGTCATGGGGGACAGTTCGCGTACTCTGGTGATGCATTCGGCAAAGTGGGCAGCACCGCCGTCGCGCAAGTCGTCGCGGTCAACTGAGGTGATGACGACGTAGCTGAGCTTCAGCGCAGCGATGGTTTTTGCGAGGTTGGCTGGCTCATCGACATCGAGTGGATCAGGGCGGCCATGGCCGACGTCGCAAAACGGGCAGCGGCGGGTGCATTTGTCACCCATGATCATGAAGGTGGCCGTGCCTTTGCCAAAGCATTCACCGATGTTGGGGCAAGAGGCTTCTTCGCAGACTGTCACCAGTTTGTTGGCCCGCAGGATGTCTTTGATTTCATAAAAGCGGGTGGTCGGTGAACCGGCCTTGACGCGTATCCAGTCTGGCTTGGGCAATCTTTCCATCGGGATGATCTTGATGGGGATGCGCGCAGTCTTGCTTGCCCCTTTTTGTTTTTCGGTGGGATCGTAAGCGGCGGTGGCGACGGGTGTGTTTTCGGTTGTCATGGTATGAAGCGATGTCGAAAAATCAGGAGGCAGTCAAAAGATCTTGCAAATTCTGTGCGAGTGCGTTCTGGACTTGGCTCAGCGGCACGGTCACGCCCAGGGTTTTCATGTCCACGGTAGCCAGACCAGCATAGCCGCACGGGTTGATCCAGGAAAACGGTGTCAAATCCATATCTACATTCAGTGATACGCCATGATAGGTGCAGCCATTGCCGCGTACTTTCAAGCCAAGGGCTGCGACCTTGGCGCCTTGCCATTGGCCGTCGCTGACATAGATGCCGGGCGCGCCTTCTTTGCGTTCACCAGCGAGATTATACGCTGCCAGGGTGTTGATGACTGCCTGTTCTATCTTGTTGACGAATTCGCGGGCGAATAATCTTGCCTTGGGGTGGCTGCGACGCAAGTCTATTAACAGGTAGATCACAACCTGGCCGGGGCCGTGGTAGGTGACTTCACCGCCGCGGTCGGTCTGCACCACCGGGATGTCATGGGCAGCCAGCACATGTGATTGGTCAGCGCCGAGGCCCAGGGTATACACGGGCGGATGTTCAACGATCCAGAATTCATTTTGCGTATGCTCATCGCGGGCATCGGTAAACGTGCGCATGGCGTCGAAAGTGAGCTGATAGGGCTCAATGCCGCGATGGATGATGCGGGGCGTTACGTTGTGGGCGAGGGCAGCTTGCATAGGCTGCTAGTGTAACATTTTGTTGGAGCGAGGTCTTTGCTTGTGTAAATGCTATGCTAAATACATAAATGATAAGTTTACGGTGGCAGAGGGGCGTAGGTTGGGCTGATACCCCGTAGCCCAACCTGCAAGTAGCTACTATTTAGCTTATCAAATCCGCACCTCCATCGTTCTCTCAACTCTGGCGCGGCCACCTACCATGAGGCTGGGTATCTGCCTCTCTTGTATATCCAGCTCAACCTTGATCAGGCTGGGGGAGGCGGGTTCCATGAGTACGCCTTGTTCTATCTGCAAGGTCGGGCCGGGAATGTTGTATTGGGTGTAGAGCAGGCAGGCCAGAGGGCCGGCGGCGGTGCCAGTGGCGGCTTCTTCGCCTATGCCGTAGCGTGGGGCGAACATGCGGGTGCTGGCGGCATGCTTGCTGTCTTGTACATCAAGGGTGAAGGGATAGAAGCCGACGAGGTCGAGTTCTTCGCTGATGTTGCCGATTTCTTCATGGTCGGGCTGGATATTTGCCAGGCATTCGCGGCCTATGATGGGGATGGCGAGGAAGGCATTGCCGGTATTGACGATGGTAGGCAGGCGGTCGCGCAGCAGGTCATGTTCGGTCAGGCTCATGCTTTGCAAGATGCGGGCATACAGGCTGGCGTCGTCAGTGCCGTTGCTATCGTCGGCAGAAATGGCTTGATAGCGCGGCATGCTTTGCTGCATGAAAGCCAGCTCACCCTTGATGAGGATGTCGCGGTTGCCGTCTATGGTTTGTTTACTGCATAGGCCTTCTGTGACTTTGCCCAGTTCACGCAAAAGTGAAAACGTGGCAACTGTGGCATGGCCACAATGGGCAATCTGGCGGTTTGGTGTGAAAAATTCCAGCTTGAAGGTAGCGCAGTCTGAGCTTGAGACAAAGGCGGTTTCTGATAAACCGACGGCGCGGGCAATTTGCAGCTTTTGTTCTGTCGTGTAGCTATCTGCATTCAGCACCACCCCGGCCGGGTTGCCACCTTCATTTTGCTGGGTAAATGCGTGAACGATATGCACTTCTATCGGCTTGCCCATGTCCATTCCTGTTGTAGGAGATACGTAAAATTGTCCTAGCAAGACGTCAGCGGCAACGGCATTACTTTTAGTACGACTAGGAGCTGCAACGCAGCTGGGGCCAATTTTACGTATGTCCGGGTTGTTGGAATGGACATTATAGGTGGCTAAGTCATGGATATGCCAGCCGGATTTTTAGAGTTGTTACTTGGTATGCGCAGCAATCACGTCAGAAGTATTCTTGACCACGCAAAATTCATTGTGCAGGCTGGCCAGGTGGACGCGATGGATTTCTTCTGCCGGGATCAGTTCACCATTGACACCGGGGCGGTCAAAGGTGGCGCAAGCATCGGCCACCAGTTCTACCCTAAAACCCAGGTTACCCGCCATGCGGGTGGTGGTTGATACACAATGGTCCGTGGTCAAGCCAGCAATGACGAGCTGCTTGATACCCTTGGCTTGTAGCCAAGCTTCGAGTTCAGTGCCGATGAAGGCACTGTTCACCTTTTTGGTGAAGATAGTTTCGCCAGGCAGCGGGTACGCCAGCGGCTTGAATTCATAGCCTTCTTGCCCGGCTCGCAGGGGCGAATCTGGTTCTTGCGACTGATGACGTACATGGATCACAGGCTGGTCTTGCTCACGCCAGTGTTGCAGCAGGGCAGCCATATATTGCTCGGCCGCCGGATTATTTCGCTGCCCCCACTTGGGATGATCAAAGCCTTGTTGTACGTCAATCAAGATCAGTGCAGTGTGTGCCATATTCGCCCCGGTGCTTCTGTTCTATTTAATTAAGCAAACGCCTGGCTCAATTTACGTGTCAGTTTTTGCAGATAGCTGGTGCCAGCCATCGTTTTAACTTTGATCACGCTTGATACAGCGGACAATTCAATGACGCTGGCTTGATTCTCAGCTTCGATCACGACGAATTGATTGGCAGGTATGACCATGGATTCGCCAGTGCTGAGCCAGTAATCATCAGTCTGCCCCGCTACTGTCAACCAGACGCGGCCGCATGCCACTTCAATTTTGCGGGCGTGTTCGGCTGTGCCAGACAATGTGCCACCAGCGGCGATCATGTATGATGGGTTTGCGAAATTATTTGTCATTTCCTTACTCCTGGTTTTTTACTGCTAAAGTGGCAATGCTATCTACTGAGTAGAGGGTGAAAAACACTTTGTTGCACTGCGATAGAAGCATTGTAGTCTTGCCTCATAAGAAAATAAAACGAGTAATTTTTGAATGACTTGCTAAAATAATTCACAATAAGACTGTAATAAGCTTATAACAAAATTCACACTCAGCTGACGCTCAGTTTATATAATATGGATTTTCGACGACTCCCCAATTTAGCTGCCCTGCGTGCCTTTGAGGCAGCGGCACGCTACCAGAATTTTTCCAAGGCAGCACAGGAAATTCATTTGACCCACGGCGCGATCAGTCATCAGGTGCGGGCATTGGAGGAGGAGCTGGGCGTGCCACTGTTCATCCGCCATGGCAAACGCATCAGCATCACGGCGGATGGTGAGCAGTTTGCTGCCACCATCAGAAAAGCCTTGATGGAGCTGGGTGACGCCGCCGATTTGCTAAAAAAGCGCAATAAGCAAAAGCGTCTGGGCATTACTTCGCTGCCATCGTTTGCGGCGCGCTGGTTATCGCCGCGACTGGGGCGGTTTATCGAACATCACCCCGACCTGGAAGTCAGCCTGCAATCGAGTAACCACCTGGCTGATTACAATATGGAATCTATTGATGTGGGTATCCGTTTTGGCCTGGGCAATTATCCGGGCATGATCAGCGAATTATTGATGGGGGATTATTATTACCCTGTTGCAAGCCCGCATTATCATGGCGGGCAGTTGCCACTGACACCTGCCGAGTTGGCCAGCATGCAATTATTGCGCTGTGATGGTGAACCTTGGGAACCATGGTTTCGCGCTGCCGGGCTGGATAATGCAGAGCCTACCGGGGGCCTGGTATTCCAGGATTCATCGATGCTGACGCGCGCAGCAGTGGATGGTCAGGGCATTGCCCTGGGCAGGCATATTATAGTGCAGCCGGATATCAAGGCAGGGCTGTTGCAGCGCCTGTTCAATATCGATATCCCTTGTGAAGTTGCTTATTACCTGGTGTACCCGCCAGAGGCGCTGGCCAAACCACAGGTCAAGGCTTTCAGGGAATGGTTGCTGGCAGAAGTCGCCGAAGAGAAAAAGCAAATGGACATGTCAGGGGCACTGATCTGAAGGTTTTGCCTGACTGGTCGTGACCAGTCAGGCAAAACCTCTTGGAACCCTGTTTATGATCTTACTGCGCGTAGGCAATCAGAGTTAATGCGGGGCTCATGTGCTGCTCAAAATGCTCATGTACTAGAGTACATTCCGTTTTTTGCGCTGCGTTTTTGTTACCCTGACCCCGCTGACGCACGCTCGCTACAGATCGTAAACAGGTTCTTACAGCACGAACTTCACCATAGGATGGGAAGACAGCGCACGGTACAAATTGTCCAGCTGGTCGCGGCTGGTGGCCAATACTGTCACTGTCACCGAGATATAAGCACCTTTACTGGATGGGCGCATTTCTACCTTGCCGGCATGGAAAGTCGGGTCAAACGAAGTCACGACTTCCACCATGGTCTGGGTGAACTCGTCATGCATAGGTCCCATGATCTTGATGGGAAAGTCACTAGGATATTCAATCAGACTTTCTTCGGGGGGGATGGGTCTCATTTCCATAATGTTTCCAAATCTCAAAATAACTTAATGTCAGTATATGGGGTCTTGCCACTTAATTCCAATAGCATCGCTTGCTCCCTGGACGCGGCCTGGATTCATGCATAAAAGCTTGTCAGTGATGCCAGCGGGACATGCAAAGACTCGGTCTGTGCCAACTCTTCGAGCAAAAAATCTACCGTTGCCTTGACGCGAGGTGCAATCAGGGCGCGATGTGGATATTGCAAGACCATCTGCCTGTTACCTTCTTCATGAAAAGTACCCAACACGATCTTGAGCTTGTTATCGCGTAAATAATGCCATGAATGATGGACTGCCACCTGGGCAATACCCAGGCCCATGACCGCGGCTTGCACAGCAGATTCAGGGGCTGACACTGTCAGGTCTGGTTCACGCGGGTATGGTCGGTTGATCTCACCCTGCCTGAGTTTCAGATTCCAGGTAGTCATTTTGCCATTCAGAAAGCGGACGGCGATTTGCTTGTGACTATCCAGATCACTGATCTGCAGCGGCACGCCGTACTGCGCCAGATAAGAGGGGGCAGCCGCCAGAATTGTGTACAGAGGACACACTGTGCGCGAAATGATGCTGGAATCTTCTATCATGCCACCGCGCAAGGCCAGGTCATAACCATCACGCACCAGGTCTATGCGGTGGTCATCAAAATCGATTGCCAGCCGCAAGTCTGGATGGCGTTGCTGCAATTTGGGTAACAAAGGCATGAGGTAATGCTGACCAAAGGCATTGCCTGTCGATATCCTGACCTGGCCCACCACTTCTGCATGCTGACGGCTGACGCTTTCCACCGCATGATCAAGTGCATCTATCGCTGCACGCGCGTTCTCTAAAAAAGTCTGACCTTCGCTGGTCAATTGCAATGAACGGGTGCTGCGGTTCATCAGGCGCACGCCCAGGGTTTGCTCCAGTCCTGCCACATTTTTGCTCACAGCTGCTGCTGAAATATGCAATGCCCTGGCGGCCGCAGCAAAACTGCCACGATCTGCCGCCTGTATGAAAGACAGCATGGCGGGAATGCGTTGAGAGGCATCGAGCTTCATATTCGTAACCTGAAGTTGTGAGTGAAAATAAGAATAGCTGGCTTATCAGCATTAATCAATGAGATCACAATCACTCCCATCAACACACAGATAGGGGAAATAAAATGCAAACAGCTACAAAAACAGTCGCGGTCCTGGGTAATGGCATGGTTGGCGTTACCATCGCCAAGGGCTTTGCCAGTCAGGGTTATCAGGTGATATTCGGCACCCGTAATCCTGATAGTGATAAAAGCAGGGAGGCATTGGCAGCTGTGCCAACAGCAAGGGCCAGCAGTTATGCAGATGCGGCCAAGGCTGCCGACCTGGTTTTCCTGGCATTGCCATGGGATGGTTTGCCAGCAAGCCTGGCATTGGCAGGCCCCGCCAATTTTTCTGGCAAAACCGTGATTGATGCGGTCAATCCGCTACTGGATTTTGCTACAGGTTCGCCCAAACTGGCGGTAGGTTTCAGTGATTCTGCAGGCGAACTGGTGCAAAGACTGTTGCCGCAAGCACGGGTGGTCAAGGCTTTCAATACCATCGTCACTACGCATATGGTGCAACCAAAATTCTTGGATGGCCAGCCGGATATGTTCATTGCCGGCAATGATGCAGGTGCCAAACAGGAAGTGACAGCCATCCTGCGTGATTTTGGCTGGCGTGGTGCCATCGACATGGGGGACATCACCGCAGCGCGTTTGATTGAGCCGCTGGCGATGTTGTGGATCAGCTATGCATTCCAGCGTCAGCATTGGACGCATGGGTTTAGTTTGTTGGGGCAGGCGAAGTAGGCTCTAATCGGTGGCAATGTCGTAGGTTGGGCCGGCCTCGCTAGGCTGCGGTTTACCAGCTCAGCACTGGGCGTTTAAATAAGGTATGCGTTTTGCGGAGGCCAAATGTTGGGCTGATGAGACGTAGCCCAACCTACGCCGTAATAAGTTTTCGGTATTTTTTAAGCCGCCTTGGCCGCTTGATAAGCCGCATACAACTGGTGATAAACCGCTCCCGGTTTGCCACTGCCTATTACGGCATCATCCAGCTTCACTACCGCCAGCACTTCCTTGGTGGCGGACGACAACATGACTTCATCTGCCGCAAAGACTTCTTCGCGTGTAATACGGCGGGCTTCTAGCTTGATATTGTTGGCGGCGCACAATTCTTCTATCAGGCCGTAGCGTATGCCTTCGAGTATCAGGTTGTCTTTGGGAGGGCCCATGAGCACACCATCTTTAACTATCCAGACATTCGATGCCGACGCTTCGGTCAGGTAGCCGTCGCGGAACTGTATGCTTTCGGCGGCATCGTTTTCGGCAGCATTTTGTGCCGCAAGTACATTGCCCAGCAGCGAAATGGATTTGATTTCGCAACGCAGCCAGCGCTTGTCTTCCATCGTTACACAGGCAACCCCGTTCTCACGTGCAGCCGCAGTCGGCAGCACAATCGGATTGGTCATGATGAAGACCGTAGGTGTGATCTCATCCTTGGGGAAGGCATGGGCACGTTTGGCTACGCCACGGGTGACTTGCAGATAGACCATCTGGTCATCTGCTTCATGAGCAGCCATGACCTTGGCGATCAGGGCCAGCCATTCTTCCTTGCTGTGCGGATTTGTGATGCCTATGGCTGCCAGACTGCGGAACAGGCGGGCCAGATGCTGGTCAGCACGGAACATTTTGCGCTGATAGACAGGGATGACTTCATAAATGCCATCACCAAAGATAAAGCCACGGTCCAGCACCGGGATTTTGGCTTCGGACAGCGGCGTCATTTCGCCATTCAGGTAGACCAGGGGTTCGTTCATGATGTTGTGTATGCAAAAAGGTAGAGGAGATTATTCTTACATGGAAAACTGAGGCGGCTTATGCAAATACGGCATACGCACATAGCCCCGGGTTCATGTGTGAGCATCAAGCCGGGCTAAGTCGCCTCAATAATATTACTTGAACATCAGTCGTATCGAATCCCAGGCGCGGCCAAAAATGCTGGCCTGATTGATCTGTTCCAGCGCAATCACCGGGACTTCAGCAACTGCCTTGCCATCCAGCATGACCTTCATGGTCCCAACCTTGCTGTTCAATGCAATCGGGGCGACCAGCGGGTCTTTGCGTTCCAGTGCCGGTTTCAGTTTGGCGGCAGAACCTTTGGGCAGGGTCACATACAATTCACGGTCAAAGCCTATCTTGACCTGGGGCTGAGTGCCTTTCCAGACTTCTGGTGTGGCAATCGCCTGGCCTTTGTCATACAGCTTCAGGGTTTCAAAGTTCAGGTAGCCCCAGTTCAGCAATTTCAGGCTTTCTTGCGCACGTACCGAGTCACTGTCGGCACCGATGACGACAGAGATCAGGCGGCGCTGGCCTGTGCCATTCGGGCGATTTGCAGAAGAAATCAAGCTATAGCCACCACTGGTGGTATGGCCGGTTTTCATGCCATCGACAGTAGGGTCGAGCAACAACAGGCGGTTGCGGTTAGGCTGGGTGATCTTGTTATAGGTATAGCTCTTGGTGGAATAATAAGTCTTGTAGAACTCCGGGTGATCAATGATCAGGCGCGCTGCCAGATTGGATAAATCCTGTGCTGTCGAATAATTATCCTTGCTGGGCAAACCATGCGAATTGGCAAAGCGCGTGGCCTTGAGACCCATGCGTTCAGCTTCGCGGTTCATTTGTACGACGAAGGCTTCTTCGCTACCGGCCACGGCTTCTGCCAGAGCAACGGCGGCATCATTGCCAGACTGTACGATCAGGCCATACAGCAATTCATTGATGGTGACTGGTTTGTTGGGCTCGATAAACATCTTGGAGCTGCTGCCATCGACTTTCCAGGCACGAACAGAGACATTGATGCTCTGGTTCAGGTCCAGTTTTTTGTCCTTGAGGGCAGAAAACACCAGATAGGCGGTCATGATCTTGGTCAGCGATGCTGGCTCTACGCTCATAGTTGGTTCTTGTGCGGCAATGACTTGATTGCTGGTGGCATCCAACAGGAGCCAGGCTTTGGAAGCAATGGTGGGCGCAGGCAGGGTTTGCGCGACGGCGGCTGTCATGGTCAGCAGCGAGACGGCAATTGAGGCGAGGAATTTTTTCATTGTGGTAGCTAATAAAACAAAGGGTGACAAAAAACGAATAATTGGGTCGATAATTGAGCAGTCAGCAGATTCATGATCAGCATGTAGTCTGTATTGAATCTGGCAGCGACAGCATCAGGCTTTATCCCACAGGCTGACGATGAGTTGTTTGATATGGTGCAGACGACGGTGGAAGAAGTGGTCAGCACCGGGTATCACGGTGACGGGTATATCTTGCGGGCGCAGCCAATCCAGCACGGCGCTCAGAGGGATGGTGTCATCCAGTTCACCGTGGATCAAGATTGTATTTGCAGGTATCGCTGGCATATCCCATTTACCGGCAGCTGCGCCAACCAGTGCCAGGCGTTCTGCCGGTTTGCCGTTTTCTTGCAAGCGCTGTTGCAGACGGGCCTGTACAAAAGTACCAAAGGAAAAACCGGCTAATGCCAGTGGCAAATCGGGGTAGCGTGCACGCATGGCGGTCAGTAATAATTCCATGTCGTCGGTCTCGCCCATGCCTGCATCGTAGGTGCCTTCTGATTTACCGACACCGCGAAAATTCATGCGTACGGCAACATAGCCCAGGGCTGCGAACGTGCGCGCCAGGGTTTGCGCCACTTTATTGTCCATGGTGCCGCCAAATAGCGGATGCGGGTGGGCTACCAGCGCCAGGCCTATAGGGGCAGCATGTGTTTCCGGATCAGGCAAGTCCAGCGCGCATTGCAAATTGCCAGCGGCGCCCTGGAGAGAAAAATGTTCAGTCTGCGCATTCATGATGATCAGACCTTCAGACGCTCGACGACACCGCCGCCTATCAGATCAACTTCAATGATTTCGTCAATATCAGATTGATCAACATAGGTGTACCAGGTTCCTTGCGGATAGACCACCAGTACCGGCCCATCGTCGCAACGATCGAGGCATCCAGCTTTATTGATGCGGATTTTGCCGTGACCATTCATGTCCAGTTGTTTGATGCGGCGTTTTGCATGTTCCTGGGCGGCTTGCGCACCACGGTCAGCACAGCAAGGGCGGCCGTCTTCGCGTTGGTTCAGGCAAAAAAAGACGTGTTTTTGAAAATAAAGTGCTTCAGACATAAGATATCCAGCCTGCGGTTGATACCGCCACCGGGTGATGGCGCTTGTTGCCCGCTATGATACTGCAATTGTGAAGTCAGGGGACTTTTACACCGGGCGCGGCTTGCGTAATAGCGCCCAGATTGCCAGAAACGGCCAGAACAATGACAAGAATTGTGCTGCGCCATTGAAGTTCAAAAACTTGCCCTGCACCCAGGTTTGCATGGTGGCGGCAAAGTAGGGATTGTCCGAAACCAGATTGATGACCACCAGCGATATCATCAGCATCAGCAAAGCCAGCCGCTTCTGTACATGGGACGGGGCAAAGGAAAAACCATATAGCATGATGATGCTGATCAGCAAACCACCACGCGCACCTGGTGTCAGCCAGGCAAAAGCATATTCAGGTTTGAACAACAATGCGCTGGCCAGTGCCTTGATGGTCAGGGCTGCGCCCAGCAGCAAGACCGACAAGATGGTTTTGGGTGCATGCCGGTTCAGCAGGCTCAGGCAAATCAGCAGGGCACCAGTACAACTGCAGGCGGTGATAATGGTTTCTGACAGCAGGTACTCCTCTACACTCAGCTCATAACCTTGTAGCAGGAAAACGCTGATATCGATATCCATGTTCATCAGCTCGCTCAGTGTTTGCGAAATCACGGGCAGGACCTGGCCCAGGCCAAACAGATAAGCTTGCGGATAAATCTGCGCCATGGACCACAGACCCAGCACAAGGATTTCGCGACTGGACTCTTTATGCGTCCATTGCTTGCGCAGTAATTGCAAGCGACCTTTTTCCAGTATCAGCGGGGTCAGCAGGGCACCCAGTATCGCGCCCAGCATGGCACCAGAGGTATTGGTCAAAAAATCCAGCAGTGAAGTAACGCGGCTGGGCAAGAAGTTTTGCACAATCTCAGCCGTTGCTGATATCAACGCACCACTGAGCGTTGCCAGCAATGCTGCCCACCAGCGCCTGACCAGTGGGTATAGCGCAAACACAATCAGCATGCCAAAGGGCATATAACCGACCACATTGATGATGGCGTCAAAGCCACTCCAGTAACGCGGCCATTGTTGTATGAGCTCGGGCAGTGCTGCCCAGCTATTCGTTTGCCAGCCAGTAAACGGGAACCAGCTCGCATAGATAATCAAAAACAGATAGGCGACCAGACTCACCCTGGCAAAGGGGGAGCTACGCAGGCTGCTTAGTTGCGGACTAAGTTGCTCACTTGGTGATTCATTTGGCGACTCACCAGGCTGCTCGTCTGCTGATACTGTACTGGAATCTGGCTGCATGCGGTCAGCTTTAAATATCGACTATCAACTTGATCAATCAGCTCTATTTCAATTGCAGGCTCATGATCCAGGTCTGTATTTCAGCAATGCTGGCATCGGCGGCTTCACGCATTGCCCGCGCACCACCTGGCGCATCGGCAGTGCTTGTTGCTACTTTTTGCTGGAAACTTTTTTGGGCTATCAGTTTATGACCCTTGATGACAGAGGCGCGCAGATTGATTTGCGCATTGCTTTGATTGGCTGCTGTAAAAATCTGTGAAAATTCATCTATTTCCAGACGCAGGATCGGCAGGTTTGCTCCATCGGTATTTGCCAATACATCTGCACCTTGCGCCACGAGAACTGATTTCAATCTTTGCGCCAGCAATTGCGCCGGTGGCATGCTCCAGCGATGCAGGGAATAAGCCTTGAGTTGTTGCACATTGTCATATTGCAGCCTGTAAAGCATGGCATTACTGTCCAGCGCTGGAGGAATCGTGACCTCCGCTATGCTGAGCTGCAACTTGCCCTGGTTTGGTTGTACTGATGCATTTGTGGTCAATGGACCAAAATCATATTGCTGCGACTGTTGTGCAACGGGCGTGCTGCTGCAAGCTGACAATAGCATCAGTAAAAATACAGTCGTGCCCGTATTTCTCAAATTGCCAAGGAGGCGAAAAAATGCAGTATAGATCATACGGATTCCTTTACTTGGGTGCGACAAATCCAGGCTCACCCGGACCAGGTGCAGGGAGTGGGTTGCCAAACAAAAGGCTTTGCGGCCTTTCTTTGAGTGAATCTGATAAGCGGCCAAAAGAGCGCAGGCTGGCCCTGGCTTCACCAGCGACACTTTGTACCTTGGGCAGGGTGTCTAAAGTCAGGCTGTTGCCAACATTGTCCATTACCAGGCTAAATCGTGCCAGCGGACCATCTTCGGCTTGCAGACTGGTTGTCAGTTGATTCAGGTTATTGCTTAGTTTGCCGACGTTGCTCGACAGAGTGCGGATTTCAGTCATGGTCATTTTGGCCTGGTCTGCCATTTCAGGAAGACGCGCCAGGGTGGGTTCAAATTTTGCCGGTAACGCCTTCCATGCAGCAGAGGCTTGTCCAAAATTTTCTACCGCAGTCATCAGTGATTTCTGGTTGGCCGGATCCAGCATGGTATTGAGGCGACGCGTCAATTCTTCAGTTTGTACCAGGATAGCCTGGCCGCGTTTTTCCAGATTTTGCATCATGCCAGGGCGCATGGGTATGCGTGGCACCACTTCTGATTTATTGTCAGCGACCAGCAATTGCTTGGACGTGCCTTCATCATCAAGTTGTACAAAGGCGATACCCGTCACGCCCTGATACCCCAGGGTGGCATAGGTGGAACTGGTGACCGGGGCATCGGGGATGATTTCAAGACGTAGAATGATTTGCCCTGGATTTTTGTCATCAAAATCGATGTCCGTGACATTGCCCACCTTGATGCCCTTGTAGCGCACCGCCGCCTGCAAGTTCAGGCCGGATACGGCGTTCGAGGTCACCACGTCATAAGGCACGCGTTTGATCTTGTCTCGCCCTAGCCAGATAGCCAGTACGGTGGTCAGTGTCAGCAGGGCAATGGTGAAGAAACCTGCCATGAGCGCATGAGATCTGTTTTCCATAGCTTATATATCCTGAGGTGTTTGGGGTGGCAGTGCTTCCATGGCACGCTCACCGCGCCCACCAAGGAAGAAACTGCGTATGAATGGATGTTGGTAGGCCACCACTTCTCTGGGTGTCCCTATAGTCACTACATGTTTTTCTGCCAGCACAGCTATCCTGTTGGAGAGAGCAAACAGGCTGTCCAGATCATGCGTCACCATAATCACGGTCAGGCGCAATTGCTGGTGTAGCGATAGTATCAGTTCAACAAAGCTGTCTGAGCGGTCGGGGTCCAGCCCCGCAGTTGGTTCATCCAGGAACAGTAATTCCGGGTCCAGTGCCAGCGCACGCGCCAGGGCTATCCGCTTGATCATGCCGCCTGATAAATCTGCTGGCATCTTGCGCGCATGCTCAAAGGCAATGTCAACCATGTGCAGCTTCAGGTAGACCAGGTCATTGATGAGGTCTTCCGGCAGCGTCCCCAGTTCGCGCATGGGCTGGGCAACATTGTCGAACACGCTCAGGGCAGAATACAGGGCACCATGCTGGAACAACATGCCAGAACGCTTGCGCAAATAATCCAGATGTCGCGCTTGCGAATCATGCAAGTCTTCACCAAACACCTTGATGCTGCCGCGCGTTGGCGTTTCCAGCCCCAGCATTTGCCGCATCAGCACGGTCTTGCCTGAGCCTGAGCCGCCGACAATGGACAGGATTTCACCCCGTTTGACGTCCAGTTCCAACTGATCATGCACCACCGCACGTCCAAACTGGGTGCGTAAATCGCGAATTTCTATGATGTTTTCGCTTGGCATCAGTAACCTGCCTTGCTGAAGATAATGGCATAGATGGCATCGGCGATGATGACTACGGTAATCGCGACGACCACAGAATTGGTGGTACCGCGCCCCAGACTTTCGGTATTTGGTTCTATGCGCAAGCCATAGTGGCAGGCGATCAGGGCGATCAGAATGCCAAAGGTGACGCCTTTGCTCAAGCCTATCCAGAAGTTAATCAGGGGTACGGCTTCCGGTAGTTTATAAACAAAAAATTCTGGCGACATGCCCAGCAAAGCCTGTGCCGATATCATGCCGCCTGCCAGTGCCATGATATCTGTCCAGATCACCAGCAAGGGCATGGCAATCGCCAGCGCCAGCACCTTGGGCATGATCAGGCGAAAACCATGCGGTATGCCCATGACGCGCATGGCATCGAGCTCTTCGGTCACCCGCATGACACCCAGTTGTGCCGTGATGGCGGAGCCAGAACGCCCGGCCACCAGGATCGCTGCCAGCATGGGGCCAAGTTCGCGGATGATACTCATGCCCAGAATATTGACTATATAGAGATCGCCACCAAAGGTGCGCAATTGCTGGGCGGACAAATAAGACAGCACCACGCCGATCAAGATACCGACCAGGGCAGTGATGCCCAGCGCCTGTGCACCAGTGTGATAGACATTGGCCGACAATTCCTTCCACGGCGCTTTCATGGGGTGACGGGCAAAGCAGAGTAAATCCAGCATCAACTGGCCGAGCAGGGCAGTGAAGCTATATAAGTGCTGGAACAAACCCAGCACTTGCGCACCCAGTTGCATGGTGCGCGTCAGCCGTGGTTTGGCCTGAGGTGGAACTAAAATCTTGCTGACTTCTTCCAGCCGCGCAAACAGACCCTCATGGGCTGGCAGGATGGTGACGTATTTCGGTCTTTGTTTGCCCCAGATGCGCCACAGCATTTGCGCACCTATATGATCGAGCGCACTGACCTGGCTTAAATCCCAGTGCAATTCAGCATGTTTGGCAGCCTGGCTTAACTGCACATTGATCTCCTGCATGGTCGCTTTAGGTGACAGGATATGCACCAGCCAGGCACCTGCGACGATGGCAGTGGGCTGATGCTGGTGGCTGAATTGCAGAGTGGGCGCTATCTCATGAGGCATATTTTGCAAGTGTAAGTGAGAAAGTACATTCGCTGCAATGAATGCCCCCCGGCAATCAGTGCGTATTAGCTTTTTATACCAATAGTCTATTTTTCCTGTACCAAAGGGGTCTTTTTATCCATGACTTCGCGGCAATCCCCTTTCAGGGTGGCGTTGTCATAATTGGTCCAGCCGTAGCTGTCTACATAGCGGGTATGTGCTTTCAACTGCTTGCTGAGTATGCTCCACTCCAGTTTTTCATCCGGGTAGCGGATATTGGCCATGTCCAACAGGCTGTGAAAAACGTTTTCAGTCGATAGCCTGGCTTTTTGATGCAGGCGCAGCTGGACTATCTTGTCCGGGAAATGTTCTTGATAAGCATCGGAATACCACATGAAAGCCGGTACATGGAATTCATACTCAGTATTGTGACCATGAAAAGCCAGGTTGCAAGTGCCGTCATACAGCGTCTGCCCATGGTCGGAGATATATAGTAGCGAAGTGATTTGTGAGCTGGTCTTTAGTTTTTGTATGACTTCCGACAGCATCCAGTCTGTATACAAGATGGAATTATCATAACTATTGTTCAAGGCCTGCTTGTTCTTCAGATCGGTATAAGCCGGATTGACGACACCATACAGCGATGGTTTCCAGTTATCAAAAGACTGTGGGTGACGGTGGCTGTAATTCCAGTGATTACCGAGGGTGTGCAAGACGATCAGTTTCTTGGGCGAGGCATCGCGCATGGCATTTGCCATGGGTTCCAGCAAGACCTGGTCAAGATTCGAACTATTGGTAAATCCACCCAGGTTCAAGAATTGGGTGACATCAGCCTCTTTGGCGAAAACCGAAGTCGGCGTATCAAACTGACCAAAGCTCATTTGATTTGACAGCCAATATGTCTTGAAACCCGCTTCCTTGAAAGCGGTCAAAAATGATTTTTCAGAAAAACCCGCTTTCAGGCTTTGTGCTGCAGGTTTGCGCGACACGATGATGGGTACCGATAAGCGGGTAGCCGAAACGGCTGTTACCACATCGCTGAATGCGACCAGATTGCTTTCTTTCTTGAGCAGGGGATTGGTATCGCGCTCATAGCCATTCAGGCTCCAGCGGTCAAAACGCGAAGACTCGCCTATCACCATGATGATGGTTTGCGGTGTCTCCGGGTTGCCATCAAGATGCGCCTGAAAGCGGAAGGCGCGACTCTTTTCTGACAGCTTGGCCAGGTAATCGCGCTCTACCCAAAAATCATTGGCGCGCAAGACCAGGCCAAATGGCCAGCTACGTATGTAAGTCTCTTCGTCATACGGGATTTTGGCCCAGTGCGGCAAAGGTGGCAGGTTTTTCTTCAGACTGGTGCGCCAGCGCGTGAGGGTATCTGCAGAGGCACTTGCCTCTGCCGCAGAGGTGGAAGCGGAGGCTGACGCTGAAGCACTGGCTTCTTCCTCTTCATCTTCGTCTTTTTCCTCATCTTCTGTTGAGGATGAATCTGCGCTTGAACCAGAATTTGAGGCGGCACTGCCACTGGCTTTACTGGCGCTGGCAGCGGGAGGGGCTTTGGCGACGCCTATCTGCTCGCCATAAGTCCAGGTGGCGATACCCAGAGCGATAAGAAGAAGCACTGCCCAGCGCGAACGATGTCTCCAGTCCCAGTGCGCGTGATTTTTGGCAACGCGCAACAGGCTCCACCACCAGGCTGTCATTGCAATCACCAGTAATAATAGCAACCAGACTTTATTACCCAGGAACTCCATTGCTTCTTTGGGACTGGTTTCCACCATGATGCCCAGGTGATGGGTAGAGATACCTTGTCCAAAATACAAGCGCAGGTAAACTTCTATGGGCACGGCAAAAAAGGCTGGCAGCAACAGGTAATGAAACCAGCGCGGTCTTTGCAGCAAGACCCAGAAACCCAGCCAGGACACCAGTTCCATCGCCAGCAAATGATAAGGCTTTTCCACCGGCTGCCCTTGCAGCAATGGGAAAAATGGCAAGCTCGAAATCAGCAGGTAACTGACAAGAAGATATAGCGAGGCTGGGCGAAACAGGGCGGGCATTGTGTTTTTATACTTGCAACAGGGTGGGCGACTGCGTGAAGCAACAGTTTAAGGGCGTAAATAGTAAATGATTTACTTTGTATTGACTGCATATATGCCGAGCGAATGTAGGATTTAAGCATATTTTGCTTTTCAGTCATGCCTGGCAAATCCCCTTGCATGCCGTCAAGCCCGGTAAACCTTGATTTTTTGCTGAAACTTTCTACTCTGAAAGGCTGTTTGCATGCACACAAAATCACCTAAGCGCTTGAATTGTAGAAATAAAAAGCGTTGACATGCTTGTGTGAAGCGACATAAAATTGCGAGTTCTCGATTTTGGGTTTGCATTTGCTATTCTTGTTTTGCCCGGTTTTATCAGGTAAGCAATGCTTAAAAAGCAGGCAAAAGCAGGTGGCTGAGTCGGGTTGGTCTGGGGATTCAGGCCAAAAAATGATTTTAAGTTCCCGGGCAACCGTTTCCGGGTTTGTGTTTAACGTTGTATTTTGTTGGATTAAAAACGATGCCAACCATCAATCAACTGATTCGCCAACCACGTGTTTCTGCACGTGTTAAAAGCAAATCGCCGGCGCTGGAAAACAGCCCGCAAAAACGTGGCGTTTGCACCCGCGTTTATACGACAACTCCAAAAAAGCCTAACTCGGCTTTGCGTAAAGTTGCCAAAGTTCGCCTGACTAATGGTTTCGAAGTTATTTCGTACATTGGCGGTGAAGGCCATATATCTCGTAATTTAATCTCCGTAATCTATTGCGGATCAGTGTCGGTTTGGAAATAAGCCGAGTAAGTGACCGGTTATGATGGCCTGTCGCGAGCGTGAAGCAAAATGTTGCTTTGTGCTCAACTGAAGATTGAAAGGAATTGAAATGCCACGTCGTCGTGAGGTCCCGAAACGGGACGTACTGCCGGATCCAAAATTCGGTAATGTAGAAGTAGCAAAATTTGTAAACGTTTTGATGTTGTCCGGCAAGAAATCTGTTGCTGAAGGCATCATTTACGGCGCATTCGATCACATCCAACAAAAATCTGGTAAAGATCCTTTGGAAGTGTTTGCGCTGGCAATCAGCAACGCCAAACCACTGGTTGAGGTTAAGTCCCGCCGTGTTGGTGGCGCGAACTACCAGGTGCCTGTAGAAGTGCGTCCAGTTCGTCGTCTGGCTTTGTCTATGCGTTGGTTGCGTGAAGCCGCTAACAAGCGTAGCGAAAAATCCATGCCACAACGTTTGGGTGGTGAGTTGATGGAAGCCGCAGAAGGCCGCGGCGGCGCAATGAAGAAACGTGATGAAGTCCATCGTATGGCTGAAGCCAACAAGGCCTTCTCTCACTTCCGCTTCTAAGAGTAAGAGTAAGGAGCTGTTGTATGTCTTTAGTGCAACGGCTCTGGCAAGTATTTTGAATCAGGCCGGGCGCGATTTTTGTAAAAAAATGCGCTCGGTTTTGTCCATTAAAAGATTTAGGATTAGCTATGGCCCGTAAGACCCCCATTGAGCGCTACCGCAATATCGGTATTTCCGCTCACATTGATGCCGGTAAAACAACAACGACAGAACGTGTACTGTTTTACACAGGTGTAAACCATAAAATTGGTGAAGTGCATGATGGCGCGGCTACCATGGACTGGATGGAGCAAGAGCAGGAACGTGGTATTACCATTACTTCTGCTGCGACCACATGCTTCTGGAAGGGCATGGCGAACAACTTCCCTGAGCATCACATCAACATCATCGATACACCAGGCCACGTTGACTTCACGATTGAAGTTGAGCGTTCCATGCGTGTTCTCGATGGCGCCTGCATGGTTTACTGTGCAGTAGGTGGCGTTCAGCCTCAGTCTGAAACCGTATGGCGTCAGGCTAACAAGTACAAAGTCCCACGTTTGGCATTCGTCAACAAGATGGACCGTACTGGCGCGAACTTCTTCAAAGTGTACGATCAAATGCGCGCACGTTTGAAAGCCAACCCAGTTCCTCTGCAAGTACCTATCGGTGCTGAAGACCTGTTCGAAGGCGTTATCGATCTGGTCAAGATGAAAGCGATTATTTGGGATGCAGCATCTCAGGGTATGAAATTTGAATACCGTGATATCCCTGAAAACCTGTTGGCTGACGCAAAAAAATGGCGTGAAAACATGGTTGAAGCAGCTGCTGAAGCCAGTGAAGAGTTGATGAACAAATACCTTGAAGAAGGTGATTTGACTGAAGAAGAAATCAAAGCTGCTTTGCGCCAACGTACTATCGCTTCTGAAATCGTTCCTATGATGTGCGGTACTGCATTTAAGAACAAGGGTGTTCAGGCGATGTTGGATGCGGTCGTTGAATACCTGCCATCGCCATTGGACATCCCACCAGTTCCAGGTCTGAACGAAGATGACGAACCAGTTGTCCGTAAAGCTGAAGATACAGAGAAATTCTCTGCACTGGCATTCAAAATCGCAACTGATCCATTCGTTGGTCAATTGTGCTTTATCCGTTGCTACTCCGGTACATTGAATTCTGGCGACAGCGTTTACAACTCTGTTAAAGAGAAAAAAGAACGTATCGGCCGTCTGGTTCAAATGCATGCGAACCAACGTGAAGAAATCAAGGAAATGATGGCGGGTGATATCGCTGCGGTTGTTGGTCTGAAAGACACAACTACTGGTGATACGCTGTGCGATGAAAAAGCAATTGTTGTTCTGGAGCGCATGATATTCCCAGAGCCAGTTATTTCTCAGGCAGTTGAGCCAAAAACCAAAGCTGACCAGGAAAAAATGGGTCTGGCATTGAACCGTCTGGCCGCTGAAGATCCATCTTTCCGCGTACGTACTGACGAAGAATCTGGTCAAACAATTATCGCCGGTATGGGCGAGTTGCATCTGGATATTATCGTTGACCGTATGAAGCGTGAATTCAACGTTGAAGCCACAGTGGGTAAACCACAAGTTGCTTACCGCGAAACTATCCGCAAAACTTGCGAAGAAATCGAAGGTAAATTCGTTAAGCAATCCGGTGGCCGTGGTCAGTATGGTCACGTTGTTCTGAAGATCGAGCCGCAAGAACCAGGTAAAGGCTTTGAATTCGTTGACGCGATCAAAGGCGGTACAGTTCCACGTGAATACATCCCTGCAGTTGAAAAAGGTGTTCGCGAAACACTGACTTCCGGTGTATTGGCTGGCTACCCAGTTGTTGACGTTAAAGTTACACTGTTCTTCGGTTCCTACCATGACGTTGACTCCAACGAAAACGCCTTCCGTATGGCGGGTTCGATGGCGTTCAAAGATGGCTGCCGTAAAGCAAGTCCAGTTATCCTGGAGCCAATGATGGCTGTTGAAGTAGAAACACCTGAAGACTACGCTGGTACAGTCATGGGTGATCTGTCTTCACGTCGCGGTATGGTTCAAGGTATGGACGAAATCGCTGGCGGCGGTGGCAAGATCATCAAAGCTGAAGTACCTTTGTCTGAGATGTTTGGTTACTCCACATCCCTGCGTTCTGCTACACAAGGTCGTGCAACATATTCCATGGAATTCAAGCACTACTCTGAAGCACCTAAGAACGTGATTGACGCTATCGTCACATCCAAAGCTAAGTAATAAAGAATCAAAGGCCTGCCCCATGCCGGGGTAGGTTTTCTATTGTTGATAAATCGTTCTTTTTGAAGGAAGAATAAAATGGCAAAAGGTAAGTTCGAGCGCACCAAGCCGCACGTCAACGTCGGTACAATTGGCCACGTTGATCACGGTAAAACTACACTGACAGCAGCGATTGCAACAGTCCTGTCGAAAAAATTC
>JACQDX010000056.1 GCA_016200895.1 Burkholderiales bacterium
AACTTGGATGTAACAACAGTGGGTATTCCATTGCTCCCCATGTTGGTACAACCTGTCCACGTCCCGTCAGTTTGAAAACAAAGTGACATTGCGGTCTTCAAGCTATGCAGTTCAGCAATCGCACCTGCCGCCCTGGTACGGGACGTATAGTCACTATACTGAGGCAAGGCAATTGAGGCCAAAATACCAATAATAGCCACAACGATCATCAACTCGATGAGGGTGAATCCTTTTTCCAGTTTTTGCAATTGAGATTTCATAGCGCTTCTTTATCTTTGATCATTTGCTTATCATACCCTGACAACATATCTGATGGACAACTTGAATTCTCTACGTAAGAGATACGAAATTAAAATAAAAAAGCCCGGGGGTTTGAACTGAACCCCCGGGCTTTTTTCAAATCACTGATGTGATTATGGGCAACCACCTTGACCGCTTTTCAGGCCACGAACTGGATCGCAAATTGTACCTGAAGTTGTCCACAGCATATTTGCCTGACCGGACAATGTGGATGGTGTCAGTACTGCACCCAAAGCTACGCCAGCACTGGTTGTAGCGCCAGTTGCAGCTTGAGTGATAACGCCAGCACCAGAGATAGCAGGAGCAGCTGTTGTCAGGAATTTAGAAGTAACTACCGTAGGGATAGCATTAGAGCCCATTTGCGTGCAGTTAGTCCATGCACCTTCATTTTGGAAGCAGATAGACATTGCGGACTTCAAGCTGTCCAATTCTGCAATCGCGCCAGCTGCACGAGTTCGGGATGTGTAATCAGAATACTGAGGAATAGCAATCGCAGCCAAGATACCGATAATTGCAACAACAATCATCAATTCGATCAGAGTAAAGCCACGTTGCAACTTTTGAGGTATAGTTTTCATGAGAAACTCCTAATAAAAATAACATGAGGTACTACAACAGAAAAATTTGCAAAATTTATGCCAGCACTGACTTGAAATAACAATAAACATAAAACTGCTGAATGGTCTTTCAGTTCAGGATAAGTAATCAGCTGGCGATGCCGCTAAATCAGCGACATCTGTTTGATAATGCTAGTCACTTTTTTATTGAAATGCAAGACCCTACCAACTAGGAACGCCGGGCGCAGCACCTTCCCTTGCTCGCAGAGGAAAACTACCACCGCTGCTCAACGACGACTTCGCCGTAGCGCAATCCCACTGTTTTATGAAAAACGGCCAGGTAGAAAATTCTACCTAGCCTTGAAGGTATAACCTTAACACTATGTCGTTCATGTGTTTAAAAAAGGCCTTGGCTGGAAAGTTAGCCTTGTCTCAATTCGATCAACGTAAAGCTACGCCACAACCGTTTGGGGATAAATTTTTATCCATTCATGAATAAAAAAAGCCCAGGGTATGTTCAACCCCGGGCTTTTTTTCAAATCACTGATGTGATTATGGGCAACCGCCTTGACCGCTTTTCAGACCACGAACTGGATCGCAGATTGTGCTGGATGTAGTCCACAGCATATTTGCTTGACCAGACAATGTAGATGGTGTCAGTACTGCACCCAGAGCTACACCAGCGCTAGTTGTCGCGCCAGTTGCAGCTTGAGTGATAACGCCTGTACCAGCAATAGATGGAGCAGCTGTTGTCAGGAATTTAGAAGTAACTACCGTAGGGATAGCATTAGAGCCCATTTGCGTGCAGTTAGTCCATGCACCTTCATTTTGGAAGCAGATAGACATTGCGGACTTCAAGCTGTCCAGTTCTGCAATCGCGCCAGCCGCACGAGTACGGGATGTGTAATCAGAATACTGAGGGATTGCGATCGCAGCCAAGATACCGATAATTGCAACAACAATCATCAATTCGATCAGTGTAAAGCCGCGTTGCAGCTGTTTAGGGATAGCTTTCATTATGAACTCCAGGAAAAAGTTGAAATCAGGAACTACGCTTCACATGTAGCAATCACCGTGCCAGTTTTTGTTTACTGGGCAACTACGCATTTTCTTATGCGGAAATAGTAAGTTTCGTGAGTCATCGGACAAGAAGTGACGAAATGCGTCAATAGTTGCCATTTAATCCATGCAAATATTTGTCAGTGCATGTGTCAGATCACAAAGACGAGTGACAAGTCTGTCAGTCATGTAAAAGTTTGTTTCAAAGCTTGATGCAAATTTAAAAAGAATATCTCTTACCATCAGAGCTACACCATGCACACGCATATAGCAAATGCACATAAGCAGGGCTCAAAATTACTGTTCAGAAAATAGTGGTGCAGGAAATCAGCTCATGTCGACTGAGCTATCCCTGCCATTCAAACGCAGGCAGGGATAAGATAGCAACATTTGATTAATAAAAAATCACTGCCATTTTTGTCCCTGCCAGCTCTATCATGTCTGCATGCTTGAGGGTGTGTGGTTTGTCCTTGATGGACTGGGTATTGACTGTGGCCGCTGCACTGCCTTCGACCTGAGCAATCACATAGTCCTTGCCCTGCTGGGTGATGGCAATGACCTGGGTGCCAGGGCTGCCTATCGTAGTGACGGCTTTGACCAGGTTGAGCTCTTTCCCAGAATTAGGGCCATTCATGACCTTGATCTTGGCCCTGGGCTTATCGACAGCAGCCGGATGCACTTGTCCTGGCTCAGGCATAAAGGTCTGTTTGCCTGACTCTTCTACCTGAAATCTTAATTTGTATTTACCGATGTCGATGACATCATCATGTTGCAGCAGATGTTTTTTAACAGGCTGCGCATTCACCATGGTCCCATTGGTACTGCCGAGATCAAGTACAAAAGAACCATTGGACGAGGTATCGATCGCGGCATGCTGACCGCTGACCGTCAGGTGATCGATGACGATATCGTTACTGGGGCGCCGACCTACCGTGAGGCGTGATTTGCTGATAGTGATTTCTTGCTGAACCAAACCATTAAAGGTGACGATAATTTTCGCCATAAATCTCTCATCAATTCATAATCCCCGACCTACCGGGTAAATGTTCTTTGCAACCAGGACTTGTTTTCTTCGTTAACCAGACGGAACAGGACAGCTGAAATATTATCCAGCCCGCCTCTGTCCTTGGCACCATCAATCAGCGCTTCTGCACAGCGGTCAAGATCAGACTCGTACTGTCTTATCAAGGATTGGATTTCATCATGCCCAAGCATATCGGTCAATCCATCTGAGCATATCAGATACAAATCTTCCTCTTCAGTATGGTGCGTATGCAACTCTGTATGCACCTCCTCCAGAGTACCGACTGCTCTGGTAATCAGATTCTTAATAGAAGAATAACGCGCTTCTTCTTCAGTCACCAATCCGGCATTAATCTGTTCCTGCAGCACCGAATGATCCTGCGTCAGCCGCGTCAATGCACCTGAGCGATATCGATAAGCACGTGAATCACCGACATGCGCCAGCAAGAGCTTATCTTGCAAACAACACGCCACCACTACCGTGGTCCCCATACCTGCGCAATCAGCATTGGTTTGTGCTGTATACAAGACATTGCGATTGGCCAGTTCGACCGATTCGGTAATCCAGCGCGCCATTGCTAATGGCCTTGGTCCCATGGAGGGAAACCAGATGGCATCCATCTTGCTACATAAATATTCAGCAATGATTTGGGCTGTCATGGCGCTGGCGACTTCGCCTGCGTTATATCCCCCCATACCATCAGCCAGGACCACGCAGCCATAATCAGCACAAACGACGATGGCATCTTCGTTATGCGACCTGACCAAGCCCGTATCAGATAGGGCAGCAAATTTTAGTACACGCTGGTATGGCATCAATAAACGCTGGGATAAATCCTGGAGTAAATAAATTTATATTAATTAGATAAGACTTTATTGGAGTTATTTTTATCAGGGCTTACCCAAAACAGTCTCACGTACTTTGCGAACTCGCCTTGCTTACGCCCGTTTATGACAATACAGGCGTCGCTTTAGTGTTGCGGGACAATTTTGCATAAGACCTGCATGCTATTCTGTTGCTTGCTCACCGGCGGTTGACCGAGGCACGCATTATTTATCTTCTTGCCAACTATCTCGACAATAAGCTAAATAATTTTTACGCAAAAACTGACGGCATTTAATAGTGAATAACCACTGATGTTTAAGCTTAACATTAAGGAAATCTATTTGCACGGATATCCACAAGAAACCCGGGCATAAATAAAAAAGAGTCGCAAAATTTGCGACCCTTTTTCATGTACAGCAGCTTTACAGCATCTTGCTTACAGCATGGCTTTCAACAAACGCGCCATTTCTGACGGGTTTTTAGTGGCCTTGATGCCGCATTCTTCCATGATGTCGAGCTTGGCTTGTGCAGTATCAGCACCACCAGAGATCAGCGCGCCAGCATGGCCCATGCGCTTGCCCGGAGGCGCAGTCACACCGGCGATGAAGCCAACAACCGGCTTCTTCATGTTGTCGCGCACCCAGTAAGAAGCATTTGCTTCATCAGGACCACCGATTTCACCGATCATGATGACGGCATCAGTATCTGGATCATCATTGAACATCTGCATGATGTCGATGTGTTTCAGACCATTGATAGGGTCACCACCAATACCAACAGCAGAAGACTGACCCAGACCCAGTGCAGTCAATTGACCCACCGCTTCATAAGTCAAAGTACCGGAACGGGAAACCACGCCGATACGACCTTTGCGGTGGATATGGCCTGGCATGATGCCGATCTTGATTTCGTCTGGCGTGATCAGACCTGGGCAGTTAGGGCCGAGCAATTTTGTTTTGCTGCCGGACTTTGCCATGCGGTCTTTCAACATCATCATGTCACGGACAGGGATGCCTTCAGTAATGCAAATTGCCAGGTCAAGGTCAGCTTCTACGGCTTCCCAGATGGCAGCGGCTGCGCCTGCTGGTGGGACATAGATAACGGAAACTGTCGCGCCAGTAGCGGCTTTAGCTTCAGATACATTAGCAAAAATCGGGATGCCTTCGAAATCTTCGCCAGCTTTTCTCGGGTTCATGCCAGCGACGAAACAGTTTTTACCGTTTGCGTAATCGCGGCACATGCGAGTATGGAACTGGCCAGTTTTGCCAGTAATACCTTGGGTGATGACTTTAGTGTCTTTATTGATCAGGATGGACATATCTGTTCCTTGCGATTATTAAGCTTTAGCAGCAGCGGCAGCAACAACCTTCTGCGCTGCTTCTTCCATCGTGTCAGCCGCGATGATAGGCAGGCCAGAGTCAGCCAGCATCTTCTTGCCGATATCTTCGTTAGTACCCTTCATACGCACAACCAGTGGTACTTGCAGGGAAACTGCCTTGGATGCAGTGATCACGCCTTCAGCGATCACGTCACAACGCATGATGCCGCCGAAAATGTTGACCAGGATGGCTTTCAGGCCTGGATTTTTCAACATGATCTTGAAGGCTTCTGTCACTTTTTCTGCCGTCGCGCCACCACCTACGTCCAGGAAGTTGGCTGGTTCGCCGCCGAACAGTTTGATGGTATCCATCGTTGCCATTGCCAGACCAGCACCGTTTACCAAACAGCCGATATTGCCGTCGAGAGAGATGTAAGCCAGGTCAAATTTGGAGGCTTCGATTTCAGCTGGATCTTCTTCATCCAGATCGCGGTAGGCGACGATTTCTGGTTGACGGAACAGAGCATTCGCGTCGAAGTTGAATTTTGCGTCCAGCGCGATAACCTTGCCGGAGCCAGTCAGGATCAAAGGATTGATCTCAGCCAGGGAGCAGTCAGTTTCCATGAAGGCTTTGTACAAACCTTGCAACTGTACACGCGCATCAGCGATAGAGCCTTCCGGCACGCCGATTTTGCGGGAGATGTCGTCAGCTTCAGCATCTTGCAAACCATTGGTCGGGTCGATCGCGATGGAATGCAGCAGCTCTGGATGTGATTCTGCCACTTCTTCAATATCCATACCGCCTTCGCTGGAGGCCATCAAGACCACGCGCTGGCTGATACGGTCAGTGACCATACTGACATACAGTTCTTTTTTGATATCAGCGCCTTCTTCGATCAACAGGCGACGAACCTTTTGACCTTCAGGGCCAGTCTGATGCGTGACCAGTTGCATGCCCAGAATCGCCTCAGCGTATTCACGCACTTGCTCCAGGGATTTAGCGACTTTCACGCCACCACCCTTACCACGGCCACCGGCGTGTATCTGTGCTTTAACAACCCAGACTGGTCCGCCCAGCGTTTCAGCCGCTTTGACAGCTTCGTCAACAGACAGGCATGGAATACCGCGTGGTACTGTCACTCCGAATTTGCGGAGGATTTCTTTACCCTGATACTCATGAATTTTCATACGACTTCCCTTCAGACACTGAGGTATAAATAATTAAACAAACAAACTAGCTGGGTGATTTCGCGTCAGGCGATGCTTTTGCCCAACGCGGGTAATACTGAACAACCGCCGGCCCGTCGGTACGAAGGGCATGACAGCGATCAAGTTGAAAAGGTTGTTGCGCCTGCTGGCCACGGTCAGTCGCGCCATCGCGGGTATCTATCACATCCCCGGCAAAAGCCTGGACTGCCGCCGTCGGCAGGATTTGCGCCATTTCGGTCAAATGGGTGCAACCATGCACACCAGACATGCGTTCTTTCACGCCCTGGCGAAATTGCCTGAGTAAATTCAGGCCGATGAGTTTCTTGTAATCAGGAGTGATAACTTCGCAGTAACCCGGATAAGGGACTGCATCAGAAGAGGCTTCTACATCAACGATGGTCAATTGCAGATCAATGGTAATGCGCAGGCTGAGGTCATGCAGCGCGCTACCATTAGGGCGCACGCCAGATGCGAGAGTGATATCGCGAGGCTTATAGTCAGTGATATGGGCGTCAAGATCCCACAATCCATCATCGCGCGCGAACGCTTCGATCTGGATAGTACGCGTGTGCTTCAGGGCGCGTCTGTTGGTTGACGAAGATAAGGGCATCATGCCTGCTGGCGGCTAAACCGGGGAATACTCAATAAATAGCCACAATTGCGTGTCGTTACCGCAGCTTCTACGATAACAGCCGCTCCTGCGGCCCTGCAAAAAAACCAGCAGAGTTTAGCACAGACCAGCCACGAACTCATCATATGACTACAATTTAAGCAGTTTTATGAGTATGCTTATGCAGAAATATAAGCAGAAAATTAAGATTTTTGTGGTTTTGCAGAAGAAAACTGGGTGATTATCAGCTAAATGTCTTTCCTTGCAATATTAATATGCACTTGAAAGCCGTGCTCATTCAAATCGCAAACTGATACCTGTTTCAAAGTTCGGGCCGAAGTTTTTGCTTCACAGATGAGAACTGTACTCGCCGTGCTGCGGCTACCAGCCCTATGCCTGAGCGTCAATAATAAGAATATCCTCCAATTCGTCATTCCTGCGCAGGCACACTGCTGTCCGGAATAAAACAGTTGACATGATCAAAAAGGGTTGCAGGCACTGATTTAAAGGGTTAAAACCCTGTTTGCCAACTTAAAAATCAGACCTGCAACATGTTTAGGATAAC
>JACQDX010000060.1 GCA_016200895.1 Burkholderiales bacterium
AACCCCATAGGCGCTAACCAAAATAAGAAATAGTCTGTAAACTTTAGGATAAGAGTAAATACAAAGAACAGAAGAGAGATGAATAGTCGAGTTAAAGAGTTGTTTGATGAGGATTGGGTAAAGCTGAAAGCGATATTGCCAGTTGGTTGGGAAGAGCAAGCAAGGATTTTAGGTGCGCTTAAATTTGGCCGTAAAATTAAGACGCCAGAACAGTTATTGCGACTCTTACTTCAGCATTTCGCGAATAACGATTCCATGCGTACGACAGTTGTGAAAGGAATGATTGGTCAAATAGCCGATATTTCGGATGTTGGTTTGCTGAAGCGTATCAACAAATCTGGTGAATGGTTAAGGTGGATTTGCGCGCAATTATCGACCCAAAAATCGGCGCCATTGCTCGCTGGCGATGTGCTTAATGGACGCCGCTTATTAGTTGCAGATGGTAGCGTGGTATGCGAACCGAGGGCAGTGAATGCGACGTGGAGACTGCACTATATGCTAGACCTACGGCATATGACATGTCATGAGATGCACTTAACGACAGCGAAGGTTGGTGAGTCGCTCACGCAGTTCGGAATTGAAGCTGGTGATGTCGTCATTTGTGACCGTGGTTTCACAAAACGACGTGGCGTTAATCACGTCCTTGATCAGGGGGGAGATATCCTCGCCAGAATGAATTTAACTTGCATTCCGCTGCAAGATAAACAGGGGGAGAAGTTTGACTTACTTCCATTAATCAGGACACTGGAATTGGGTCAATGTGGTGCATGGAACGCAGTATTGGAAGGCGGTAAAGAATTAATTCCAGTACGGGTTTGTGCCTACCGTAAGACGATAGAGCAGAGAGAGACAAGTGAACGACGTTTGAAGAGGGAAATGAGCAAACGTGCACGGGCAAAAGAAGCCCAAGCGAGCACAATCGAATTGGCCGGTTATGTGGTTGTGGTAACGACCTTGATGACGTTAAGCGCGGACGAAATTTTAGGGCTGTACCGCCATCGCTGGCAAGTAGAGCTGGTATTTAAGCGATTGAAATCGTTGCTGAAAATAGGCAATCTCAAGAAGAAAAATCCCGAAGGTGCAAGAGCTTGGTTACAGGGGAAATTGTTGGTGGCTTGTCTTATCGAAAGGTTGATTGCGATGGGCGAGCTTTTTTTCCCTGTCGAGACGAACCTTAAGGAAGAAATTGACTCATGAACAGAATGATGTGCGACGCGCAAAACAAGAAAGAAGCATTTGGCGCGAGACGGTCATCATAATAGGTTTATTACGACTAGCAATTAACCCTTGGCAGTCACTATTTAATTGCTTGGATACTTGGAAAACGATTAGAAATCGTTTGAAGGAACCAAGCAGAAAAAAACGGCAATTTCAAAGTAAAAAACTCAGGGAAGGTGATTTTGGTTAGCGCCTATGGGGTGCAACCCGCGCCGCCAAAACTTAGAGCTAGCGAGACCAACTTATAGGCGGCGCGGGTTGCACCTGCCCTACGACGGCGTTTAGCTACTATCGGAGAAGCTTTACTTCAGCAGCACAGAATTTTGAGTAAGTCTTATAAGCGTGTATATTGCAGTTTTCGTCATTGGCGAAGAAGGTTGATTTTTTAATTACCTTCATTTTTTATAATGAATTTGGATCACTATGCGACATTTTTTGCACTTGAATCAATTGAAGCAGACTACCGTTAGTCGTTTATTTGTTTGTATCGCTACAGCCTTGGTGTGCTCCCAGACTGCGATGGCGCAGACTGCCAAGCCTGCAGTGTCGCCGACTGCCCCCATCTTAAATAATTCACCTGAAGCGGCAAAGCCAGCGAAAAAAGCGAATCGTTCCGAGGTAATTAACGGCATCGCCGTGGTCGTCAATGATGAAGCGATCACCAAAATGGAAGTGCGCGAGCGTATCGCTTCTATCGAACGTAGCTTGAAAGCGCAAGGAACAGCCTTGCCTTCAACTGAGGAATTAGAAAAGCAAATTTTGGAGCGCATGATCATCGATCGTTTGCAAATCCAATTGGCGAAAGAGCAGGGCATGCGTATCGATGATATTTCTTTAGATCGCGCCTTACAAAGAATTGCCGAACAAAATAAAACCACGCTGCAAGAATTACGCAATCAAGTCGAGCGCGAAGGCACACCATTTGCTTCGTTCAGAGAAGAAATTCGCGACGACATCATGATGCAGCGCATCCGTGATCGCGAAGTCGATAGCAAGATTCAAGTATCCGAGTTAGAGATCGATAATTTCCTCGCAGCGCAGGCATTGTCCACCGTCAAAAATCAGGAAATTAATCTGGGGCACATCATGGTGCGTATCCCAGAAAACGCCACGCCCGAAGTCATCGCCCAGCGTCAGGCACGTATGCAGGAAGTCGTTAAAAAACTGCGTATCGGCGATGATTTCGCAAAACTTGCCGCGACCTATTCTGATTCCAATGAAGCCTTAAAGGGCGGCGAAGTAGGCTGGCGCGAACAAGATAAAATCCCTCCCGGGTTTATGGAAGCAGTAAATAAAGTCAAGTTCGTTGGTGGTTATACCGAGATTGTCCGCAGCCCGAATGGTTTTCACGTCTTTAAATTGTTAGGCAAGCGTGATATCGCTCCGGTCGCCACAAATACCGTACAAGAATCCAATGTGCGTCATATTTTGATACGCCCGACGCAGTTGTTAAGTGCGGCACAAATTAAAAGCACGCTGGCGGATTTAAAACAACGTATTACAAATAAGACCGCGACTTTTGAAGAATTGGCGAAGACAAATTCTGTCGATTCATCGGCGGCAAAAGGTGGCGAACTCGGTTGGGTGCATCCCGGTGATACCTATCCAGAATTTGAAGCCGCAATGAATAAATTAGCGATCAATGAAGTCAGTGATCCTGTGGAAACGCAAATGGGTTTCCATTTGATTCAAGTCTTAGAACGCAAAGTCGCCGAAGACAGCAAAGAGCGCAAACGTGCAGAAGCGCGCCAGTCAGTACGCGCACGAAAATCAGAAGAAGCTTTGCAAGATTGGTTGCGCCAATTGCGTGATCGCGCTTATGTAGAGTTCCGCACGGAACAAAAATAATGACTAAGCCCCTTCCGGTCATCGCAGTCACAGTCGGCGAGCCTGCTGGCATAGGGCCGGAAATTTCGCTGTTGGCGGCGTGGGAATTGCGCCATCAAATGCGCCCAGTGTTACTCGGTGACGCGGCTTATCTGGCGATGTTGGCGCAAGATTTGGATGCTGGAATCAGGTTGATGGGCATCTCCCAGCAAGCTTTGCGTCATCACGGCTTGCCTGGTTGTGGCAAAGATCAAATCACCGTGATTGACTGCCCGCTAACCAAGCATGTCGTTGCTGGACAATTAGATCCTTTGAATGGTCGCGCCGTTTTGCAGACGCTTGATGTGGCGATGGAGAGTATCGCGAACGACTGGTGTGATGCGATGGTGACGGCGCCACTGCAAAAGAGCACCATCAACGACGCAGGCATCGCCTTCACGGGACACACGGAATATCTCGCGCAGCAAACCGGCACCGCGCAAGTGGTCATGATGCTGGCCTGTGAAGCTTCCGCCCATTTGCCCCAGCCTTTGCGGGTGGCTCTGGCGACCACGCATTTACCGCTGCGTGAGGTGCCCGACGCCATTCGGTTTGAATCTCTGCTAGGTACATTACAGATTATTCATGAAGACTTACAAGAAAAATTCGGCATCGCCAAACCGCGTATTTTTGTCACTGGTTTAAATCCTCATGCTGGTGAAAACGGTTATCTTGGCAACGAAGAAATTGAAGTCATTAATCCCGTGATTCAACATGCGCGTAGCTTAGGCATCGATGCGCGCGGTGCTTTTCCAGCGGATACTTTGTTCCAGCAAAAATATTTAAAAGACGCCGACTGTGTGCTGGCGATGTATCACGATCAGGGTTTGTCCGTGTTAAAGCATGCCAGTTTTGGACTCGGCGTGAATATCACTTTGGGTTTGCCTTTGATCCGCACATCAGTCGATCACGGCACTGCATTAGACCTGGCGCGCTTAGGCACAGGCCTTGCCGATGCAGGCAGTATGAAAGTGGCGATGCGCGTCGCCGCCGATATGGTTCTGCGTCAGCATCAACATGCGACGGGCATCTCCCGTTCTACCAATAAAAAAACATGAAACACATTGCACGTAAGCGCTTCGGTCAGAATTTCCTCACCGATCAGCAAGTTCTCAGCGATATCATTCGCGTCATTCATCCTCAGCATGGCGAGACCATGGTCGAGATCGGCCCCGGTTTGGCGGCGATGACACGGCTTTTGCTGGAAGGCTTGGATCAATTGCACGTGGTCGAATTAGATCGCGATCTGGTGGTGCGCTTAAAGAAAAATTTTGCGCCAGAAAAGCTCTTGATCCACGAAGGAGATGCGTTGGAATTTGATTTTGCTTCTCTCCCCGTGCCTGCAGGAAAAAAATTGCGCGTGGTCGGTAATTTGCCTTACAACATTTCCAGCCCTTTGCTGTTTCATCTCGCGGAATATGTCGATCAAGTCGAAGACCAACATTTCATGCTGCAAAAAGAAGTAGTGGAACGCATGGTGGCAGAGCCAGGCGGCAAAGAATATGGACGACTGTCGGTGATGCTGCAGTGGCGCTATCACATGGAATTATTATTTGTGGTGCCACCGACGGCATTTGATCCGCCGCCACGTGTTGATTCCGCGATTGTGCGTATGATCCCAAAGAAAGAAAGACTGGCATGTGATCTCGCACGCTTAGAGCAAGTGGTGACCAAGGCGTTCTCACAACGCCGCAAAGTGATACGCAATTGCCTGAATGGTTTATTCACCGAGCAGCAATTGATCGACGTTGGCATCGATCCGCAACTACGTGCGGAAGCGATTCCTTTGGAGCAGTACGTCGCCTTGGCCAATCTTCTGAACTAAATGGTATGAGCCCGGAGAGCATATGGATTTAACCAAGACCCCCGAATGGCAAGCCTTATTAGCACATAAAACCCGGCTGCAAGACCAGCATTTGCGCGACTTGTTCGCGCAGGATGAGCATCGCTTTTCACACTTCTCAGTCGAGATCGATGGGCTCTTAGTCGATTATTCCAAGCAGCGTGTAGACCGCCCCGCCTTGTCTAGCCTGATCGCGTTAGCAAAAAATGCGCAGGTCGAAGACTGGCGTGACCGCATGTTCGCCGGTGAAAAAATTAATTTCAGCGAAAACCGCGCGGTGCTGCATACCGCATTAAGGCACACCGATTTCACACCTTTCCCCAGTGCTGAAGATGACGTCATGCCGCAAGTGCATGCGGTGCGAAAGCAAATGCGCGACATCGCCGAACGGGTGCGCAGCGGTTTATGGCGCGGCTATACCGGTGCAGCGATTCAAAATGTGGTGAACATCGGTATCGGTGGCTCTGATTTGGGACCGAAGTTAGCCAATCGCGCGCTCTCGGCTTTGCAGCATCCCGGCATCAATTTTTATTATGTGTCGAATCTCGACAGTGCCCATTTAGCGCCCTTGCTAGAGAAGCTCGACCCCAGCACCACTTTATTTATCGTCGCTTCCAAGACCTTCACCACCCAAGAAACCATGATCAATGCGCACACCGCGCGGACCTGGTTATTGGCGGCAGCAACCGAAGAAAAAGCCATCGCCAAGCATTTCATCGCGGTTACGTCGAATACGCAAAAAGCCCATGCCTTCGGAATTCCTGACGCGAATATTTTGCAAATTTGGGATTGGGTGGGAGGACGTTATTCTCTGTGGTCGGCGGTCGGTTTATCGGTCGCACTGGCGATAGGCATGCGTGGCTTTGAGCGTCTACTGGAAGGCGCGCAAGTCATGGACAAGCATTTTTGTAGCGCGCCTTTAGAGAACAACTTGCCGGTGTTGCTGGCCTTGATGTCGATCTGGAATACCAATTTTTTGGGTGCAGAAACCACCGCAGTGTTGCCGTATAACGAATCGATGCGCCACTTGCCGGGCTTCTTGCAGCAATTGGAAATGGAGTCAAACGGTAAAACCGTGAGCCGTGATGGCGCTGCCTTGAGCTGTCGTGCCAACCCCATCGTGTGGGGTGAAATCGGCGTCAATGGGCAGCACGCATTTTTCCAATTATTGCATCAAGGTGGTTGGCTCATCCCTTGCGACTTTGTGGTTGCTGCGAGCAGCGATTATCCATTACCGGGGCATCAGGCACCTTTGCTCGCCAATTGCCTGGCGCAAAGTGCGGCGCTGGCCTTCGGCAAAACCGAGCAACAAGCGCGCATAGAATTAGCGGCTGCTGGTTTGAAAGAGTCTGAGATCGCTAAGCTCTTACCGCACAAAGTATTCGCCGGCAATCAGCCTTCCACCACCATTTTGATGCCTAGCTTAGACCCCTACCAACTCGGCATGTTATTGGCGCTGTACGAACATAAAGTCTTTGTACAAGGCGTGATCTGGGGTATCAATTCTTTTGATCAGTGGGGTGTGGAGTTGGGCAAGCAGCTAGCAAATAGTTTGCTGCCCGCCCTGGAAGGCAATCAGGCTTTTGATGCACAACTGGATGACTCCACACGCGGTTTGATTTCGTATTTCCGGCGCTATGGAAATAATTGAGAAGTCATCCGAGGTGGAAGTTTATTCTTCGCGCACCCAAGTCTGACTGCGGCCAAAAATAGAAAAACCTATAAAGCCGCGCACTTCTAATTTTTTTGCGTTATCAACGACCTTGATTTTGCTTCGATAGAGCTTGCCGTTGTTCGGATCGAGAATGCTGCCACCATTGAATTCATCACCGTCTTTTTTAAGACCATACAGTATCGTCATGCCGATGATAGGTTGGTCTTTGTTTGCACCTTCGCAGGCATCACATTTGGGATTTTGTTCCTGATCGGCTGTGCGAAAGAGTCTTTCTATCTTGCCTTGAAGCTCGCCACCTGATTCAGTGATGCGGACCAGCGATTTAACTTTGCCGGTTTTGTCGTCAATGGTTTTCCAAAGACCTACTGCTGGATTTTGGGCGTAACACAATTGTGCTGCGAACAGACTGATGCTGGCGAAGATGAGTCGTGATTTCATGCGGTCTCCTTTGGTTTTATGGACTTTGTGTCTGTCCAATTGAAGACCTATTGTACGTGGTGTTGAAGTCAATGGATGAACACCACGCGCGAATTTTCTAGAGGATAGTCTTTAAAATGCATCAAGCTTGATTTGGCAAAATACATACCTTAGTTGCGACAATGCGAATCGCGTCTGCGGGCTCTTTCGCTCATCATAGAATCTACACGGGGGCTCAAGCTAGAGGTGATGCCTGGTAAGCTTGACTCAGATTGGCTTGGAGTTGGTACCCTACTCTGTTTGATTTTCCTTCCGGCAGAAATGCGGGTGACTGAGTAAGTTTAGGCTATGATAGAAGCGTGAGTGAAAACACTTTCCGAACAAAAAATGAATTGAGTCAGGAAGCGAGGCGCAAGTATGAAATTGTTTTTGAAGTTATCGCTGAGTGTGATTTTTTCCACCTTGAGTCTGTGTGCGCATGCAGATGATTTTTCGGATGGGGTCGCATCGTATGTTAGGCAGGATTTTCCGGCTGCTGCCGCTGCGTTTAAGAAAGCTGCTGAGCAAGGAAATTCTGATGCGCAGTTTAATCTTGGCCTGATGTACTTAAAGGGTGAGGGCGTCACGCAAGATTACGTCGAAGCGAAAGCCTTATTTGAAAAGGCGGCGTTGCAGAATAACGTCCGCGCTCAAGTCAATCTCGCCCGCATGTATGCAAAAGCCAAGGGCGTCGCACCCAATTACGCTAAGGCGGTCTATTGGTTTAACAAGGCCGCCGAGCTCGGGTATGCCGACGCACAATATAGTCTGGGAGTTTTGTATGTGAATGGGATAGGTGTTTCACGTGACTACAATAAAGCGCTTGATCTGTTCTCAAAGGCAGCGAAACAAAAAAGCGCCAGCGCGCAATATCAACTGGGACTGATGTACCTCAAAGGAAAAGGCGTCGCGATCGATAAAGTGACGGCCTTGAAATGCTTGATTCTGGCGGGCGACTACGAAGATGCCGTGACATATCGTTCCTATGCTGAGTCGCAAATGAGTGCGAAAGAAATTGAGGAAGCGAAGGCACAGGCGATGCAAGCTCAATGAGCGCTCGTCTAGGCAGGGCAATCATGTAGGGCGTGTGCAACCCGTACGGTACATAA
>JACQDX010000061.1 GCA_016200895.1 Burkholderiales bacterium
GGAATCAGGAACAGGAAGATGAACGTTACGACCAAATGAAATTGGGACTATAGCCGCCTTTAGGCGGATCAAGATTTACCAGCGCCTTTGAGGCGCCCCAGCAATAAACCTCCGGCTTTGCCGGAGGTAATTTAATTTAAATAATACGTTTTACTTGAACAGAGTTGGGCAATTCTCCATTTCCCAGCACCGCAAGTATCACGTCTCGCAGTGTTGCATAAGCTTGCTCCAGCAAGAGCAATGAAAAGTATTTGCTGCAATTTCTGAGAACAATTCATCACAAGAGCATTAAAGCTGATTACACTCCTTGAATAAACAGGAGCCAGCATGGAAGCATCTCTCGCCATATCTTCACGCCAGCAAGACCTTGTGCGCGCATTGCGTCAGCAATTGCCTGCACATTGCATTTTGTATGATGAAGAAGATACCCGTCCTTATGAATGTGACGGTCTGGCTGCGTACCGCCAGTTACCGATGGTGGTGACACTGCCAGAGAATGAAAGCCAGGTCATCAGCATCATCAATATCTGTCGCGAAAAACAGATCGCCATCGTGCCGCGTGGTGCCGGCACTGGCTTGTCTGGCGGTGCCATGCCGATTGCTGACGGCCTGGTGCTGTCAACAGCCAAACTCAATAAAATCGTCAAGGTCGATGCCTACGCCCGTACTGCCGTGGTGCAGCCAGGGGTGCGTAATCTGGCCATCTCTGAAGCAGTCGCTGCCCATGGTTTGTACTACGCACCTGACCCATCTTCACAAATCGCCTGCACCATAGGCGGCAACGTGGCAGAAAATTCTGGCGGTGTGCATTGCCTCAAATATGGCCTTACCGTACACAATGTCATGGCGGTACGCGCCATCACCATGGAAGGTGAAGTCATAGAGTTAGGCGGTGGAGCGCTGGATGCGCCTGGCCTTGATTTGCTGGCGGTGTTTATCGGCTCTGAAGGCATGCTGGGTGTAGTCACTGAAGTGACCGTCAAACTGATACCCAAGCCACAAACTGCACGCGTCATCATGGCATCGTTTGATGATGTCGTCAAAGGTGGCAATGCGGTGGCCAGCGTGATTGCCGCGGGCATCATCCCAGCCGGGCTGGAAATGATGGACAAGACATCGTCACGCATGGTCGAACCCTTTGTGCAGGCAGGCTATGACACTGATGCCGAGGCCATTTTGCTCTGCGAGTCTGACGGCACCATGGAAGAAGTCGAAGAAGAAATTGCCCGCATGAGTGCCGTGCTGGAGCAGGCGGGAGCTACCGCACTGGCAGTATCCAATACCGAAGCAGAACGCCTGCGTTTCTGGTCTGGCCGAAAAAATGCCTTCCCTGCTGCTGGCCGCATCTCCCCCGATTATTACTGCATGGATGGCACTATCCCGCGCAAGCATCTGGCGCAAGTCCTGATCAGCATCTCCGCCATGGAAGAAAAATATGGCCTGCGGTGCGCCAACGTCTTCCATGCTGGTGATGGCAACCTGCATCCGCTGATTTTATTTGATGCGAACAAAGAAGGTGAGTTTCACAGAGCCGAGGAATTTGGTGCCGAGATACTGGAGTTATGCGTCAAGGTCGGTGGCACGATTACTGGTGAACATGGCGTGGGCATAGAAAAAATCAATTCCATGTGCGTGCAGTTTTCGAGCGAGGAGATTACTGCCTTCCTCGCCTTGAAACGGGCTTTCGATCCGGATGCTTTGCTGAATCCGGATAAAGCCATACCTACTTTGCATCGCTGCGCCGAATACGGCCGCATGCACGTAAAAAAAGGTGTTTTGAAATTCCCTGATTTGCCGCGTTTTTAAAGACAGAGGCTAGACTTAATTGGACGATGGCATGCAAACGACGCTAGACAATTTTCGTGAACGCATACAGGCTGCAAGCGCCAGCGGCGCAGCGCTGCAGATACAGGGCGGTGGCAGCAAGCACTGGTACGGGCAGGAAGTGCAGGGTGATGTGCTGGATACCTGCGCCTACTGCGGCATCCTGGCATATGACCCAACCGAGTTGGTGCTGACCGCACGCAGCGGTACGCCGCTGGCAGAAATAGAAACTGCCCTCGCAGCACAAAACCAGATGCTGGCATTTGAGCCACCGCACTGGGGCAATACTGCGACCATAGGCGGTGTCGTGGCTGCAGGCTTGTCTGGCCCACGGCGGCCCGCAGTAGGTGCCGTGCGTGATTTTGTGCTGGGTGTCAGCCTCATGAATGGGCAGGGGCAGATACTGGAATTTGGCGGCCAGGTCATGAAGAATGTCGCTGGCTATGATGTCTCGCGCTTGCTGACTGGTTCGATGGGATGCCTGGGTTTGCTGCTGGATATTTCCATCAAAGTCTTGCCACGACCCTTTGCAGAAACTACCCTGGTGTTTGCTCTGTCAGAAGCGGATTCACTGACGCGTTTGAATCAGTGGGCAGGCCAGGCCTTGCCCATCTCTGCCAGTTGCTGGCATGTAGGTCGATTGATGCTGCGCCTATCTGGTGCCGAAGCTGCAGTGCGTGCTGCCAAAGCCAGACTGGGCGGTGAAGAAATGCAGGACGCCACGGCTTTCTGGACAGCTTTGCGTGAACAGACTCTGGATTTTTTTCAGCAAGAAGAAGAGCATGGCTTATGGCGCCTATCGCTGCCATCCACCAGCCCAGCCTTGAAGCTGACGGGCAAATCCATGATTGAATGGGGCGGCGCTCAGCGCTGGCTCTACAGCACTGAGAAACCTGAGCTGATACGCCTGACGGCACTGGCAGCTGGTGGCCATGCGAGTTTGTTCCGTGGTGGAGACAAGAGCATAGATGTGTTTGCCCCCTTGTCTGCACCCATAGAAAAGATACACAGACGCCTGAAGAATACTTTTGACCCTGCCGGTATATTCAACCCCGGTCGCATGTACAAAGGCTGGTAAAGACAATGCAAACCAATCTCGCTGATTTCATCAAAGACACACGCGAAGGCAAAGAGGCTGAGGATATCTTGCGCAAGTGTGTACATTGTGGATTTTGTACAGCTACCTGCCCGACTTATCAATTACTCGGTGACGAACTCGATGGCCCGCGTGGCCGCATCTATCTCATCAAACAGGTACTGGAAGGCAAACCCGCCACTGTCAAAACCCAGCAACATCTGGACCGCTGCCTGACGTGCCGCAATTGCGAAACCACTTGCCCATCGGGTGTGGAATATGGCCGCCTGGTCGATATAGGCCGTCAGGTGGTGGAAAAACAGGTTGGCCGTCCGCCGTTCCAAAAACTGAACCGCGCTGCTCTCAAAGCCGTACTGCCGCGCAAATGGATATTCAATCCAGCGATGAAACTGGGCCAAAGCCTGCGCGCAGTCCTGCCCAGGTCCTTGCAAAATAAAGTGCCGGTAGCGCAAGATGCAGGGCAATGGCCGCAAACTGAGCACGCCCGCAAGATGCTCTTGCTGGATGGCTGCGTGCAACCTGCCATGTCACCGAACATCAATGCTGCCACCGCCAGGGTGCTGGATGCCGTGGGTGTGCAATTGCAGATTGCCCCCAAGGCCGGTTGCTGCGGAGCCATACGCTATCATTTGAATGAGCATGAAGATGGCCTCAATGATATGCGCCAGAATATTGATGCATGGTGGCCGTATGTAGAAGCTGGTGCAGAAGCCATCGTCATGACCGCGTCTGGCTGTGGTGCCACGGTAAAAGAGTACGGGCATTTACTGGCGCATGATGAAGCCTATGCAGGTAAAGCAGGAAAAATATCCATGCTGACCCGTGACCTCAGTGAAATTTTGCCAGAATTCCAGCCGCAACTGGTACAGCGCCTGCAAGGCAAAATCAGCAAGCACATCGCCTGGCACCCGCCTTGCACCCTGCAACACGGCCAGCAGATACGCGGCAAGGTCGAAGGCCTGTTGACGGCGATTGGTGTTGACGTGAAGTTGTGTGCTGACAGCCATTTATGTTGCGGCTCAGCCGGTACTTATTCTGTCTTGCAACCCAAGCTCTCCTATCAATTGCGCGATAACAAATTACGCAATCTGGAGGCGACAGATGCAGAGATGATTCTGTCGGCGAATATAGGTTGCATCACGCATTTGCAGTCAGGCACAGAACTCCCAGTACAGCACTGGATAGAACTCATAGATCGGGCCTTGCAGGACCCGGCGATAAGTCAGAAGTTGCCTGAAGCGGGTAGCGAATTAACTGCTGTGAATAAATCTGAGTGATACATGAGCAGCCAGCGTGCACTTCTTAGCGAATGCGGGCATCCACAGCAAAGCGTGTTGATGCCTGAGATAGTTCATGCTGCCTATTATCGCGATTCGTACAGGGTTGAGCTTAGCCGCAACAGACTGACAGTCTGTGACGCATTTCATGGGATTTTCATGCACAGGCCAACATGGATGAAGTTAATCATGATGAGCCGTAATTACCTGATATCCATGTTTGGTGTTGCCGTACCAGCCAGTGCAGAAATCATGCATCCATGCATGAGATCAGATTACCAAGTGGGTGAAAAAATAGGTGCCTGGCCTATTTTTTATCTGGGTTCAGAAGAACTGGTTGCCGGACGCGACAACAGCCATCTGGATTTCCGGCTTTCCATCGTGCGTGTGGAAGAGGAGCAGACCGCTGCTATCGTAGTGTCAACGGTCTGCCTGACACACAACTGGTTTGGACGGGCCTATATACAATTGATACGCCCTTTTCATCGCTGGGGCCTGAAGTACCTGATACGGCAGGCAATACTGGCGGGGCGCTTGTGATTCGAGATGAGTTGAGGGCTTATCCCATGATATCAATCATCACTCGGCCAGTAGCTTTTCTATATCATCCAGCAAGTCCTTAGGTGCAGTCTGTGGCGCATAGCGTTTGAAGACGGTACCGTCTTTCTTGACCAGGAACTTGGTGAAATTCCATTTAATGGACTGGCTGCCCAATAGGCCAGGGGCCTGGCTTTTCAGGTGCTGGAACAAGGGGTGAGCCTTGTCGCCATTCACATCGATCTTGTCGAACAGGGGAAAAGTCACGCCAAAATTCTTTTCGCAGAAAGAGCCAATTTCGCCAGCCGAACCCGGTTCCTGGTGACCAAACTGGTTGCAGGGGAAGCCCAATACTTCGACGCCCTTGTCCTTGAATTGCTGGTAGATCGCTTCCAAGCCTTTGTACTGCGGTGTGAAACCGCAATTGCTGGCGGTATTCACGATCAGCAATACCTTGCCTGCATATTGTTTCAGGTCGACGGGCGTGCCCTGCAGGCTATTGGCTTGAAAGTCTAGCGTGCTCATACGATACCCAGATGTTTGGTGCCAGCACTCAGGTCGCGGTCTTTGGCGTCTTTGCCTTTCAACATGATGGCCAGGCGCAGTTCATTGACAGAGTCGGCATTGCGCAGGGCATCTTCATACGTGATCTGGTCTGCTTCATGCAAATCAAACAGGGACTGATCGAAAGTTTGCATGCCCAGCTCGCGGGATTTCTTCATGATCTCTTTGATTTCATGTACCGCACCTTTAAAGATCAGGTCAGACACCAGCGGGGTATTGAGCATGATTTCTACTGCTGCAGCACGGCCCTTGCGACCCTTGAGTGGTACCAGGCGCTGTGAAATAACCGCCTTCAGGTTCAGCGACAAGTCCATCAGCAACTGCTGTCGACGTTCTTCCGGGAAGAAGTTGATGATACGGTCAAGCGCCTGGTTTGAGCTATTGGCATGCAGGGTAGCAAGGCAAAGGTGGCCGGTTTCTGCAAAGGCAACAGCAAAGTCCATGGTTTCGCGGTCACGGATCTCACCGATCTGGATAACATCCGGTGCCTGACGCAGGGAGTTTTTCAATGCTGCACCCCAGTCTTCAGTATCGATACCGATTTCACGCTGGGTGATGATGCAATTCATGTGCGGGTGCACATATTCTATCGGGTCTTCGATCGTGATGATGTGACCATAGCTGTTGGCATTTCTATAGCCCAGCATGGCTGCCAGAGATGTTGATTTACCTGAACCGGTAGCACCCACCATGATGACCAGGCCACGCTTGGTCATGGCGACATCTTTGAGGTTTTCTGGCAAGCCCAGGTCTTCCAGTTTAGGAATGGCCGTGGTAATCGTCCGCAGCACCAGGCCAACGCGGCCCTGTTGCATGAAGGCCGAAACACGGAAACGCCCCAGGCCTGCCGGGCTGATCGCGAAATTACATTCCTTGGTCGCTTCAAATTCTGAAGATTGCTTATCGTTCATGATAGAACGGGCAAGATCAACAGTATGGGCGGGTGACAGCGGCTGATTCGACACTGGCGTTACCCGCCCGTCTATCTTGAAGGCCGGTGGGAAGTCGGCAGTAATAAATAAGTCTGAACCGTTTTTGCTGAGCATAAGTCTCAGCAAATCATTCATGAATTTGGTAGCCTGATCGCGTTCCATTTTTTTTCCTTTGATCAATTAGCCGGGGAAGTTGTCTGGTGTTTTGGCTGCACCACGTGCAGTCGCCACCGAGATGACATTGCGGCGCACCAGATCAGTCAGATTTTGATCCAGCGTCTGCATACCCAGGTTACTACCGGTTTGTATCGATGAATACATTTGCGCAATCTTGGCTTCGCGGATAAGGTTACGTATCGCCGGTGTACCCAGCATGATTTCATGCGCCGCCACGCGGCCAGAACCATCCTTGGTTTTCAGCAGGGTTTGCGAGATAACTGCTTGCAGGGATTCTGACAACATCGAACGCACCATCTCTTTTTCTTCTGCCGGGAAAACGTCGACAATACGGTCAATGGTCTTGGCAGCAGATGAGGTATGCAGCGTACCAAACACCAAGTGACCGGTTTCAGCGGCAGTCAGTGCCAGGCGTATGGTTTCCAGATCACGCAACTCACCTACCAGGATCGCATCAGGATCTTCACGCAGAGCAGAACGCAAGGCAGCATTGAATGACATTGTATGCGGGCCGACTTCGCGCTGGTTGATCAGGCATTTTTTTGATTCATGCACGAATTCGATAGGGTCTTCCACCGTCAGGATGTGGCCATATTCATTTTCATTGAGGTGGTTTACCATCGCCGCCAGCGTGGTTGATTTGCCAGAACCGGTAGGACCAGTCACCAGTACCAGACCACGTGGTTTCATGGCCAGTTCAGCGAAGATCTTGGGAGTATTCAACTGTTCCAGCGACAAGATCTTGGATGGAATGGTACGCATAACCGCCGCCGCACCGCGTTCCTGGTTGAAAGCATTCACACGAAAACGTGCCAGGCCCGGGATGGAGAAGGAAAAATCGCACTCCAGCGATTCTTCATAAATTTTGCGCTGCGAGTCATTCATGATGTCATAGATCAACTCATGGACATCTTTATGCTCCAGAGGGGGCAAATTAATGCGCCTGACGTCGCCATGTACCCGTATCATGGGCGGCAAGCCGGAGGATAAGTGTAAATCGGAGGCATTGTTCTTGACAGAGAACGCCAGCAGTTCTGAAATGTCCATTTATAATTCCGGTAGTGAAATCGTTGCTGATTGTGGGTAAGCTGCTCTAAGAACCTGTTTCCGATCTTAAGCGCGTGCGTGATCGAGGCTCATGTGCTGCTCAAAAATGCTCATGTACCAGTGTACATTCCGTTTTTTGCGCTGCGTTTTTGTTACCATGACCCCGCTGACGCTCGCTACAGATCGTAAACATGTTCTAAAGCAAGATAAAAGCAATATTAAGCTGTGGACGGGAGTTTTACCAGAAGTTCACAACGAATTAGATAGATTTTTGGTTACTGATTATGTCCTCAATTTCTGACAACTTGCAAGCCGTAAGTGCGAATATCCGCGCTGCGGCCCTTGCCAGCGGGCGCGATCCGCAACAACTACACCTGTTGGCTGTATCCAAGACCTTTCCTGCTGATGCCGTCATAGATGCTGCAGAGGCTGGCCAGCATTGTTTTGGTGAGAATTACCTTCAAGAAGCTTTAGACAAGATGCAAGAAGTACAGGCAAAAAAGCCGCAACTTCAGCTCGAATGGCATTTTATCGGCCCCATGCAAAGCAATAAGACTCGCCCCATAGCCGAGAATTTTGCCTGGGTGCATTCAGTCGACCGCGAAAAAATTGCCCAGCGACTGTCTGAACAAAGACCGCCAGATATGCCAGCCCTTAATATTTGTCTGCAAGTTAATATTAGCGGTGAGGCAAGTAAAAGTGGTGTTTTGCCAGATGAAGCCCTGGCGCTGGCACAAAAAATTGTGCTGCTGCCAGGCTTGCAGTTGCGTGGCCTGATGGCCGTGCCAGAAGCCTGTGATGATGAGCAGGTGCAAAGGCAGGCATTTCACCAGTTGAAACAATTGAGTGACAGCATACAGGCCGCAGGCATCGCCCTGGATACCTTGTCCATGGGCATGAGTGGCGACATGCATGCGGCTATCGCAGAGGGAAGCACCATGCTGAGGATAGGAACCGCTATTTTTGGAAACAGGAACTATGCAAAATAAGATAAAAATCGCTTTCGTAGGCGGCGGCAACATGGCAAATGCCCTGATAGGCGGCTTGCTTACAAATTTAACGACGGCTGAGCATATCCATGTCATAGACCTGAACCAGTCTTCTCTGGATAAATTGGCTGGCGACTTTGGTGTAACAACAGCGCTCGCTGCCGATGCCAGGCTGGCGCAAATGGATGCGATTATCCTGGCCGTTAAACCACAGCAATTGCGTGAAGTCGTGCAAGGCCTGGCACCGTATCTGGATCAGCAATTACTGATCTCCATCGCGGCCGGCATCCGCGCCACTGATATGGCACGCTGGCTGGGTGGCTATGACAAAATTGTCCGTACCATGCCCAATACCCCGGCTTTGATAGGTCAGGGCATGACAGGCTTGTTTGCTCTCGCTGCTGTCAGCGCAGAGCAAAAACTAATGGCTGAACGTATCATGCAAGCGGTTGGTGCTACTACCTGGTTAGATGATGAAAGCTTGCTGGATGCTGTCACTGCAGTATCCGGCAGCGGCCCGGCTTATGTGTTTTATTTCATCGAAGCCCTGCAGCAGGCGGCGACAGAATTAGGTTTGACCTCTGAGCAGGGTTTGCAACTGGCCATGACTACCTTTACCGGCGCGGCGCAACTGGCTTTGCAAGCGTCAGAACCAGTCAGTGTCTTACGTGAACGCGTTACTTCCAAGGGAGGCACCACCTATGCCGCTTTGACCAGCATGGAAAACGCCGGTGTCAAGGAGGCTATTGTGAGCGCCATCAAGGCAGCGGCAGCAAGAGGAAAAGAATTGGGTGATGAGTTTGGTACGCTGTAAGCTCAGGATGTAAGGGCATGCACACAACATCCCTTACTGCTTAAGGTTTGAAGCTAATCTTGTTCTTAATGAAGCCTGAATTAAGGCTAATACGCCCAGAAGCCTGACTCAAGATTAAGATTTTCTGGAATTGACGGAACTGGCCGTCGTATTTGCAGTACTGGATACATCTGTGCGTATGCCTCGCAACACATTGGCAAGACTACGCCAGGTTTGCCATCCCAATAGCGCAGATTTGGCAAAAGAAAATATCCGTCTGGGTTTGAATATCAGTACAGCAGCAATTGCAATACCACCCAGTAATGGCCTATGGCGAGCAAGTCGCCCGGCTCTGCCTAGCAAGCTGGCTGCTCCGCTTGTCATACCCATGGATTCTTTGAGTTCCTGGTAATGTATACTCATCAGGCCTCGTTCTGCCTGTATTTTCAATAATAATGCCTGGCGCCGCAAGGCCAGTCTTTCCTGACGATTTCCCATACTTTAACCCTGTTCCTTCTGGCTGTTATCGCCACGATTAAAGGCGGAAGCGTCTTTTTTCAATTCGGCCAGGCTATGGAATAACAAACCGGGTTTGTTGCGGAATTGCCTGCGTAAGCGTAAAGCGATGCCTACAGCAAGCAAACCAAATACAGTAATTAAACTCACTAATACCGTATAGCGGTAAGGCGTATCCCAAAACACTGCTACCACGGTCAGTATTACCAGCAGGATGGCAATGCCAGCAAAAAACAGCGCCGTCAATGACCATATCAGACTGGAAGAAAAGTGCGCAAACTCTTCTTCCAGCTCAACTGCAGCCAGTTCCAGGCGAGTGCGGACAATACTGCTCAGTGTTGCTGCAAGCTGTCCGATCGAATCGCTGATAGCCATTGATTTTTTACTGCGCTTATCTGCTACGGCCAATGAGCAAGCCAACCAGCAAGCCTACGCCGGCTGCAATACCTGCAGACTGCCATGGGTTTTCTTTGACATACACGTCAGTGGCCTTGGCTGCATCCTTGGTGCGTGTGACGACCAGATCTTCGATGCGTTCTACTTCTGCCTTGGCATTTTTCAAGGTTTTTTCGAAGCGGGCTTTGGCGGACTTGAAGCCTTCGCTGCCTTGTTGCTCTGTATTTTTCAACAGTTCTTCTGCATCGCGGATAACCAGATGCAAGTCATTCATCAATTGTTCTTTGTGTTCGTCTACTGTGCTCATGATTCATCCCTTCTGGTTGGTGAAATAATTACAGTTTATACCTTATGACGTATGGCTACTTTGCGTAATTACAAGATCTGAATTTAAGATTTGACTTCAAACTATTAATTAAGAAATTGGCAATCTGTCAGATTACTTTACTGCATAGTCAATGGCAATGCCAGCAAAGATTGCTGCCCCCAGCCAATTGTTATTCACGAAAGCAGCAAAGCAGGCCATACGCTCACGTTCGCGTATCAGGGTGTAATGGTAGAGCGCGAATGCGACTGCCACCCCCATGCCAGCGAAGAACCAGGTGCGCAGGCCCAATTGCCAGCCTACCAGTGATATCAGCATGAAGCTGAGGGCGTAACACAGCATGACGGCAAAGACATCGTAGCTGCCAAAGGTGATGGCAGAGGTCTTGATGCCTATCTTCAAATCATCATCCCTGTCCACCATCGCGTATTCTGTGTCATAGGCAACTGCCCAGAATACATTCGCCAGTAACAAAATCCAGGCTGCCAGGGGTACGGTATTTTGCACTGCTGCAAAAGCCATGGGTATGCCAAAACCAAAGGCGATACCCAGATAAGCCTGGGGGATGGCAAAAAAACGCTTGAAATAAGGATAACTGCCCGCCACCACAACAGCAGCGACCGAGAGCATCTTGGTCAGGCTGTTCAGAGACAGGATAAGGCAAAAAGAAATCAGCGCCAGTACTACGGCGACACCGACAGCCTCTTTGCCAGATATCTTGCCACTGGTCAGTGGCCGGTCTGCCGTACGTTTGACATGGCGGTCAAAGTCGCGGTCAGCATAGTCATTGATCGCGCAACCGGCAGAACGCATCAGGGCCGTGCCCAGGCTGAAAATCAATACCAGATGCCAGTCCGGCTGGCCATTCGAGGCTATCCACAGAGCTGCCAGCGTAGGCCAGAGCAATAAGAGTATACCTATGGGCTTGTGCAGCCTGACCAGTTTGATGTACCAGCCCAGGCGAGTCAGCAAGAAATTCATGATTCAGCTTTGTTGTTGCGCATGGCAGAATTATAAGTGTTATCTATACACGAGGTAGTGCTGAGTGATATCTTAATGAATTGCTACATTCGATGCTTTTTTGCAATATGTTGAATGCGTCATGTCATATACCTGTCATGATTTTGCAACAAGGTCACATAATTATTATAAGTTTTCCGGGACTATCTATGAAACTGCATACCAAACTGGCCTGTGCCAGTGCCGCTATATTGATGAGCTTTGCCAGCTCTGCCCAGGCAGTCACTGAAATAAGCTGGTGGCATTCGATGACAGGCGCGCTGGGTGACCGGGTCACCGCACTGGCTGAGCAGTTCAATAAAAGCCAGAATGAATACAAGGTCACCGCTGTCTATAAAGGCAGTTATGACGAAGCCCTGGCCGCTGGCATTGCTGCCTTCCGCGCTGGTAATGCCCCGCATATACTGCAAGTGTTTGAAGTCGGCACTGCAACCATGATGTATGCCAAGGGTGCGGTCAAGCCAGTATCTGAAGTCATGAAAGTCGCGGGTGAGAAATTCGACACCTCTGGCTATGTCGCCGCCGTGGCAGGTTATTACACTTCTCCCAAGGGGGAGATGCTGTCTTTCCCCTTTAATAGTTCAACTACAGTGTTTTACTATAACAAGGACATGTTCGCCAAAGCAGGCATGGACCCCAACAAGGCACCAGCTACCTGGCAAGAAGTGGTCGCTGCCGCTGCCCGTCTGAAAGCCAGTGGCGAAAAATGCGCATACACCACAGGATGGCAAACCTGGGTGCACCTCGAAAGTTTTTCAGCCTGGCACAATGTTGAATTTGCTTCCAAGGGTAATGGCTTTGGTGGCCTCGATGCTCGCCTGACCTTCAATAGTCCCCTGCATGTACGCCATATAGAAAACCTGGAAAACTGGGCCAAGCAAGGTTACTTCACTTATGCAGGGCGCAAGAATGAGCCGGAAGCCAAATTCTATTCCGGTGAATGCGGCATGCTGACTTCTTCCAGTTCTGCCTATGGCAATGTCGCCAAGAATGCCAAGTTCAAATTTGCCGTCGCACCGCTGCCGTATTATTCTGACGTCAAAGGAGCACCGCAAAACACCATCATCGGCGGTGCTTCGCTATGGAGCATGAATGGCAAGAAAACAGAAGAATACAAGGGCGTCGCCAAGTTTTATAAGTTCCTCTCGCAGCCAGAAGTACAGGCCAAATGGCATCAGGAAACCGGCTACCTGCCCATTACCAATGCCGCCTATGAGATGACCAAGAAGTCTGGCTTCTATGAAAAAACGCCAGGCCCTGGCGTCGCCGTGCAGCAAATGATCGTCAAGACCACAGACAAATCCCGCGGCATACGCCTGGGCAGCTTTGTCCAGATACGCACCATCATGGATGAAGAACTGGAATCTGTCTGGAGCGGCAAAAAATCAGCCAAGGCAGCACTGGACAATGCTGTGTTGCGGGGCAATGAATTGCTGGATCGTTTCGAAAAAGCGAATAAGTAAAAGTCAAGATCAAGACTTCTCAACACAGAGACACAGAGGGGCACAGAGAAAACAAAGGCATTACACTTCTTTGTTCGTCTTGCTTCCCTCTTGTTCTTCTCTGTGTCTGAGTGTCTCTGTGGTGAGCTTTCCGGTTTTAAAATATTCATTAGAGGTTTTTTTGGAAAAGCGTGCACGGTTTCGTTCAGCCTGGTTGCCTTATCTGCTGCTCTTGCCGCAGTTACTGGTGACGGTGCTGTTTTTTTTCTGGCCTGCGATGCAGGCTCTGTATCAATCCGTCTTGTTGCAGGACGCCTTTGGCATGTCTACGCAGTTTGTCTGGTTTGATAATTTCAAGATGTTGTTTGCCGATGAGACGTATCTGGCAGCCTTCAAGACCACGGCGCTGTTTTCCAGCCTGGTGGCTGTGCTGGGCCTGAGCCTGTCTTTGCTGCTGGCGGTTTTTGCAGACAGGGTGGTCAGGGGCAGTTCCATCTACAAGACCATGCTGATCTGGCCGTATGCGGTGTCACCTGTGGTAGTGGGTGTGCTGTGGATGTTCTTGCTCAACCCCACGCTGGGCATAGTCGCTCATGGCCTGCGTCATTTTGGTATTGAGTGGAATAATCTCTTGAATGGCCGTCATGCCATGATATTGATAGTCCTGGCGGCGATCTGGAAGCAGATCAGTTACAACTTTTTATTCTTCCTCGCAGGTTTGCAATCCATACCAAAATCGCTGATAGAAGCAGCTGCGATAGATGGTGCCGGGCCATGGAAGCGTTTCTTCACCATCGTCTTCCCCTTGCTGACACCAACGACTTTCTTCTTGCTGGTTGTGAATATCGTCTATGCGTTTTTTGATACCTTCGCGATTGTTGAGGCGACTACTCAGGGCGGCCCTGGCAAAGATACCGAGATCCTGGTGTTCAAAGTTTTCAATGATGGTTTCAAGGGTGGCGATCTTGGCAGCGCTGCCGCGCAGTCAGTGATATTGATGACAATAGTGATCGTATTGACTGTGCTGCAGTTCAAATACATAGAAAAGAAAGTGCAGTATTAAGCATGATAGAACGCCGGCCTTTTCTGGGCATGTTCAGCCACTTTATCCTGATACTAGGTGTCAGCCTGGTAGCTTTTCCCATCTACGTCGCCTTTGTTGCCGCTACCCAGACGGCTGAACAATCTGCATTGGCACCCATGTCCCTGATACCGGGCGACCAGCTCTGGATCAATCTGCAGGCAGTGTTGGGCACGGGCACATCAGGCAATGTCGCCAGCAGCCCGGTAGGACGCATGATGTGGGTCAGCCTGGTGTCTGCACTGATGATTGCTATCGGCAAGATTTCGATTTCCATGTTGTCTGCCTTTGCGTTGGTGTATTTTCGCTTTCCTGGCCGCACGCTGTTTTTCTGGATGATTTTTGTCACCCTGATGCTACCTGTCGAAGTGCGTATCAGCCCGACTTATAAAGTGGTGTCTGACTTGTCCATGCTCAATACCTATGCCGGGTTGACTGTACCGCTGATTGCCTCGGCGACAGCAACGTTTTTGTTCAGGCAGTTTTTTTTAACGGTGCCCGATGAGCTGGCCGAAGCAGCACGCATTGATGGTGCAGGCCCCTTGCGATTCTTTAAAGATATTCTGTGGCCGCTGTCGCGCACCAATGTGATTGCCCTGTTTGTCATCATGTTCATCTATGGCTGGAACCAGTACCTCTGGCCTTTGCTGGTATCGACAGAACAGAATATGTATCCGATAGGTGTGGGTATCAAACGCATGATTGCTGGTGGGGATGCTGCAGTCGAATGGAATATGGTGATGGCGACCTTGCTGCTGGCGATGTTGCCACCTGGGCTGGTGGTAGTCATCATGCAGAAGTGGTTTGTTAAAGGTTTGGTGGATTCAGAGAAATAGTATGGCACAACTACATTTTAAAAACGTCACCAAAACTTATGGCAAGGGCGATAAGGCTGTTGCAGTCATCCATGGTGTTTCCATGGATATCAATCATGGTGAATTCATTGTCATGGTTGGTCCTTCTGGCTGTGGTAAATCAACGCTATTGCGTATGGTGGCCGGGTTGGAAGAAATCACTTCTGGCGATATCGTCATAGGCGACAGGGTTGTCAATAACCTGGAACCCAAGGACAGGGATATTGCCATGGTGTTCCAGAATTATGCACTGTACCCACATATGAGCGTGTACCAGAACATGGCTTATGGTTTGAAGATACGCGGCTTTTCCAAAGCAGATATTGAGACCAGGGTGCAAAAAGCCGCGCAGATACTGGAACTGGGCGCATTGCTGGACAGGACCCCACGCCAATTGTCTGGCGGCCAGCGTCAGCGTGTCGCCATGGGCCGCGCCATCGTGCGGGAACCGGCAGTATTTTTATTTGATGAACCGCTGTCAAACCTGGATGCCAAATTGCGGGTGCAAATGCGCCTGGAAATCCAGCGCCTGCACAAGGCACTCGGCACCACCAGCCTGTATGTCACACATGACCAGGTTGAGGCCATGACTCTCGGCCAGCGCATGATCGTCATGAATGGTGGCGTGGCTGAGCAGATAGGCACACTGGCAGAAGTGTATGCAACGCCAGCCACCACCTTTGTGGCCAGTTTCATCGGTTCACCACCCATGAATCTTTTGCGTGGCAAGCTCACAGAGAATGGCAGGCAGATGCAGATAGGTCAGGCGCTGGTGTCATTGCCGCTGGTGCAAAGCGAAGCAGAGCGCGTCGCCAACCGTGAACTGATACTGGGTGTGCGACCAGAACATTTGTTCATAGGCATGCCAGGCCTGCCACTTGATGTACAACTGGTAGAGTCGCTGGGGGCAGATTTGCTGGTGCATGGTCTATGTGGTGGTGAACCCATGGTCATACGTACGCCTGCGGGCACGGCAGTAGAAGCAGGTCAGCGCACGACTGCAGGCTTTGCTGCGGATGTAGTGCATTGGTTTGATCCCGTTTCTACCAAGCGCATCTAAAACAGGTTTTGCAAGCCAATCATAGGATCAGACAATCAGTGCAGCCTTGCGCTTTTGACCTTGTTGCTGTTTTAAAAAATCAGAATGCACACTGGCGCGGCTGGGTGCGCCATTGAGTTCATTGTGTCCATTGGCTTTGCCAATGGCAGGCGTCTGCCTTTCAGTCTTTTGCCCGCAAATATAGCCCAGGCCAAATACCGCAAACGTCAGCAGTGCTGCGATGGCATACCTGCGTATCGTTTCACGGTGTTTAATCATATTACTGTTGGCATCACTTCCTGTTTGCATCTCTGACTCCTGTAATCTTTAATTCTTGCTTACAGACTGCTTGCATATTTACATCAGCAGCGAGTTTTAATCTTGATACGCTTGCTATTGAACTTCACACCGCTTTTGCAGGTCGAAGTGTCGCAATAATTAAAAAAACGTACCAGAAAATTGCTGAAAGAACAGTTATTCAGTATTTTTGGTATCGATTTGCGGTACTATTTGCAAAATTTCACATTCATCCAGGAAGCACTCATGAGTTCACCCGAATTGGTCTTGAAAGTCTTGCGTTCAGAGTTGCGTGCCGCAGGTGTGACATACAAAATGCTGGCCGAGCGCATAGGCATGAGTGAATCCAGCATGAAGCGCATGTTTGGGCAAAAGGATATGAGCCTGTCGCGCCTGGCAGAAATCTGCAAGGCTTCAGGCATCGCCATGGAAGATGTATTGCGTCAGGCAGCCGACGTCACACCGCATGCGGATACTCTGAGCCTGACGCAAGAGCAGTCGCTGATGGCCGACCCCAAGTTATTGCTGGTGGCGATTTGCTGTCTGGGGCACTGGACGCTGGAGCAAATCATAGAAACCTATCATTTGTCCGAAGCTGAATGCGTCTTGCATATGGTCGCGCTAGACAAACTCGAAGTTATAGAATTGCGTCCCCTGAACCGTTATCGTCTTAAAGTGTCGCCAGCATTCCACTGGCGTCCTGACGGGCCGGTGCAACAGTATTTCCGGGATGTGGTCGCCAGTGATTACTTTACCGGCAGCTTTGATGGACAGGGTGAAACCTTGCTCTTCGTTCCAGCACGGGTGTCTTCGCATAGTGCGATGGAGATGGTGCAAAAGATACAGCAGCTGGCCGCTGAACTGGCGCGTCTGCATCAGGATGATCGTCGTTTGAGGCCGGAAGAGCGCGATGGTTTTACCTTGCTGGTTGGTTTCCGCTCCTGGGAATTTTCAGCCTTCACGGCACTGCGTCGCCCAGAGGCTGCAGCGCCAGTCAAAGGCCTGACTCACCAAATTCACCAGATAGGCCCGAGGAAAAGGTAAAGCGACGAACCGTTGCCACGCGTCGCCCCGGCACCAAAGAATAGCGGGCCAAAACGCGTCTCGACAGAGACAAAGGCACTGGCTGCCTGCTTGAGAGAATGCAGGCGCAGCGCCTGGCCGTTGCCATAAGAATTGCCCACTTCCAGAGAAAACCCGGTCCGTATCGCCCCACCTACCGTAGTTGGCAAAGAGCCGATTTTGCGTGCCAGCACGAAGCGTCCAAAAGCCGTGGCGTCACCCGCCAGTGAATTGTTCGCCGTACCTGACAGGCGCAAGAAACCGCCCAATGGGTTGGGCGCGCCACCTCGTTCTGAACGGCTCCATTCTCCATATAAATGACCAGCCCATTCGCCTAGCTGGAATGCTGATAAAGCATCAATCTGCGATTGGGCTTGCGAGCGTTCGCCCGGGTTTTGTGCTGCTGTTTGCTCCCATGATGAGGTGACCAGATAACCCCGGCTGGGGTTGGCCAGTGAATCCAGTGTATCCAGACGGAAGCGCAAGAAGCGTGTGGTGCTGTAATAGCGCAAACTGTCCTGGTTTGCATTGGCAGGTAACAAGAAATCAACTTTGCCAAATCCACGGCTGGCACCAGCTTCTATGGTGCCCCAGTTGTCCAGCTGTCGCCCAAAAGCCAAAGTGGCCTGGGTGCCGCGCACACCGACGCGCAAAGTCCTGCGTCCCTCTTGATATAAATCCAGGCTGCTACCATTATATTCAAGAGAAGGGGCGATATACCACGGTGAGCCAGAAGCCAGTGGCTGCCAGAACTGTGTGCCCAACTGGCGTTGACTGCCTATGCGCGCAAAGGTGCGCAATTCTGCACCATAACTATTGAGAGAAGATGCAATATGCAAGACGCTCAGACCAAAGCGATTTTCATCAGCGAAATCGCTGGTCAGCTCCAGGCCGACCCGCAGGCGGTTGCGGCTGGAATTTGATTCTGATGGTTTGATCAGCACATTACGTTTACCATCTTCGTCGCTGATGACAGTCTCTATATTGTCGATATCACCGCGCCCGTACAACTTACCTGAGGCTTGCCTGATCTGCTCTTGCGACAGCACCTGGCCAGCTTTCAAGCCCGTCTGAGCTATCAGGGCCTCGGGATTGATGTAACGCGGTCCTTCCACTTCTATTTTTGCGAGAGGTAATTTATCAGCAGTATTTCTGGCAACCTGACCCGCGTTCGAACGCTGGTATTCAAACACCGCATACTGCTCATCCGGCACGCGCAAGGCACTCAGATGTGCTGCCATTTTATTGGTGGCAATTTCACCGGCCTTGATGGATTGCTGATACAAGCCAAAATCCAGAAAGCTGGTGCCCGACAATTCTGGTGCTATCAGCACATCGGTCTTGCGCAAGTCCTTGATAGAGCGCTGTACATTTTGCTCAGTCAGAATTTGCAGCATCTGCTTGGTCACATCAATGGCACTATTGAGTTCATGCTCCTTAGCCAGCGGCGTGCCGACATTGACAGCAATGATAATATCCGCCCCCATGGCACGCGCGAGTTCTACCGGCAGGTTACTGACCAGGCCGCCATCGACGACCAGTTTCTGTTTGATACGTACAGGTGCAAAAACACCCGGCAATGCCAGCGAGGCACGCATGGTCATCAACAAGGGGGTATCATTTAATTCTACCATCTCGCCAGTCAGCAAGTCAGAGGCGACAGACAGGAAGGGCAGGGCCAGTTGATTTACCGGCTGGTCGCGCATGCCTTCAGGCATCAGGCGTGTCAGGGCGTTTTCCAGCGCGGCATTTCCCGCAGCCGCAGGGGGTAAAAACACGCCAGACTTAGTTACCGCAAACTCTATGCGCGAAGGCAGCATCAAGTCTTCTTCCTTGCGGCGAAAGTCCAGATCATAACGGGCAGGGCGGTCAGCCAGCACGCTGTCCCAATCGGTTTCACGGACGATTTGCTCGAGCTCGTCCGCTGAGCGCCCGGCAGCATAGGCACCGCCGACGACGGCACCTATGCTGGTGCCAACCACCATATCCACAGGCACACGCATTTTACGCAGAGCTCGCAAGACGCCTATATGGGCAAAGCCGCGCGCACCGCCTCCTGACAGAACCAGCGCAACTTTGGGGCGGCTGGGCTGGGCATTGATGACTGAACTGGCGTTTTGCGTGTCGCCAGCGGTTTGCGCTTGGCTGTCAAGAGTAAAAAAGCTGGCTGCCGCACAAGCAAGTATCACCAGGGTCCGGGACAATGACATGGACTGAAGCTTTCAGTAGAAATGTGATGAGCTGGGCCAATACTCCAGAATCTCAGCAGTGTGTTTCGCAAAAGACCGCAGTATATACTTATCGTCCTGCTCAATGACGGGCAGCTTGCTAATTTGTGAGTATGATTCTAATTGTCTGGCTTAGTTATCCAGCTTAGTTATCTGGATTAACCAGAGCAGTCAAAATATGGTCGCGCCAGACGCCATTGATCTTGAGATAAGACTTGGCATAGCCTTCCTTTTCAAAACCCAGGCGCTCCAGCAAAGCGCCGCTACGCTGGTTTTCTGGTACATAGTTGGCCATCGCACGATGTAGTCCCTGCTCCTGGAACATATAGGCAATGCCTGCTTGTACCGCTTCCTGCATATAACCCTGGCCTTGCTGTTTTTCAGCAATCGCATAACCCAGGTGACAGGCATGGAAAGCACCTCGGACGATATTGCTGAAATTGCAGATGCCTATCATGGTTTGATCCTGGCAAACCGCAAAATGCATGGCCAGACCAGCTTCTATGAGGCGAAAATTGGCCAGCAGCCTCTCTTCACATTTCTCCAGCGAGAAAAATTCTTCATCACGTGCTGGCTCCCAGGGTGCCAGGTGATGACGGTTGAGCAGCAGGTACTGCTGCATCATGGGTGCATGTTCGGGCATCAGTACCCGCAATTGCAGGCGCGTGGTCGCGATCACTTCTTTGCTCATGGTACAGGGGGATAAAATTATTGAGTGCTCGCCGCTTCGTCAAGCATGGTGACACCAGGCAGATCGCAAGCCATCACAGCTTTGCGTATGGCTTCAATTGCAGCCTGGCGGGTAAAGCTTTTGCGCCAGGCAATCACGACGCGGCGGTCGGGTGCTGGTGCAGTAAAAGGCAAGTAACGCAGCATGCCATCTTTTGCATCCATGTCAGGTACTGATGCCATCGGCAATACCGTGATGCCTATACCAGACGCCACCATATGACGTATGGTTTCCAGTGAAGAGCCTTCAAAGGTCCTTGCAATGCCATCACCCGTCGTGGAGAATCGCGACATCTCCGGGCAAACCTCCAACACCTGATCGCGGAAGCAATGGCCATTACCCAGCAAGAGCATGGTTTCAGATTTCAATTCTTCAGCTGACACTTCCTTGCGGTCAGCCCAGACATGGTCGCGCGGCATGGCGACCACAAAGGGTTCATCATATAGCGGTTGTATCATCATGCCCTGGTCTGGCAGCGGCAGCGCCATGATGGCGGCATCCAGTTCACCCTGACGCAATAATTCCATCAGTTTGACGGTGAAATTCTCTTGCAGTACCAGAGGCATTTGCGGCACCTGCTGTATCATGGTTTTCACCAGCGTAGGCAGCAGATAAGGGCCTATCGTATAAATGACGCCGAGGCGGAAAGGGCCAGCCAGCGGGTCTTTGTTTTGTTTGGCGATTTCCTTGATGGCGGCGGTTTGTTCCAGCACACGTTCAGCCTGGGCAACAATCTGCGCGCCCAGTGGAGTAGTCGACACTTCTGTGCCGCCACGTTCAAAAATAGTGACGCCCAGTTCATCTTCAAGTTTTTTGATGGCGACAGACAGCGTAGGCTGGGCGACAAAACAGGCTTCCGCCGCATGGCCAAAATGTTTTTGCCGGGCTACGGCAACAATATATTTTAATTCTGTGAGTGTCATGCCGTTAGTTTGGCACAGACTGAGAGCAGCGTCAGCAAGAGCTTTGTACAGAGCGCAAATTTTTTCCTGAATTTAACAATGGCAGGGGGGAGTATTTTCTGACAGTCTTACTGTATATACGATATCTAGCTGTTTTGGCGCATACTCTGCCGGAAACTAAATTCTTTATGAGGTGCTAACTGTTTGCCTGATTATTGATCTGGCGCAGTGTCTTGAGCGTAGCATGTGATAAGCGATAAAGGAGTGGCTCTGATGCACCTCTCCCTCTTGAATCTACATGAGCAGGATTAGCCCTTGGCTTGGGTCATGGCCTTGGTCAACTCCAGATGCCCCTGCGCAGCACCGCTTTCTGGTACCGCTTCCCCATCACGCTGGCGCACTTCAGCCAGGCGCTCTGCCAGTTGCTCAGGTGCATCGTCACCGCGACCTACCCAGACACCTTGTGTCAGGGTGATATTCGCGGCTTCAAAACTTCCCGCGCCTGCGCACAGGATGGCACGGCTAGGTGCCTGCTCAGATGCTAGTACCAGCATGGCCGGTACCACATCAGATGGTTGCAGGGCCTGCAGGAATTCTGCCGGGAACAGGCTTTCAGTCATGCGTGTTGCCGCTGTCGGTGCCAGGCTATTGACGCGGATATCATACTTTGCACCTTCCAGCGCCAGCGTTTGCATCAGCCCAACCAGGGCCATCTTGGCAGCACCATAATTCGACTGGCCGAAGTTGCCATACAAGCCGGACGAAGAAGTGGTCATCACGATGCGACCATATTTTTGTTCTGTCATGATAGCCCAGACTGCCTTGCAGCAATGCACAGCACCCATCAGATGTACATCCAGTACCAGTTTAAAGTCGGCGATATCCATCTTGGCAAAACTCTTGTCGCGCAAGATACCAGCATTATTGACCAGGATATCAATCCGTCCCCATTGCGCCACGGTATCTGCCACCATCGCCTGTACTGCTTCAAAATCGGTGACCGATGCACCATTGGCTATCGCCTCACCACCAGTAGCACGGATTTCTTCGACCACGGCCATGGCAGCACTGGACGAACCACCAGAACCATCACGCGCACCACCCAGATCATTCACCACCACTTTTGCGCCACGTGCCGCCAGTGCCAGCGCATGTTCACGTCCCAAACCACCACCTGCACCGGTCACGATGGCGACACGGCCTTTGAAATCTATAGTCATTGCTGATCCTTATATTGTGTGTGCACATAGCCAGTGCGTTTGGCATTTATGCGTTGGTCGTCTTTAGGTTCCGGGGGATTTTACCTTGACATGAGGTGCAGGCGGTAGTTGTGATTTTGGCTATGGGGAGGAGGGATGATTTGCCAATGAGGATTCACGCACCCGGCAAATTGATGCAGTTTTCCTGGAATGGCTTTTGCCGGAGCGATTTAGGGCACTCTGCTGAACATCCTAAATGCGTCATTCCAGCGTGCTTTTGGCTGGGATCCAGCGGCGTTCGCAGCATATCGTGAAGTGCATTAACTTCAGATTCTTATTGTTTTACGTATCTGTTTTTAAAAACCTGGGCACGTGATTTACGATTGCCAGTCGGGGTTAGCCCGACAGCTACATACCTTTCTTGCGTCGCCAAGAAAGGTATGCCAAAGAAGGCGACTCGGGCGTAGCCGCCCCCTAAAGGGGGGTCCCGTTTGTGCGGTACAAAAAATGGGAAATACCCGAAACTCGCTGCGCTCAAACACGGGCATTTCTAATCCATTTTCTGTACCGCACAAACGGCGGCCACACATGGGAACTGCAAAAAGTCAAAAACAACAACCCCAAAACACAGGTTAATTGACCGTAACGGCCGCCAGGCAGAGACCCTGCATGGCCTTAACGAAGAGCTATGGACTCAATCAAATACATCGCGTGGTAAGGCAAGGTCAATAAAAATCCTCAAACATGCTCCGCCACAAACCCATTAAACCAGGGACGCAAGCCGCCTATGGTAAAGCCGCCATCCACCAGCAAACTCTGCCCGGTCACAAAACGCGCATCGTCGGACAATAACCATAGCACTGCATCGGCAACATCTTCCGGCTGGCCTATGCGCTGCAACGGGGTTTGCTTCTCGAACGGCAATGCAGATGTTCTGGATGCCAGTACGCCACTGGCCATAGGGGTGGCGATGATGCCAGGGCTGACGTTGTTGATGCGGATTTGCAGAGGGCCGACTTCGACTGCGACCGTGCGTGTCAAGGCATCAAGGGCGGCTTTGCCTGCGGCATAGGCTGACAGGCCAGGCATGGCACCGTGGGCGGTCCAGGAAGAGGTGTTGACGATGGCACCGCCGACACCGGCTGCCTGCATGGCGGCAATTTCATGTTTCAGGCAGGCGAAGACGCCGCGCAGGTTGGTCGCCATGACAGCATCAAAATCAGCCAGACTGGTTTCCTGGAAAGGCTGGAAACCACCCAGGATGCCAGCATTATTCCAGGCCATGTGCAAGCCACCAAAGGTGGAAACGGTTTTTTGCACCAGCGCCTGGACTTGTTCTGCGTCAGAGACATCGGCAGGTATAGCCAATGCGATGCCGCCTGCAGCCTTGATTTCATCGGCAACCAGATTAATTTCTGCAGGACGGCGGCCAGCGATGACGACGTTGGCTCCTTCGCGGCCAAAGCGCAGGGCGGCGGCTTTGCCCATGCCGGTTCCTCCACCTGTGATCAGGACGGTGCGGTTGGCAAAGCGGGACGTAAGTGTGGTGATGGTAGTCATGTGAGCTCCAAAAAAAGTGTGAGAGGTTGATCACTGTTTGTTCGCCAGTACCTGGCTGCAAACAAGGCTCTATTCTTATTTGAAACTGAAATGAGATAAACTAGGCTATGATTGATACATCTATAATCAGGGGTGTTGAATGGATTTATTGGACAGCATGAAGGTCTATGTCCTCGCCGTGGAAAAAGGCAGCCTGAGCGGGGCGGCCACGGCTTGCGGGATTTCGGCGACCATGGCGGGCAATCATTTGCGCATGCTGGAAAAACGTCTGGGCATGCAATTGCTGCAAAGGACTACCCGGCGTCAGCATTTGACAGCTTTCGGCGAGGATTACTATGCGCGTTGTAAGGAAATCCTCAGATTGGTGTCTGAAACCGACAAGCAGGCACAAAACCTGCAACTGGCTCCGGCAGGCAAGCTACGCATCACTGCTCCAGTTACTTTCGGCACAGAAGCCCTGATGCCAGCATTGTCGGAATATTTGGAACGCTATCCTGAAGTCAGCGTTGATGTGGCCTTGTGCGATCGCGTGGTGGATATGGTGGAAGAGGGGTTTGAAGCAGCGATAAGGATAGGTCAATTGCCAGATTCTGCCTTGATCGCCAAATCACTGAGCCCGTATCGATTGATGATTTGCGCCTCACCTGACTATCTGGCGCGCAAAGGCACACCACGCAAGCCAGAAGATTTGACACATCACGAATGCCTGTCTTTCAGTCCGGCAGCCATTACCCATTGGCGCTTGCAAGACGAGGACGGCATTTACCGTATTCCCGTCTCTGGTCGTTTGCAAGTCAATCACGGACAGGCCTTGCGGGTCGCAGCCCTACATGGCCTGGGCATCGTTTTGCAGCCAGCAATACTGTTGCAGGAAGACGTGAAAGCCGGGCTGCTGGTGCAATTATTTTCTGATTATGATTTGCCCAGTCGGGCCTTAAGCGTGGTCTATTTGCAAGACCGCTACCGCACGCCCAAGCTGCGCAGTTTTGTGGATTTTATGATGGAGAAGTTTGGCTGATCTCCATCGGGCAATGTAATGCAATCAGACTTTGCCAATTTTCTTTTGCATGATGATTGCCCCACCAAATTCCGGGTTCAGCTCGTACGGTGCAAAGCCTTCTGCACGATACAGCTTTTGCGCACGGGTATTACCCTCCAATACTTCCAGCGTCATCTTGCAATAACCCAGTTGTTCAGAGAGGGCAGTAAGGTGGTGCATCATTTTATTGCCTATACCCTGACCACGAAAATCAGGATGCACGGCAAAGTCGTGGATGTTTAACAGGGACTTGCAGGCAAAGGTAGAAAAGCCCTCTATGCAAATTGCAAAGCCAGCAGCCTGATCATTCACATAAGCGAGAATGGCGCGCACGGTATTGCGTTTTTTTAGTTCCGCGATGAGATTGGCCTGCGCATAATCAGACAGGACTTCGCCACCACCCATAGGGTCCAGTGCATACATATTGAGCATACTGACCAGGTCTTCAGCATGTTGCGGATTATTTACATCAACATCAAGGATATTCAGCATAGGTTTTTATACTCTCAAAAATTCTTCTTTATATCCCAGCCAGCGCTCCAGATGAGCAGCAACGGTGACAGGGTCATTTTTCAATAAATCATCAGCCAGATTGCGTGCCTTGTCTACCAGCCATTGATCGGTTTCCAGATTGGCAAAGCGTAACATGGCTTCGCCGGATTGACGTGCACCGAGGAATTCACCGGGGCCGCGCAATTCCAGATCCTTGCGGGCAATTTCAAAGCCATCATTACTTTCGCGCATAGTGGCCAGTCTTTGCTTAGCGGTACCACCTAGCGGACCTTGATAGAGCAACAAGCAGACACTGGCTGCCGCACCACGGCCTACGCGCCCACGCAACTGATGCAGTTGCGACAGGCCAAAACGCTCGGCATGTTCTATCACCATCAGGCTGGCATTGGGCACATCAACGCCAACTTCAATCACGGTGGTGGCCACCAGCACCTGGCTGTCATTGCGGATGAAGGCTTCCATGGTCGCCTGCTTTTCTGCTGGTTTCAGGCGGCCATGTACCAGGCCTACATTTAGTTCTGGCAGGGCGGCCACCAGCATGGCATGGGTGTCGGTGGCAGTTTGCAGTTGCAGGGTTTCTGATTCTTCTATCAGCGGGCAGACCCAGTAGACTTGCTTGCCTTCCTGCCCCGCTGCCTGCACGCGGGCAATGACTTCATCGCGGCGATTCTGATCAATGACGCGGGTGACGATAGGTGTGCGGCCCGGTGGCAATTCATCGATGATGGACACTTCGAGGTCAGCATAGTAAGTCATCGCCAGGGTGCGGGGGATAGGCGTGGCCGACATCATCAGTTGATGTGGCACCTTGCCAGCCTCGGTCTTGTTGGCCAGGTTCAGGCGCTGGCTGACGCCAAAGCGATGTTGTTCATCGACGATGACCAGGCCCAGCTTCTTGAATTGCACACTGTCTTGTATCAGAGCGTGAGTGCCTATCACCAGTTGCGCTTCGCCAGAAGTGATCAGGGCATTGGCGGCATCTTTTTCTTTTTTCTTCAGGCTGCCAGTCAGCCAGGCAGTCTTTACGCCCAGCGGTTCCAGCCAGGCGGCGATTTTCCTGAAATGCTGTTCTGCCAGAATTTCTGTAGGTGCCATCAGCGTCGCCTGAAAACCATTGTCGATGGCTTGCGCTGCTGCCAGTGCCGCAACGATGGTTTTGCCACTGCCTACGTCACCCTGCAACAGGCGCTGCATGGGGAAGGCTTCACGCAGATCATCGCGTATCTCTGCCAGCACTTTCTCTTGTGCCTTGGTCAGTGAAAACGGCAGGTTCAATAAAAAGGCATTGCTGAGTTCACCTACCAGTGGCAGGGCATTCGCACCTTTGCTGCGGCGTGTAATTTGTGCGCGCTTCAATGACAATTGCTGGGCCAGCAGCTCATCGAATTTCATGCGTTCCCAGGCCGGGTGTTCGCGTTCTATCAGGCTATGTTGATCAACATCTGGTGGTGGATTGTGCAGAGTGCGTATGCTGCTTTCAAAATCCTGCAAATGCAGGGCGGCCAGCCGCGCAGGGGACAAGGTATCGCGCCAGTTGACGCGTGTCATGGCATTGGCAATTGCCTTGCGCAATAAGGCTTGTGGCACGCCTTCACCAGATGGATAAACAGGTGTCAGCGCAGTCGGCAGCGGCGCGCCCTCATTGACGATCTTGTAGTGAGGATGCACCATCTCTGCACCAAAAAAACCATGCCGTAATTCACCACGTGCCCGCACTCGCACACCTACGGCCATTTGCTTGGTCTGGTTGCCATAAAAATTCAGGAAGCGCAACACGACTTGCCCACTATCGTCAGCAATGGTGACCACCAACTGGCGGCGTGGGCGATACTGGATGTCGCATTCTGTGACCAGGCCTTCGACCTGCACACTGCTGCCACCGCGGAAAGAAGCATCGCGCATACTGACGATTTCAGTTTCATCTTCATAGCGCATGGGCAAGTGCAAGACAAAATCCATGTCCTTGCGCAAGCCCAGTTTGGCGAGTTTTTCACTGGCTTTGGCAGCCGTAGTGCTTGCATTGGCCGGGGTTTTGGTTTTTTTTGCAGTTTTTTTGGGGCCGGACTCAGGTGGTGCATAGCTGCCAGCCATGGCTGCATCAGCTTGTGTATTTTTTAACTCTGCACTTGCACTTTGGTCTTCAGCGGCCATGGGGTGTAAAATGGTGGGTTTTGCTGTTAGCTTATTTTCTTAGCTTACTATTGTCTCAGGACAGGTAAAAATGATTGCTCTGGCATTTTAAAGCGTATTCATTGCTGTTATGTATAACCTTGCAAGCTTCTTGCTTCGCATTCTACTGATTTTTTATACAGTGTGCAGCAGCTTTTTACCTATTTTCCCTGATTACCCTGAATTTTGTCGAATTTTTGCATGCGCTATTCCCTAAGTGATTTTGATTTTGAACTGCCCGAAGCTCTGATTGCGCAAACTCCTTTGCCTGATCGCACCGCTTCGCGCCTCCTGCATATAGATGGCGATCAATTGATAGACCGGCATTTTGCTGATGTCTTAGATCAACTGTCTGCTGGCGACTTGCTGGTATTTAATGATACCCGCGTACTCAAGGCGCGCTTCTTTGGTGTAAAGGAAAGCGGCGGCAAGATACAGATGCTGGTAGAGCGCGTGTTGTCGAATAATGACAAGGAACGCAGCGTGCTGGCACAGATGCGTGCTTCCAAGTCGCCGCTGCCGGGCAGCAAAATCCGTCTGGCTGACAGTTTTGATGTGGTCGTCGGTGAGCGTGCCGGTGAATTTTTTACTCTGTATTTCCCGTCTGATATCTTCACGCTACTGGAAACCTATGGCCGCCTGCCTTTGCCGCCGTATATAGAACATGATGCAGATGACTTTGACGAGCAGCGCTACCAGACCGTGTATAACCGCGTCCCTGGTGCGGTAGCCGCGCCAACCGCTGGTCTGCATTTTGATGAGGCGCTGTTGCAGCGTTGCCAGGATAAAGGCATCAAACTCGCCTATGTGACCCTGCATGTGGGCGCAGGTACTTTCCAGCCTGTGCGTACAGAAAATCTGGCAGATCACCAGATGCATAGCGAATGGTATACCGTGCCGGATGAGACTGTGGCAGCCGTACAGGCCACCAAAGCCGCGGGCGGTAAAGTAGTTGCTGTCGGTACCACCAGCATGCGCGCACTGGAGTCAGCTTCTCAAATGGGTGCTTTGCAGGCAGGCAGTGACGACACCCGTCTGTTCATCACGCCCGGCTATGTATTCAAAACCGTGGACAGGCTTATCACCAATTTCCACTTACCAAAATCCACTTTGATGATGCTGGTATCGGCATTTGCCGGGTATGATCGCGTCCGCGCTGCTTATGCACATGCAATTGCTCAACAATATCGTTTTTTCAGCTATGGCGATGCCATGCTGCTGACCAATTCCTCCGGGGAAGACCATGCTTGAATTTACACTGATTAAAAAAGATAAAACTACTGCTGCACGTCGTGGCCGTGTCAAAGTCAACCATGGTGAAATCGAAACGCCTATCTTCATGCCAGTTGGCACATATGGCTCGGTCAAGGCGATGTCGCCACTGGAATTGAAAGAGATAGATGCCCATATCATCCTCGGCAATACCTTCCACCTGTGGCTGCGCCCTGGCATGGATGTGATCAACAAGTTTGGTGGACTGCATGATTTCATGGGTTGGGATAAACCTATCCTGACGGACTCTGGTGGCTTCCAGGTATTTTCACTCGGGGCAATGCGCAAGATCACCGAAGAGGGCGTCAAGTTTTCTTCGCCTATCAGTGGTGAGCGTTTGTTCCTGTCGCCAGAAATCTCCATGCAAATCCAGCGTTCCCTGAATTCTGACATCGTCATGCAATTCGATGAATGCACACCCTATGAAATCGACGGCAGGCCAGCGACGACAGAAGAAGCAGGTAAATCCATGCGCATGTCTTTGCGCTGGGCCAAGCGTTCCATCGATGAATTCAACCAGGGTGAAAACCCGAATGCCTTGTTCGGCATCGTCCAGGGTGGTATGTTTGAACACTTGCGCGATGAGTCTCTGGCTGGCTTGAATGAACTGAATTTCCACGGTATCGCCATCGGCGGCCTGTCTGTAGGCGAGCCCAAGGAAGACATGATGCGCGTACTGGCGCATGTCGGTCCCAAGCTGCCAGAAAACAAACCGCATTACCTCATGGGCGTAGGTACTCCAGAAGACCTGGTGGCTGGTGTTGCCAATGGCATAGACATGTTTGATTGCGTCATGCCTACCCGCAATGCGCGCAATGGCTGGATATTCACCCGCTTTGGCGATATCAAGATCAAGAACGCCCGTTACAAGGAAGAAAAAGAACCACTAGATGCGACTTGCGAATGCTATGCCTGCAAGAACTTCTCACGTGCTTACCTGCATCATTTGCACCGCACTGGCGAAATCCTGGGCGCACGCTTGAACACTATCCACAATTTGCATTACTACCTGGATTTGATGAAAAACATCCGTAAAGCATTGGATGATGAGCGCTTCCCTGAGTTTGTACAGCAATTCCATGCGGACCGCGCACGTGGCGTTTAAGCTAGTGTAGGACATACGCAAAACCGCCCCAAAGCGTTGCAGCTCCTAGCCGTACTAAAGTACTGTCTTCGTCGCTACGGTGTTTTGGGGTTTCGGACAACATGTTGTCCGCCAACGTAACGAACATCCCTTGCAAGGGATGTTTCCTAAGGCGATAGCCTTGTTGGGACAATTTTGCGTAAGTCCTAATGTCTTATTTAATACGGTAAATAATGACGGACTGATCAGTAATACGAATTATATTCAGGCCGCTTGCAGGCAAAATGACGCTCTCGTCCGAGTGGACAAATGAATATTAGAGGTCTGATATGAACTATCATCCCGTCATTATTGCTGGCGGCGGCATTTCCGGTCTGTATTGCGCTTGGCGTCTGGCCTTGGCTGGGCAAAAAGTCGTTGTGCTGGAAGCCTCATCAGATCGCTGGGGTGGCCGCATAGAGACTGAAGACCTGGATGGCTTCATCGCTGAATGGGGCCCGATGCGTTTCGAGCCCACCCTGCAACCACGCTTTGACAAATTGTGCCGTGACCTTGGTGTCAAGCTGACCGAGTTCAGTGGCCCCGAAGGTGAAGAGGTCAACGCACCCACTTATGATTTGCCTGCCGAGGAAATGGGTCTCAATTCCCTGCAACTCCTCAAGCGTGGCATCATGCTGGTCATGGGGCAAGACCCACAAGACCAGGCATGGATAGATGCCCAGACTGAAGCCGATTACCAGCGCATGCGCAAGCATGCCCAACTCAATGGCCAGCCCTTATGGAGCATGGGCTTCTGGAATGCCATGTCTGCCGAAGGTGTGCTCAGCCATCTGGCACTGACCAAGCTACGTGATACTGGCACTTTCTATCACATGATCCCGGAAAACCTGAACGCGATAGAGTGGATCATCTGGTGGCTGCGCGCCCTGAAAACCGTAGGCCAGCAACTGGCCAGCGTTGATGGCGGCACTGCAAAGCTGACCGAGAGCCTGATGGCCAAATTGCGCGGCCTTAGCAATGTCACATTGGCTGGCGGTCATATGCTGACCAGTTTCAAGCAAATTGCCATGGGCCAGCCCAGGCTGGAGCTGGATGTACATACCAAGAACGGCAATATACAGTTGCAGACTGACAGGCTGATCCTGGCTTTACCCAGAATGCCGCTGGTGAAACTGGCATCCTGCCTGCCTGAACACGTCTCTTCACAACTGGACGCGGTGAATGGCTTCCCTATGTTGAAACTGTTTTTCGTGACAGATTCACCATGGTGGGATTATTCGCAGCGCCCGCAACAATATGCGAGTTGTCTACCCACCCGCGAAATCCATTATTTCCGCCGCCCGCAAGGCCAGGACAAGGATGGGCACGGCATGGTCTTGCTTTACATGGACCGCCCATCGACAGAATTCTGGAAGCACTATGTCATGGAAGCCGACAAGCATGACCGCGCCGAGATAGACCAGAACGTCAAGATCGTCGATGCTTTCTCCTTGTTCGTCGCGCGCGATGTCAAACGCCTTGTCGATATCAAGCGTTCTGGCTTGAAACTGACTGATCAGGCCCAGCACATGTTTGAAGAAAAGTCGCTGGAAGACACCCGTGACTTTATCAAGGATTCCATTGTCACCTATGGCATACGCGACTGGGCCAGGGCACCTTATGGTGCGGCCAATCATGGCTGGCAACCGGGTGTGCGCTCATGGAAGGTCATGGATGTCTTCAAGGCCTTCGACTTTGGCAGCGGTGCCAAGAATATCCACATCGTCGGTGAAGCGTATTCTGATTACCAGGGTTTTGTTGAAGGCGCTTTGAATACCTCGGAACTGGCTCTGGCGACGATACGTCCCAACTAAGACAGGTAAAACCATCAGGCAAGGCAGCAAGCGCAAGCTTGCTGCCTTTTTTCTTTGTTTGCTTGCGTATTTGAAATGGAGAAAAGATTGCCACATACCAAAGTATTATTTGCCGAATGCAATAATGACAATCGAAAAGAAGCTTGTTACACTCCCTGCAGGTCGTCATGACCAAAGCCAAAATGGCAAGCATGTAGCTTAAATGGAGAAAGTTTGTGAGTAAAAGTATAAAACTGATCGCGGTAGTCGTGGTTCTGGCGGTGGCATATCCTGCTGCAGCCTGGTACACCGGAAAAAGTGTAGAAGCCAAGCTGGCTGAGTCGAGCATGAATCAGGCTAAATCTTCTCCTTATGTCAAAGTCGTCAAGCAGGAATATCAGCGCGGTATATTCACCTCAGTGCAGGACACAACGCTGGAACTTAACCTGACAAATTTCCCTGGGATGCAAAAGCCTGATTTCCCTGTGTCTGATGCTGCTGAGCAGCCAAGTACAGATACTGCTGTCGCCGCTGCAGACGCACCTCCAGCAGAGCCAGTTGTAGCAGAAAAAGTGTCAAAACCTATACAAATACACTTCATTAACCGCATCCAGCATGGTCCATTACCTGCATTCCGTGGCTACGGTGCAGCTCTCATCAAGACAGAGCTGGTCCTGGATGCAGAAAGCAAGGCGCAACTTGCCAAGGTATTTGGTACGGCCAACCCGCTTGAAATCACTTCCCGCCTGAATTATGGCGGTAGTGGCCGGGTCAGTATTTCCAGCCCGGCATTCAATACAGTGATGGAAAAAGACAAAGAAAAAGTCACCTGGCAGGGTTTGAGCCTGGAAATCGGCTTTGAAAAAGATTACAAGGCATTTAATGTCGTGATGAATGCCCCAGGCCTGACTGTAGATGGTCTGGAAGGGCAATCATTCAAAATGGGCGCAGTTAGCTTGACAGGTGAAGTGACACAAGCCTACCCAGGCACGAATCTGTACCTGGGCAAGACTGGGGCTACGATTGCCAACATCAGCTATATGGATAAAGTCGATGCCAAGAAAAGTTTTAATCTGGATCAACTGAAACTCAGCACAGATGCCAGCATGAAAGATGAGTTGGTGGACATTGCAGTCAGATTAGGAGGCGGCAAGTTAAGCTTTGATCAGCAAGAGTTCAGTGATTTTCATTACGACTATGGCCTCAAGCGTATCCATGGCCCTTCGTTGGCCAAAATTTCTACGGCATATTCAGGTGCTGGTGTCGATCCGGAAAAACTGGCTGCCTTGAAAGCACTTTGGGATGAAGTTGCTCCTTTGATTTTGCAAAAAGAACCAGAGCTGGTGCTGGAGCGTCTTAGCGTTGTTACTACAGAGGGCGAAGCAAAACTCTCAGGTTCTGCCAAACTGGTCGGCGCAACGGCTGCGGATGCCGCCAATCCCATGATGCTGCTACCAAAATTGCAAAGTAATCTGGATGTGACTTTGACAGAAGCGCTGCTGGCCAAGTTGGGTGGTGCAAGGCAAAAAGACCCGGAAATGCAAAAAGCAGCACTAGATGCCATGAATCAACAAATTCAGGCTTTTGAAGGACAGGGTTACATCACCCGTAGCGGTAAACTCCTGAGTTCCAAGATCGAATGGAAGCAAGGTCAACTGACCGTGAACGGCAAGCCTTTTAGTCGTTAAATTATGTATTAAATTAGGTGAAATAGTAAGATGCAGGCAATCATCCGGTATTCCGGTGATTGCCTGTTTTTTTTGTAAGCACAGCTTTCTTTGCAGATATCCTGACAATTTCCGGCAATTCGCATGGGCGATGCTAAAATACGGAGCTTTGCCGATTGAAAAATAGGCATTTGGTGCTATATAGCAAGGATTGCATCAATTTATATCCAGTTTTTAGCCAAGAAATTAGTATTTCATTATTAAAATGACAGGAGTCTGAACGTGTTTATTTCCAATGCTTATGCACAAGCAGCCGCTGGCGGCGATCTCCAGAGTAATCTGATGAGTATGTGGCCTTTGCTCCTGATGGTAGCTGTCATGTATTTCCTGATGATACGTCCTCAGATGAAGCGTCAGAAAGAGCAAAGAGCAATGATGGATGCTCTGGCAAAAAATGATGAAGTGGTCACCGCAGGCGGTATCCTGGGTAAAGTGACCAAGGTAACTGATGCCTATATCACGATAGAAATCGCGAATGGCACAGAAGTCGTTGTCCAGAAAATGTCCATCACCATGATGCTGCCCAAGGGCACGATTAAAGCGATTTAATCAGCAAAACACGGCAACGCAGTCCAAAATGATCTGGGCTGCGTTGTGCTTTTTTAGCTTCCAATTATTCTTCCCATTATGAATCGCTATCCACTCTGGAAGTACATACTGATTCTGATCGCCCTGGTGTTCGGTGCTATTTACACCGTACCCAATTTCTTTGGCGAATCACCTGCAGTGCAAGTCAGTAGCGCGAAAGCCACTGTCAAAGTCGAATCTGACATGACCAGCCGCGTTGAAAAAGCGTTGCAACAGGCTGGTTTGAAAAGCAAGGATATCTTCTACGAAAATAACGGCGTGCAAGGTACAGTCCGCGCCCGTTTTGAAGATGTTGACACTCAGTTCAAAGCCAAGTCTGCTCTGGAAAAAGCTTTGAATGCAGATCCAACAGATCCTACTTATACGCTGGCCTTCAATCTCTTGTCGAATACACCGAAATGGTTGCAGCGTTTGCATGCCCTGCCTATGTATCTGGGTCTGGATTTGCGCGGCGGTGTGCATTTCCTCATGCAAGTTGATACCAAGGCTGTCATGACCAAGCGCATGCAAGGCCTGTTGTCGAGTGTGCGTAGCAATTTGCGTGAAAAAGAAGTGCGTCATGCGGGTCTGAGTCGCGAAGGCGATCAGATCAAAGTGAAATTCCGTGATGCAGAAGAACGTGGCAAGGCCAAGAATGTCCTGACTTCGCAGATGGCTGATGTAGATTTGCTGGACACTGCTGGCAGCGACGGCGCTGATTTTGGGTTGCAAATTAGTTTGAAACCAAAGGCACTGAAAGAAGTTATATCAGAAGGTATCAAGCAAAATATCACCGCCTTGTCCAAGCGTGTGAATGAACTGGGTGTTGCTGAGCCTATCATTCAGCAGCAGGGTGCTGACCGTATTGTCGTGCAATTGCCAGGTGTACAGGACGTCGCGCGCGCCAAGAGCATTATCAACCGTTTGGCAACGCTGGAAGTCCGTTTGCTCGATGAAAGTGTTATCGGTGCAGTCGACGCGAATACTGCCGTGCCCTACGGCTCAGAGAAATTCATCTCTAACCGTGGTGAGTATCTGATACTGACTAAAGAACCTGTTATTACAGGTGACGATATCACCAACGCCACCTCCAGTTTTGATCAGCATCAGCAACCTGCAGTCAGTGTTGACCTGAATGGTGATGGCGGTAAAAAAATGGGTAATGCCACCAGTTCCCGCATAGGCAAGCGCATGGCAATCGTCCTGTTTGAAAAAGGCAAGGGCGAAGTCTTGATTGCACCTACCATCAATGATGAATTGCGCAATCGTTTCATCATTACTGGCATGGGTTCTTCCTCTGCTGCTGGTGACCTGGCGTTGTTGTTGCGCGCAGGTTCATTAGCTGCGCCTATGGAAATTATCGAAGAGCGCACCATAGGCCCGCAACTGGGTGTAGAAAACATCAAACAGGGCCGCAACTCTACCTTATATGGGTTTGCTGCCATAGCTGTCTTCATGATGGCTTACTATCTGATGTTTGGCTTCTTTAGCGTGCTGGCCCTGTCTTTCAACTTGCTGTTACTAGTGGCAGTATTGTCGTTGATGCAAGCGACGCTGACTTTGCCTGGTATTGCTGCGATTGCTTTGGCCCTGGGTATGGCGATTGATGCCAACGTGCTTATTAACGAGCGTATCCGTGAAGAATTGCGGGCCGGTAAAGCACCGCAAAAAGCCATAGAAGAAGGGTTTGATCATGCCTGGGCGACGATTCTCGATTCCAACGTGACGACCTTGATTGTTGGTCTGGCATTGTTGGTATTTGGGTCTGGTGCGATACGCGGTTTTGCCGTGGTTCATTGTCTGGGTATTGTGACTTCGATTTTCTCTTCTGTGTTTGTATCGCGCGGTGTGGTCAACCTCTGGTATGGAAGAAAGAAAAAACTGGCGTCCATTTCTATTGGCCAAATCTGGAAACCAACAGAAAACGCCTTGAAGTAAGCGCCCGGCAAAACAAGAATACAGGAATTCATTATGGAATTATTCCGCATTAAAAAAGACATTCCTTTCATGCGCCATGCGCTGATTTTCAATGTCATTTCTGCTCTGACCTTTGTTGCAGCCGTGTTTTTCCTGCTGCACAAGGGTTTGCATTTCTCAGTCGAATTTACTGGCGGCACGGTCATGGAAGTGACTTACAACAAGGCCGCCAATGTCGATGCAATACGCCACACAGTAGAGCAACTGGGCTTTACTGACTCACCAGTGCAACCTTTTGGCAAGGCGCAGGACGTAGTCATACGTCTGCCTGAAACCAAAAAAGATGCCAAGATCAGCCCTGCTGATGCGGTGTTCGAGGGCCTGTGCAAAGCTGAGAATGGTACTCTGACAAAAGTTGCTCCCGGCGCAGACAGCGGCACCACCGCTGAGAAGCAGGTTTGCCAGGACGCAGCAAAAAATGAGCTGGTCAAGTTGCAGCGTGTTGAACTGGTTGGCGCGCAAGTCGGTGATGAACTGGCCCATGATGGTTTGATGGCTTTGCTGTTCGTGGTACTGGGTGTAATGCTGTATCTGGCCATACGCTTTGAATGGAAGTTTGCGGTAGCGGCGATTGTCGCCAACTTGCATGACGTCATCATCATTCTCGGCTTTTTTGCCTTCTTTGAATGGGAATTCAACTTGTCGGTACTGGCAGCGGTATTGGCTGTGCTGGGTTACTCGGTGAATGAGTCTGTGGTTATTTTTGACCGTATCCGTGAAAACTTCCGCAAGCAACGCAAGATGTCTGTGACTGAAGTCATCGACAATGCGATTACCAGCACGATCTCACGTACCATCATCACCCACGGCTGTACTCAATTGATGGTCTTGTCCATGCTGCTGATTGGTGGCCCGACTTTACATTATTTTGCAGTTGCCCTGACGATAGGTATCTGCTTTGGTATTTACTCTTCGGTTTTCGTGGCGGCTGCGATTGCCATGTGGCTGGGTGTCAAGCGTGAAGACCTGATCAAGCCCGTCAAAGAAAAAGATGATACGGATGGTGCAGTTGTATAAAGGTTTTAAGCTTTTTAAACGTCTTGTTTAAACGTCTTGTTTAAACGTCTTGTTTAAACGCCTTGTTTAAATATATGCAATTGTGTCTCTTCCATGTAACGGAAGGTATCTAAAATGAAAGCCAGCCGGTGTGCTGGCTTTTTCTTTGTTAGCATTCCAGTCTGAACTTTTTGATGTTGAATAGAGTCTCAGGGCGGTTGCAAATGAAGTAAAGATGAAGTTCTTTATCACGCCGGTGGACGTAGCCGGTCACGCTATGCAAATGTCTGTTGGGTACCCCCTCTGCACTGGATAAAAATAATATGAGCAAATTCAAAACCCTGATTATCGTTGTTGCTCTGGCCGCCATTGGTGGCGCAGCCTACATTTACCTTAAACCGTCTGGTAAAGCGGCAGGTGAAGGTGCTTTTGCAAAAGCTGGCAGCGGTAATGGTGCTGCAACCTCAAACCGCCCGGTCAGCGTCTCTACCATCATTGCGCAAAAGCGTGACTATGATGTCAGGATTACTGCGAATGGCGTGGTTTCTGCACTGAACAGCGTAGATATCCGTCCGCAAGTGAGCAGCACGATTGCCAGGGTACATATCAAGGAAGGCCAGTTTGTCAAAGCTGGTGATGTTTTGTTCACATTGGATAGCCGTGCGGACGAAGTCAATCTGGCAAAAGCCCAGGCACAACTTGATAAAGATCTGGCAACGCAGGCAGACTATCAGCGCCAGCTGGTACGCAGCAAGGATTTGGTCAGCAAGAAATTTGTTGCGCAAAGTGCAGCAGATACCAGCCAGACCCAGGTCGATACACAGCAAGCGGTGATTGCCTCTGACAAGGCGGTTGTCAATGCCGCCCGCGTCGCACTCAGTTATAACCGCATTGTCGCGCCATCGACAGGCCGTACCGGCATCATCAGTGTCTTCCCCGGTTCACTGGTACAACCCGCAACTGCGACACCGCTGGTCACTATTACCCAGATGGATCCGGTCGCAATTTCCTTCCCACTGCCACAGCGCAATTTACCGGATGCACTGGAAAGCATGAGGCGCAGCGACAGTTATGTCATGGCCAATCTGCCAGACTCGACCATCAAGTTCAAAGGTAAATTGCAGTTCGTTGACAATGCCGTGGATGCTGCATCCGGCACCATCAAAGTCAAGGCTGTATTTGATAATAAAGAATTGAAACTCTGGCCCGGCGCTTATGCCAATCTGGAACTCAGCGTACAGACTTTGAAAGATGTGGTCGTGGTTCCGCAAGATGCAGTCATCGTTGGCCCTCGCAGTAGTTCAGTGTATGTTGTCGATGCTGAAGGCAAGGCAATCATGAAGCCAGTAGTCGTCACGAATAGTTTTGGTAGTGATGCTGTTGTGACTGGTATAGATGCAGGTGTCAAAGTTGTTTTGGATGGCAAGCAAAATCTGCGTCCAGGTACAACTGTCAAGGAGCGCAATGGCGATGGTAAAGAAAGCAAGGGTGATAAGGCTGACAAGGGTGGTAAGGGAGCAGGCAAGTCAGATGCTTCCGCCAGTGCTGTGTCTTCTGCCAGCTCCTCAGCCGCCACTGTCGCCCCCGCCACTGTAGCACCAGCAACTTCTGCAGCCTCAGCAGCGAGTGCATCATGAATTTGTCAGAATTATTCATACGTCGTCCGGTGATGACGGTATTGCTGAATCTGTCTATCGTCGTGGCAGGTGTACTGGCATATCGTTATATCCCGATTGCCGCCTTGCCCAGCTATAACACGCCCGTTATCAGCGTGAATGCCAACTTGCCAGGTGCCAGTCCTGAGACCATGGCGACCTCGGTGGCTTTGCCTCTGGAAAAGCAGTTTGCCACCATACCAGGTTTGTCTATCATCAGTTCCAGCAATACTCTCGGCTCTACGTCGCTGACGCTGGAATTTGATCAAAACCGCAATGTTGATGCCGCCGCAGTGGATGTGCAGGCTGCGCTGTTGCGTGCGCAGCGTTCCTTGCCCGTCGACATGACATCGCCACCTTCGTATCGCAAAGTCAATCCTGCTGATGCGCCAGTGCTGTTTATCTCCCTGACATCACCGTCGCTGAACTTGTCGGAATTAACCAGTTATGCCGAACATCTGATCTCGCCAAGTTTGTCTACATTGGAAGGTGTGGCGCAGGTCAATATTTTTGGTATCAAGCGTTATGCCGTGCGCATACGTGTTATGCCAGATGCCTTGCAGGCACGCAATCTGACACTTGATGAATTGTCTGTATCCATCCGCAATTCGAATGCGAATACACCGGTTGGTACGCTCGAAGGCGATAAACAAACATTGACCTTACTGGCCAATAAGCAAATGCAGAGTGCGGCAGAATTTGCCAATCTGGTGGTCAGTAATAAGGGCGGGCAAGTCGTACGTCTACGCGAAGTTGCGACCGTTGAAGACAGTTATGAACAGGTTAAGACTGCTGCCAATTTTAATGGTGAAAGCTCAATTTACCTGGCGATACAAAGACAGACCGATGCCAACACTGTCAAGGTCGTTGACTCCATCAAGGCAGCCCTGCCAGGCTTTAAGGCGCAGTTGCCTGCTTCTGTAAAAATGAATTTAGTGAATGACCGCTCGGTTTCCATTCGTGATGCCTTGCATGATGTGAATCTGACCCTGTTGCTGACGATTTTTTTGGTTGTTATCGTCATCTTTCTGTTCCTGCGCCGTATGGTGGCAACCGTCATTCCTACGCTGTCATTGCCAGTATCTTTGATCGGTGCCATCGCCCTTTTATGGGGCTTTGGCTATACGCTGGACAATGTTTCCCTGCTGGGCCTGACGTTGGCGGTGGGTCTGGTGGTTGATGATGCTATCGTCATGCTGGAAAACATCATGCGCCATGTGGAAAATGGCGAGCCTCCTTTCAAGGCGGCCTTGCAGGGTTCGCGTGAAGTGGGTTTCACCATTATCTCGATTTCCACTTCGCTGGTGGCGGTGTTTATCCCTATCTTCTTCATGCCTGGCGTGATCGGTCAGTTATTTCATGAGTTTGCTGTGATCGTCAGCCTGGCTATCGTTGCCTCAGCCTTTGTGTCGCTGACGCTGGTACCCATGCTGGCCAGCCGCTTTTTGAAGAGTGAACATGAACTGAAAGAGCCACCCAAAGCAGTGGCTGCAATGTTGCACGTATTTGAGAACAGTTTTAATGCGTCTTTGCGTGGCTATACCCGTGGCCTGGACATGGCATTGCGCCACCGTACGCTGGTGTTGTTGATCGCTCTGGCAACGTTTGCTGCAACCGCTTATTTGTTCAATGTCATACCCAAGGGGTTTTTTCCGCAAGAAGATATAGGTCAGATCAACGTCTCGACCGAAGCTTCAGAAGAGATTTCTTTCCCTGCCATGGTGGTCTTGCAGGACCGGGCAGCCAAAATCATACGTGATGACCCGAACGTGGCAACGGCAACCTCATTTAATGGTGGTAGTGGTTCACAAAATACGGGCCGTATGTTCGTCAACCTGAAGCCGCGTGGTGAACGCAAGCCCATGAAAGATGTGGTCGATGGTTTGCGCAAAAAACTCGGTGACGTAGCAGGTATTTCTGTGTTCTTGCGACCCACCCAGAACTTGCAATTGGGTGGACGCCCTAGCAAGAGCCAGTATCAATACATTCTGCAAAGTGTGGAAGCCAGCTCTCTCAGTGATTGGGCCATCAAGTTGCAAGAAAAACTGCGTAATGATCCTGGCTTCAAGGACGTTACCACCGACTCACAACTGAAAGGACTGCAGGCCAGTATTGACATCGATCGTGACCGCGCCAATGCCCTGGGTGTGTCCATGGACAGCATACGTTCTGCCCTGTACAGCGCCTTTGGTGAACGTCAGATATCGACCATGTACACCAACGTCGATAGCTATCAAGTCATCATGGAAGTTGAGCCAGATGCCAAGAGAGATGAAAGTGCAATCAACGGCATTTTTGTACGCGGCAACACTGGTACGCTGGTGCCTTTATCCAGTATCGCTACAGTCAAGCGTACGGTAGGGCCAACTGCGATTAATCACGTAGGGCAGTTGCAAGCGGTGACTGTATCCTTCAACCTGGCGCCGGGTACGGCTTTGGGTGAAGCGACCAATCGCATAGAAAAATATCGCGATGAAATCAAACTGCCATCTTCTATTATCACTACTTACGGTGGTGATGCTGCAGTGTTCAAGGATTCACAATCAGGCCAGATTATTTTGATTGTTGCCGCCTTGCTGGTCATCTATGTCTTGCTGGGTGTGCTGTATGAAAGTTATATACACCCGATCACCATTCTGGCTGGTTTGCCTTCTGCAGCTGTTGGTGCTTTGCTGACCTTGCAAATGTTTGGTGAAGACCTGACCCTGATTGCTACCATCGGTATCTTGCTGCTGATTGGTATCGTCAAGAAAAACGCCATCATGATGATAGACTTTGCGCTCGATGCACAAAGGCATCACAACATGACACCACCAGAAGCAATACGAGAAGCTTGCATACAACGCTTCCGCCCCATCATGATGACCACGCTGGCGGCTCTGGTAGGGGCATTGCCGATTGCCATGGGCCTGGGAGCTGGTGCAGAATTGCGCCAGCCGCTGGGCCTGGCGGTGGTTGGTGGCCTGATTTTTTCACAGGCGATTACTCTGTTTATTACACCTGTGATTTATCTGGCACTAGACCGCTTCAGCGGTAAGGGACCTATCGTCGGTGACAGTTTGTAATTGTTAGTAGTTGCCGATAGACCAGGGCGTCCACATGCGCCCTGATGTTTTGGGGGAATTAACTCTCTCTTATTCTATTGGGCACCAGCCATCCTTGGTGGGTACGCACTTTGGTGGTTTGGGTGCGGCATTGGTGCGCAGCCATTTCTCATTCCATTTATCGACACCGAGATCTTTCAGGCGTTCGCCATTCGGGCAATATGTTTCACCATCCATGATGCGGTTGTCGAAGCCTTCGGGTGCCAGCAACGCGGTTGGGAACACCTGTTCCCTATCTTGCTCACCCAGTCTGACCACTTGTAATGTGGTACCGAAAACGGCGATGCTACCAGTGTCTTCTGCTATCAGTCGAAATTCGACATAACCGGTATCGATGCCATTAGGGTCTGCAGTTTCATTGCTTAGCAGCCATTGGTCTTTGTCCCCTGTCTTCAGTTTTGCACCTGCCTGCAAGCCCATTTTTTGGATTTTGAATTCACTACGTGCAAGATCCCATGGTGTGCCGACATATAAGTCATTTTTCCCGGTCTTGTAGAGTCCGGTAGACAATAGAAGATCAGGATCCGGGCTGTTATTGTGTATCTTCCAGCTGCTGGGGCGTTGAGGATCTTTTGCGACGATTTTAATGTTTGCAGTCAGGCTAATACCAATTTCCTTGAAGGCAAGGA
>JACQDX010000070.1 GCA_016200895.1 Burkholderiales bacterium
CAAAGCGAACAAAACGACGGAAAGACATGTTTTCGCCAATTTTACCAACCAGTGCTGCGCGCACCTCTTCAACTGTCTTGCCATCCAGTGGCAATGCACCCAAAGCGGCGATGTCTGCAGGATTGTGTTCAGCGATCAGTTTTGCACAAGTATTTGCCAGCGCCAGGAAATCGTCATTTTTGGTTACGAAGTCTGTTTCGCAGTTAACTTCGATCAGGGAACCAACATTACCAGCGATGTGAGATGCGACAACGCCTTCTGCTGTAATACGGGAAGATGCTTTGGAAGCTTTGCTACCCAGTTTTACACGCAGAATTTCTTCCGCACGGTCCATATCGCCTTCTGCTTCTGTCAGCGCTTTTTTGCATTCCATCATTGGCGCATCTGTTTTTGCGCGCAGTGCACCTACCAAAGCTGCTGTAATCGCCGCCATGTCATTCTCCTAGTTCAAGGGTGTTTAAAGAAACACCGATATCAAATTTTGTTTAAAAAAAAGGGCGAACGACTGTTGCCCCATTTTTTGTTTCAAGCCGCCATAGGCAGCTTGAAACCATGTGCCAGAACAGGCAATTAAGCTTGTTCTACTTCTACAAACTCATCAGAACCTGGCTTAACAGCTTCCAAAACTTCGTTCACTGCGTTTGCACGGCCTTCCAGGATGGAGTCAGCAACACCGCGAGCGTACAAAGCGATTGCTTTGGAGGAGTCATCATTACCAGGGATGATGTATGCAACACCTTCTGGGGAATGGTTAGTATCAACCACACCGATAACCGGGATACCCAGTTTTGCAGCTTCAGTGATCGCGCCTTTATGGTAGCCAACGTCGACTACGAAAATTGCGTCAGGAATGCCGCCCATATCCTTGATGCCGCCAATGGATTTTTGCAGCTTGATCATTTCGCGCTGGAACATCAAGGCTTCTTTTTTGGACAGCTTCTCAACGGAACCGTCTTCAATGGAAGCTTCCATGTCTTTCAGGCGCTTGATGGATGTTTTGACTGTTTTGAAGTTAGTCAACATACCGCCCAACCAGCGTTGATCAACGAAAGGCATGCCAGCACGTTGTGCTTCTGCTGCGATGATGTCACGGGATTGACGCTTAGTACCAACCAGCAACACTGTGCCGCGATTGGAAGACAATTGACGGATGTACTTCATCGCGTCCTGATACATTGCCAGGGTTTTTTCCAGGTTGACAATATGAATCTTGTTGCGATGGCCGAAGATGTACGGTGCCATTTTTGGATTCCAAAAACGGGTTTGGTGACCAAAGTGCACACCGGCTTCCAGCATTTCACGCATTGTTACAGACATAATAACTCCAGGGTTAGGTCTTGAATCCAGCCAGTGATCTGAGCGGCTTAAAAATTACTTAAGCTTAACGCTGCAAGACACCCTTTTCGACCGGATTCGATTGATAAAATATAAATTAGCAAGTACCGCATTTCTATACATCTACAAGCTAACCATCTATTCTACTATGAAAACAGTATTTTCCTCAAGTGCTGCGATTAAGAGGTCAGTGCGTGGGCGCTGCCAGGGTAATGCGGTACGGCCTTTCATAGACTATAATTCCGGTTCTGCAACACTTTCGCAATTTTACTCAGCCCAAGACTTTAGCTGGTAAGCGAACCTGGCCGTGCCCGGCAAGAATGTCTGGCTATGTCATCTATTCGCTATGCAAAGTCTTGGCAAACGACAAGAAAACGTATGGAAGCTATCACTATTAAAACGCCGGAAGATATCGCCGGCATGCGCATTGCTGGCAAACTCGCTTCGGAAGTGCTTGATTACATCACGCCATTTGTCAAAGTTGGCATTAGCACTGGTGAACTTGATCGCTTGTGCCATGAGTTCATGACCAATGTGCAAGGCACCATCCCTGCCCCACTGAATTACTGCCCGCCAGGCTACACACCTTATCCAAAAGCCATTTGCACATCGGTCAATGATGTCATTTGCCACGGCATACCAGGTGACAAAGTCTTGAAAGATGGCGACTCAGTCAATCTGGATATTACCGTCATCAAGAATGGCTACCATGGTGATACTAGCCGTATGTTCTTGCTGGGTGAACCGTCCATATTGTCCAAGCGTCTGAATGCCATTACTTATGAATGCATGTGGCTGGGCATCGATAAAATCAAACCCGGCGCGCATCTGGGCGACATCGGTCACGTCATTCAACAGCATGCAGAGCGTGCAGGCTATAGCATCGTGCGAGAATTTTGCGGCCACGGTATAGGCAAGATTTTTCACGAAGCTCCGCAAGTCATGCATTACGGCAAACCGGGCACTATGGAAAAACTGTTGCCAGGCATGATTTTTACTGTAGAGCCTATGGTCAACGCAGGTCGCCGTGATATCAAGGAAATGCCGGATGGCTGGACCATCAAAACCAAGGACCGTAGCCTGTCCGCTCAGTGGGAGCATACAGTATTGGTCACGGAAACCGGTTATGAAGTGCTGACATTGTCGGCAGGCTACCCGCCTATTCCAGATTTCATCAAACTCGCTTAAGACCCTGGTCACATGCAGACACCGGCACTCTCTTTCAAGGAAGAACTGAAATCAGCGCAACTGATCGTCATTAATGCATTCAAGGAAAATCATAAGGCAGAACAACTGCTACATGACTTGTGTCGCAATGTCGATCAGCAACTCAGCAAAATCTGGCGCCATTTTGATTTCCCGAAAGAAGCGGCACTGGTCGCTGTTGGTGGCTATGGACGTGGCGAATTATTTCCCTATTCCGATGTTGATGTACTGATTTTGCTACAGCAAAGGCCGGATGCTGCCTTGCGCGACAAGCTCGAAAAACTGGTGCAGCTATTCTGGGACATAGGTCTGGATATTGGTCACAGCATACGTACTATTGATGAATGCCTGCAAGAATCTGCGGCTGACATTACGGTACAAACCAGTCTGCTGGAAGCGCGCCTGGTAACAGGCAGCCGCAAATTATTCAAGGAAATGCAGCAGCACTATGCGGAAGCCATGCATCCGCAAAAATTTTTCCAGGAAAAATTGCTGGAACTACAGCAGCGCCACGTCAAATACGAAGATACGCCATATAGCCTGGAACCCAATTGCAAGGAAAGCCCGGGCGGGCTCAGAGATTTGCAAGTCATACTCTGGGTGGCCAAGGCGGCCAATCTTGGCAATTCCTGGCGCGAACTGGCAGAGCGCGGACTGATAACTGATGCTGAAGCCCGGCAATTGAAGCGCAATGAGCGTGCTTTTAAAGATATACGTATACGACTGCACATCTATGCAGGTCGCCGTGAAGACCGTCTGATTTTCGATGTGCAGACACCGATAGCAGAAACCTTTGGATTCAAGACCACAGAATCAAGACGTGCCAGCGAATATCTAATGCAGCGCTATTACTGGGCAGCCAAGGCAGTTACGCAACTCAACACCGTTTTGCTGCAGAACATAGAAGATGTTTTGTTTCCACAGCCTTCTGTGCCACGCCCCATCAATGAACATTTCAATGAAGTAAATGGCTTCATCGATATCGCCAGGGATGACACATTTGAAGCCAATCCATCGACCATACTGGAAATTTTTCTGGTCATGGCCCGGCACACTGAACTCAAGGGCATGACGGCCAGAACTTTGCGCGCCCTTTGGCATGCACGGTTGTTGATAGATGTTGAGTTCCGCCATGACATCTTCAATCGTTCACTGTTCCTGCAAATTCTGCAATCGCCGCAAGGGATTACCCATGCCTTGCGCCGCATGAATCAGATGAGCATATTGGGTCGCTACCTACCAAATTTCCGCCGCATCATAGGGCAAATGCAACACGATCTGTTTCATGCCTACACGGTAGACCAGCATATCCTCATGGTAGTGCGCAATTTGCGCCGTTTCACCATGCCTGAACATGCGCATGAGTACTCATTTTGCAGCCAGTTGATGGCGAATTTTAATCAACCCTGGGTTTTGTATATCGCAGCTTTATTCCATGATATCGCCAAGGGGCGCGGCGGCGATCATTCACTGCTTGGCATGTCCGATGCAAAAAAATTCTGCTACGACCATGGCCTGAACAAAGCTAATACAGAATTGATTATCTTCCTGGTGGAAAAACACCTGACCATGTCGCATGTGGCGCAAAAACAGGATTTGTCTGATCCTGACGTGGTGCAGAATTTTGCCAATCTGGTCAAGGATGAACGCCATTTAACGGCGCTGTATTTGCTGACAGTATCTGATATCCGTGGCACCAGCCCCAAAGTCTGGAATGCCTGGAAAGGCAAGTTGCTGGAAGACTTGTACCGCATGACTCTGCGCGTACTGGGTGGTGAAACACCGAGCAAAGACAGGGAGCTAAAGAATCGCCAGGAAGAAGCCTTAAAAGTCTTGCGTCTCTATGGTCTGGCACCAGATGCGCACGAAAAATTCTGGCAGCAACTTGATGTCGCGTATTTCTTGCGTCACGACTCCTCCGATATCGCCTGGCAAACGCGCGCTTTGCATGATCGCATAGACAGTCAGACACCCGTGGTGAAATGCCGCCTGTCACCCATAGGTGAAGGCTTGCAGATCACTGTCTATGTCAAAGACCAGCCCGACCTGTTTGCGCGCATCTGCAATTATTTTGACGGCAAGAATTTTGGCATTCTCGATGCAAAAATTCATACCAGCAAAAATGGCTATGCCCTTGATACTTTCCTGGTGATAGAACCGGCTTTTGCAAATAATTACCGTGACATCATTAATTTGATAGAGCACGAACTGACAGAAATCCTGACACGTCAGACGCCACTTTCTCCACCTAACCGTGGGCGCTTGTCACGCATGTCCCGCACTTTCCCTATTGTGCCCACAGTCGATTTGCGACCGGATGACCGTGGTCAGTATTATTTATTGTCTATCTCTGCCAATGACAGGAATGGCTTGTTGTATGCGGTGGCAAATATACTGACCAAGTATAAAATCAATTTGCATACAGCGAAGATCATGACCTTGGGCGAAAGGGTGGAAGACGTTTTCATCGTCGATGGCCAAGCATTGCAAGGCGCGCGCAGCCAGATACAATTCGAAACCGACTTGCTGGATGCACTCAGAATTTAAACTCCGGTAGCAGCACTACCTTAACCGAATAATCATAATCCTTGCCTGATCAGCAACCAAACTCAGGCAAGACTACTCTAAAAGCATCATGACTGAACTTGTACGACTCTCCAAACGCATGTCTGAACTTGGCCTTTGCTCCCGCCGTGAGGCCGATGAATGGATAGCGCGCGGCTGGGTCAGGGTTGACGGCAATGTCATATCAGAACTGGGCAGCAAGGTATTGCCACACCAGAAGGTGACGGTGGAAAGACAGGCCGCCGCAGAACAATCGAAACGCGTCACCGTCCTCATCAACAAGCCCGTCGGTTTCGTCAGTGGCCAGGCTGAAGATGGCTATACACCGGCAATCGCCCTGATCAAGCCAGAAAACCGCTGGGCAGAAGATGAGGTTGATACCCAGTTCCATCCTACCCAATTGCGCAGCCTGGTGCCTGCTGGCCGTCTGGATATTGATTCAGTCGGTTTGCTGGTATTAACCCAGGATGGCCGCATCGCCAAGCACCTGATAGGTGAAACCACGGTGGTGGAAAAGGAATATCTGGTGCGCGTGCAATACAGTAAACCTGGTCGTTTGCCAGATGCAGAACTACGTCGCCTGAACCACGGCCTGTCACTCGATGGCAAAAAACTGCTACCAGCCAAAGTCACCTGGCAAAATGAAGATCAATTGAATTTCATCCTGCGTGAAGGCAAGAAGCGCCAGATCAGGCGTATGTGCGAAATGGTAGGCTTGAGAGTCATAGGCTTGAAGCGCGTGCGCATAGGCAAGATCAAACTGGGCAAATTGCCAGAGGGGCAGTGGCGCTACCTCCGCGAAGATGAACAATTCTAATTAACACTCTTCAAAAAACAAAAGGGCAAGAATCTACATTCTTGCCCTTTTGTTTTGAAATCAAATGACTCAATCGTCGTCGTTAGGATCGAGTTCCGGGAACAAGACTTCAGTAAACCCAAATTGCGTCAGATCACGTATGCGCATGGGGTACAAAATGCCATTCAGATGGTCACACTCATGTTGCACAACGCGTGCATGGAAGCCATCTACATCGCGTGAAATGCGCGTACCGAACTGGTCATAACCTTCATAACGCAGTGCACTCCAGCGCGGCACCAGGCCACGCATGCCTGGCACAGACAAACATCCTTCCCATGCATCATCAGTCTCTTCAGACAAGGGTGTCAAAATTGGATTGATGAGTACAGTCTCTGGAACTACAGGCGCATCAGGATAGCGAGGGTTATTCTTGAAACCAAAAATCACAAGTTGCAGATTCACGCCTATCTGCGGCGCAGCCAGACCCGCACCATTGGCGGCAATCATGGTCTCGAACATATCCTTGATGAGCTCATGCAATTCTGGAGTATCAAACGCAGTGACTTGCTCAGCAACTCTTAATAGTCGGGCATCGCCCATTTTAAGGATAGGATGAATCATGGCACACCATATTTTGTGTAAATTATTTAATGGATGAATTACTTAAAAATACGGCCAGGTACTGCCTGGCCGTATTTTGCATTACTTATTTCAAGGACTGTAGATATTCAGAGAACTCTGCGCTGGTTTCTTTATGCTTCAAGCCCAGCGCAACGCTGGCTTTCAGATAACCCAGTTTTGAGCCACAATCATACCTCGTTGCATTCGGGCGGAAAGCATAGACAGGGAAGTCTTTCAACATGGCAGCAATACCATCAGTCAATTGAATTTCACCACCAGAGCCTTTGCCCAGGGTTTCCAGATAAGAGAAAATACGACCAGACAAAATATAACGACCAACTACCGCCAAAGTCGACGGGGCCACGTCGGGCATAGGCTTCTCTACTATGCCCTGCACTCTTTCCAGACTATCCGTGTAAGGTGTTCCACTGACGATACCGTATTGACGAGTAAATTCACGAGGTACGTTTTGCACAGCAATGATGCTGCCACCTTCTGCTTCATACTGGCGCGCCATCTGTGCCATGACAGAAGGTTGGCCAACATCCGCATCCATCAAATCATCCGCCAGCAAGACCGCAAATGGATCATCACCAATCACTGGGCGAGCGCACAAAACCGCATGACCTAAACCCAGAGCTGCCGTCTGACGGATATAAATGCAATTGATGTTCTTGGGAATGACGTTCCTGACCAGATCCAGCAAGGCTTCTTTGCCTGCCGCTTCCAGTTCGCTTTCGAGCTCATAAGCTTTATCGAAATGATCTTCGATCGCCCGCTTGTTCCTGCCTGTAATGAACACCATTTCAGTGATGCCAGCTTCTACTGCCTCTTCAACTGCATATTGTATGAGTGGCTTATCAACGATAGGCAACATCTCCTTGGGTTGTGCCTTGGTAGCAGGCAAGAAACGACTACCCAAACCAGCTACTGGGAATACGGCTTTTTTAATTTTTCTCATTTCAGCTCCTGGAACAAAGTTGAAGCAGTTCTGCTTCTGTCAAAATATTGATACCCAATTCTTGCGCCTTCACCAATTTGCTGCCTGCATCATCACCGGCAACGAGATAACTGGTTTTCTTCGATACTGAGCCTGATACTTTACCGCCAGCTTTTTCTATGATCTCCGTCGCCTGATCGCGACTCAGGGTAGGTAAAGTGCCTGTCAGAACAAGCGTCTTGCCTTCCAATACCTGCTCACCTTTTTCTTGCACCTCAATCGCAGGCCAGTGTATGCCAGATGCCAGTAATTGTTCCACAAGTTCTACATTGAGTGGGTCCGAGAAGAAGCGCAGAATCGATTTGGCCACGACCGGGCCAACATCTGATACTTCCAGCAGTTGCTCTTCAGTCGCTTTCATCAATGCATCCGTATTGCCGAAATGCGTAGCCAGATCTTTTGCTGTCGATTCACCCACGTGGCGTATGCCCAGCGCGTAGATAAAGCGGGGCAAACTGGTTAGCTTGGAGGTTTCCAGCGCACTCAATACATTTTGAGCAGATTTCTCTGCCATACGGTCAAGCTCAACCAGTGCACGCAGACCAAGCTTATACAAATCTGCAGCAGTTGTAACGACATTCTTGTCGACCAACTGATCTATGAGCTGCTCTCCTACACCATCAATATTCATCGCCTTACGTGAAGCGAAATGGGACAAGCCACCCTTGCGCTGCGCCGTACATTTTATCCAGCCACCGCTGCAGCGGGCAATCGCTTCATCTTCAGGTTTTTGTATGGGTGAGCCACAAATCGGACATTCCACAGGCATGACAAACTGGTGTGAGTCTGCTGGACGTTTTTCCAATATGCTGGCGACAACTTCAGGTATCACATCACCTGCGCGACGTACAGAAACTGTATCACCTATGCGTATATCCTTGCGCTGTATCTCTTCTTCATTATGCAGAGTCGCATTGGTTACAGTAACGCCACCAACAAAAACGGGGGCCAGTCTGGCCACAGGCGTAATCGCACCGGTTCTACCGACTTGCACCTCGATATCCAGTACAGTAGTCAAAGCCTCTTGCGCGGGGAATTTGTGAGCGATTGCAAAACGTGGCGCGCGCGATACAAACCCAAGCGACTGCTGACTGGCAAAGTCATTGACCTTATAGACTACTCCATCAATTTCGTAATCAAGGCCGTCACGCCTCGTTTGAATCGCCTTGTAAAATTCCAGCAAACCAGATGCGCCACTGACCAGAGCGTTTTCTTCACAGACAGGGATGCCTGCCTGTTTATACCAATCCAGCAAAGCACGATGGGAAGGCGGTACACTCATACCTTCCAGCAGACCTATGCCATACGCAAAAAAACGTAAAGTACGTTTAGCCGTAATTTTTGAATCCAGCTGACGCAAACTGCCAGCGGCAGCATTACGTGGATTGGCAAACTCTTTGGCACCAGCATCACGCTGACGCTGATTAAGCTTTTCAAAATCGCGTTTGAACATCAATACTTCGCCACGCACATCAAGTATCTTTGGCGGGTTTTCTAACTTTAAGCGTAATGGGATGCTACGTATGGTGCGGATATTTTCAGTAACATCTTCGCCTGTAAATCCATCACCACGGGTTGCTGCCTGAGTGAAGATACCGTCGACATAGCGCAAATTGATGGCCAGGCCATCAAACTTCAAATCTATCGCGTAGACAATTTCATTTTGAACATCCAGTCCCTCGCGGGCACGGCGATCAAAATTGATGACATCATCATCTTCAAAGCCATTATTCAGCGACAGCATCGGTACGGCGTGCTGTACCTGGCCAAATTCTGGCAAAGGTGCCCCGCCTACCCTATTGGTGGGCGAGTCAATGGTTTTTAATTCGGGATGCGTTTGCTCCAGCCGCTGGAGTTCAGAAAACAATCTGTCGTATTCTGCATCGGGCACGCTGGGGTTATCCAGCACATAATAGGCATGTGCATGCCTGTTCAACTCTGCGCGCAGGCTTTCTGCCTGTGCTGCTAATGTTGACGTGTCTGCCGCCTTCGCGGCAGCATCCAAAAGATCATTCTGCATGTCTACAATATTTAGCTAAATAGTCGTTGCGCACGCAAGGAGCCCGCAGGAATCTGCGCCTCTGCCATTGCTGCATAAAATTCATGTACCTGACCGGATATCTCATCGAGTGCCAGTTTGGAGATAGGTTGATTGCCATCATCGACCACCGTACCACTCAAGCGCGTAGCCAATGAGCGCGCGCAAGCCGCCATGGCACCAAAGCCATCACGCCCAGGAGCAACACAAGGTACGTCGAGCAACAGAGTCAGGCGCGAAGTCATGGTTTCGCTGACGCTGACATTGGTGGATAAGGTGAACAGGCTACCGCCGTCACCGTCAGGCATCATCAGGCGACCATCAGGACGCTGATCAAAGCCCATTTTCTCCAATGCCGCCAACAAAGTATTCAAGGCCCATGGTGCTCCATTGGCAGCGATATTTACGCTTAACTGGGCATCATGCTCAGCCACGAATTGATGCAACTCACGGGCATTGACCATGACCTTATTCATGTCAGGGATATCAGGGTGTGCACTGAGATTGTCGGCAATCGCCCGCAATTTCATGATGAATTCAGAATATTCCAATTCATTCAAAGGGCCATTACGACTGACCATTTGCACGCCAGCAAACAGGCAAGTATAAGCACCACCAACAGCAATCACGTCACGCTCGCCGCTATGGCTTTGACCTATGAAATGCACAGGTTTTTTACCCACATATTTAAGGTCAGCGATTTCTGCGAGGATTTTCTCGCCACGTACTGGCGTTTCAAATTCAAGTGGAATCACACAATCGATTAATTCATCGACCGGCAATTCTTTGTCCTGAATTGCTACCGGAGCTTCTATTTCAGCAGTTACATCCGCATGCATGGGGGCATGGTGTTGCGGCACATCTTTGGCTGGCTGCACATCGCCATCCAGGCTAGGCTCATGCCTGACGATGGATTCCGTTGGCGCGTCAGGATTCATGAGGACATCATCATGCCCATCACCAAACGCATTTTCAACGGTTTTCTTGGCTTTGTATTCTTGCCATTTATTAAAAATAAGGACGCCGACTACCAGCGTTCCGCCTATTGCTAACAAACTGATTTGTAGATCTGTCATGCTGCTTGAACCTCAGTAGCAAAATTGACGGCAGATTCCATATCTACCGCCACGATTCGTGAAACCCCCTGTTCTTGCATGGTGACACCAATCAATTGTTGTGCCATTTCCATCGCAATCTTGTTATGGGAGATAAATAAAAATTGTGTGTTTGCCGACATGCGTTTCACCATATTACAGAAACGCTCGGTATTTGAATCATCCAGCGGCGCGTCCACCTCATCGAGCAAGCAGAAAGGCGCAGGATTCAACTGGAACATGGAGAATACCAGCGCCGTTGCCGTCAGGGCCTTTTCACCACCCGACAGCAAATGAATGGTTGCATTCTTTTTGCCAGGTGGTTGCGCCATGACTTGCACGCCAGAATCCAGAATCTCATCACCCGTCATGATCAGTTTCGCCTGGCCACCACCGAATAAGATCGGGAAAAGTTCAGCGAAATGATGATTCACCTTGTCAAAGGTATCTTGCAACAAGTCGCGTGTTTCAATATCAATCTTGTGGATGGCATCCTGCAAGGTTGTGATTGCCTCAGTCAAATCTGCATGCTGGGCATCAAGGAAAGTCTTGCGTTCAGTTGCCTGCGCCAACTCATCAAGGGCAGCCATATTCACGGCACCCAAAGCGGCAATTGCATTCGTCAGACGCGTAACCTCGCCCTGCAAATAAGATGGCTTGAGATCATCATGCAGTTTTTGCGCCAGGACTTCTTCATCAACTTCAAAATTGCGCAATTGCTCTGAGAATTGTTCTTGGCTCAGACGTGCGGCCTGCTCTTTCAATTGCAATTCGACGATGCGGTCACGTTGCGGCTGCAGGCTGCGTTCCACCTGCATTTTTGATTCTTCATGATGACGCAATTGCTGCGTCAATTGATCGAGTTCATGGCGGGCATTTGCCAAGGCTACTTCTTGAGAACTACGGCGATCCAGCAAATCTTGCAGGCCAGCCTGTGCAGTCTGGTCATCCATGGATTCCAGCTCCAACTGCCCCTGCTGCATGCTGGCAAACAACTGTGCAGATTGCTCAAGTGCAGTTGCAATACTGCGGCGTAATTCTTCCATCTTGCTGCGATGAGATTTTTCAGCAAAAGCGGCTTCTTGCGCGGCCAGTTCCAAGTCACGCAAACGCTGCCTGGCTTCATTCAGTTGCTGTTCTTTTTCCAGGTAAGCAGTCTGACCTTCTTCATGAGCTTCCTGCAGCTCTGCTAGGTCCATATCCAGTTGCTCAAACTTTTGCTCGGACTCGGCACGGATTTGCTGTTGCTCACTCTCTTGCGCAGCGATTTCTGCCAGGTCGCTGCCTATCTGCGTGCTGCGCTGATTAAAGCGTTCCTGCACTTCAGACAATTTCATGAATTCAATTTGCAGACTATGAGTGGTCTGCGTCAGGCTGCCTACGCGCTGGCGCAAGTCTTGCAATTGCTGAGTGGCCTGAGTATAGGTGGATTCTGCACGCACCGCGCGGGTCTTGGACTCGTCGGCCAGCATGTGCTTGGCACGGCACTGCTTGGTGATATTTTCTATCTCTTGCTGACGCCCTAGTACGCCATCTTGCTCAGAATCTGCAGCATAAAAGCGTACGCTGGAACGGGCAATGACATGGCCCTGCTTAGTGATAAAACAGGCACCGGCTGGCAATTTAACTCTGTCCATGAAGGCAGAGGTAATATCCTCAGCGATATACACCTGATGTAACCAGTCCTGCATCAAGCCGCGCAAACCTGCATCATTGAGTTGCAGCAAGTCAATGAAGGGCTTGAAGCCAGCCAGCGGTATTGCAGTTTCTCCCGCAATAGCAGGTGCACAAACAGCCAACTTGGCAGGCGGTGCGTCACCAAAAAAGGCCTTAGCCCATTCCAGGTTAGACATTTCCAGCGCCGCTGTACGCTCTCGCAAGATAGATTCAAGCGCGGTTTCCCAGCCAGCTTCGATATGCAGTTTTTGCCAGATTTTTGGCAAGCCACTCAATTCGTGTTTTTCCAGCCAAGGTTGTACCTTGCCCTGGCTTTGTACTTTTTCCTGCAATTGTTTCAGGGCCAGCAGGCGTGCCTCCAATTGCGCATATTCGGCACTATCCTGGTTAACTTGTTGCTGCGCCTGTTTGCGATCATCTTCCAGCAGGGGCAAGCGCTCTTGCGCCTCTTCCAGCTGCATGGTGAGCTCTTCCAATACTTGCTTTTTCTCTTCCAGTTGCATGGAGAGATTGTCCAGATGCGTCGTATCCGGCAATACCAGGCCCTGTTTTTCCTGCATCAGGCGTTCACGTCTGGTTGTCAGAGTGTTCAGGATATTCGAGGCATTGCGCTGATGGGCCGATTCCAGCTCTATCTGCTGTTGCATCTGCATAATCCTGGCGCGTGATTCTGTCGTCTTTAATTGCGACTCACGCCATATTTGCTCCATGGCTGGCAGCTTGTCTTGCTGCTGCTGGCTGACTTCCAATGCTTGCTCGGCGCGCATGGCCAGTTCTTCGACATGGATTTCGCCTTCAGACAAGTCATCCTGGAATTGCCGACTCTGGTTTTGCCATTGATCGCGCTGTGCAGTAAGGGACTGCAATTGTGACTGCAAGCGGCTGCGTGATTCGATGACGAATTTGATTTGCGCTTCAAGGCTGCCAATCTCGGCATTGGTCTGGTACAAGTGGCCTTGCGCCTGGTGCATGCGGTCGCCTACCGCATAATGAGCCTGGCGCATCTGCTCAAGCTCCAGCTCGACGTGGCGCAGCTTGGCGGTTTGCTCTTCGAGGTCGGTCTGGGTTTTTTCTATCTCGGCGAAATGCTTTTTCTGTTCGTTTTCTGCTTCTTTTTTACGCAGCAGCCACAGCAGTTTTTGTTTTTCTTCCTGGTCAGTCTGTAATTCGCGGAATTTATTGGCAACAACCGCCTGTGCGCCCAACCTGTCCAGGTTGTTATTCAGTTCGCGCAAGATATCTTCTACTCGCACCAGGTTTTCGTGGGTGTCGTGGATGCGATTTTCTGTCTCGCGGCGGCGCTCCTTGTAGCGGGAAACACCGGCAGCTTCCTCGAGGAAAATCCTTAATTCTTCCGGGCGGGCTTCGATGATGCGAGAAATCATGCCTTGGCCGATAATCGCATAGGCGCGCGGCCCCAAGCCGGTACCGAGGAAGATGTCCTGGATATCGCGACGGCGCACTGGCTGTCCATTGATGTAGTAAGTAGAAGTGCCATCACGCGTCAAGGTACGCTTGACAGCGATCTCACCGTATTGGCTCCATTGACCTGCAGCTTTGCCCATGCTGTTATCAAACACCAGCTCTACCGACGAGCGGCCTGCGGGTTTGCGGTGGGTAGAACCGTTAAAGATAACGTCCTGCATGGATTCGCCACGCAGCTCAGAGGCTTTGGATTCACCCAAGACCCAGCGCACAGCATCAATAATATTGGATTTGCCGCAACCATTAGGGCCGACAACACCAACCAGTTGGCCAGGAACCTGAAAATGTGTGGGATCTACAAAAGATTTAAATCCCGCTAATTTAATAGAAGTTAATCGCACTTTATATAATTTTATTATCTTTTGCAGTCAAATCTACCGCGTATCGTATATATGCCAAGGCCATCAATGCCAGCCGCGTTCCTGTATCGCTGCATAATACCATCGTAAGAGCAAAATTTTCAGTTTTCAAACTTATGACACAATTTACATATTAATCAGTAATTCACGCAAGTACAGCTGAAAGCCTTTCTCTATAGAATCCTCAGGACGCTATAATACGGGTTGAGAATTAGAAGTAGCAAATTGAGCCGCAAATAGAAGTAGCCAGTTCAAGCAGACCAAATAAAATGCCGGAATACGACGTTCAGGCCAGGGAAATAAGCTAAAAAACTTGCTTAACGTCGACAACAATTCGAAAAAATGACATTTAATCCTTATCTCAGTAAATTGCAGCCGTATCCGTTCGAGAAACTGAAACGCCTGTTTGCCGATGTTGTGCCAAATTGCAAGTTTCCAGCAATCAGTCTGGGCATAGGCGAACCCAAGCACCCTACTCCCGCTTTGATCAAGGATGCCATCGTCGATAATATGGCAGGTCTGGCCAGTTACCCATCCACCGCTGGCTCGGACGCCTTGCGCAACTCCATTTCTGCCTGGCTGGGACGCCGTTACAATATACCGCCACTGGATGCAACGAGCCAGATTTTGCCCGTCATCGGTTCACGTGAAGCCTTGTTCGCCCTGGCACAAACCGTCATAGATGCCAGCGCCTGCAAGGATGGCCTGCCATTAGTGGTATGTCCCAACCCTTTTTATCAAATTTACGAAGGCGCAGCGTATCTGGCCGGGGCTGAGCCCTATTTTGCCAATGCTGACCCTGCGCGCAATTTTGCACCTGACTACAAAAGCATCCCTGAATCAGTCTGGCAGCGTGTGCAATTGCTATATATTTGCTCGCCCGGCAACCCTACAGGCGCAGTATTGAACCTGGACGACTGGAAAGAGTTGTTTGCCCTGTCAGACCGTTATGGTTTTGTCATTGCCGCAGATGAATGCTATTCCGAGATTTACTTTAAAGAAGAAGCGCCGCTGGGCAGCCTGCAAGCCGCACGCGCATTGGGAAGAAATGACTACCAGCGCCTGATTACTCTGTCCAGCCTGTCAAAACGCTCGAATGTGCCTGGTATGCGTTCAGGTTTCGTAGCGGGCGATGCGGAAATCATCAAGAAGTTTCTGCTGTACCGGACCTATCATGGCAGTGCCATGAGCCCAAATATACAAGCTGCCTCCATCGTGGCATGGAATGACGAAGTGCATGTACAAGAAAATCGCGACAAATACATACGCAAATTTGCCCAGATCACATCGATTCTGCAAGAAGTGCTGGACGTGAAGCTGCCAGATGCCGCCTTTTACCTTTGGGCAAAAATTCCTGACGCCATGGGTTTGTCGGATACAGAATTCGCCCGTCGCCTGTACGAGGAATATAATGTGACAGTTCTGCCCGGCAGCTACCTGGCGCGCGAGGCCCACGGTATCAACCCTGGGCAAAACCGCATACGCATGGCTTTGGTGGCTGAGCCTGAAGAATGCCTGGAGGCAGCACAAAGGATAGTCAGCTTTTGCAAGAATTTTAGTCCGGCAGCAACCTGATACGGCAGCCAGACAGCAAACACAAGATTATTTCGCTTTTTATTTTTTACATTTTCATTTGAAGACACTCAACATGACTCAACAATTACAGCAAATCATTGATCAAGCCTGGGAAGACCGCACAAATTTCTCGCCAAAATCTGCGCCAGCAGAAATCCGCGAAGCAGTTGCCCATGTCTTGAGCGAACTCGATGCAGGCATCCTGCGCGTTGCGCAAAAAATTGAGGGTAGCTGGCAAGTCAATCAATGGATCAAAAAGGCTGTATTGCTGTCTTTCCGTCTGGAAGACAATATCTGCATGCCTTCTGGCGAGCATATGCAGTTCTTCGACAAAGTGCCTACCAAGTTCGCCAATTACACGGCTGAAGACTTCATAAAAGGTGGTTTCCGCGTGGTGCCACCAGCAGTTGCACGCCGTGGTAGCTTTATTGCCAAAAACGTGGTGCTGATGCCTTCTTATGTCAATATCGGTGCTTATGTGGATGAAGGTGCAATGGTTGATACCTGGGCGACTGTCGGTTCATGTGCACAAATCGGTAAAAACGTGCATTTGTCTGGCGGTGTTGGCATCGGTGGTGTATTGGAACCTATGCAAGCCAACCCAACCATCATTGAAGACAATTGCTTTATCGGTGCCCGTTCAGAAATCGTTGAAGGCGTGATCGTTGAAGAAAATTCCGTGATTTCCATGGGCGTGTACATCGGCCAGTCCACCAAGATTTATGACCGTGCTACTGGCGAAGTCAGCTATGGCCGCGTACCTTCAGGTTCTGTTGTTGTTTCCGGCAATTTGCCGTCTGCTGATGGTAAATACAGCCTGTATTGCGCAGTGATTGTGAAACGTGTCGATGCGCAGACACGCTCCAAAACCAGCATCAATGAATTGTTGCGCGGCGCTTAAGTATTTTTTGCGTCGCTTTTACATTGTTCTTTTAATAATTAGCTCAGCTTAGGGAAACATCATGGCAGCGATGGAGAGGTTATTTCAACTGATGAAGGAAAAACAGGCTTCTGACATGTTTTTCGCGATGAATTCGCCCATACATTTGAAAATCAATGGCAATCTGCTCCCTATCAATCAGCAGAAGATGGACCAGACAAACATTCTGTCGCTGCTCAGTGAGGTAGTAGAGTCTGAGCATATGGAGGAATTGGAAGAAAAAAACGAACTGAATATCGGTATCGGCGCACCAGGCATAGGCCGTTTCCGTCTGTCGGCCTTCCGCCAACGTGGTTCCATCTCCGCTGTCTTCCGTTATGTGCCTGGTGATATTCCTAAGCTCGATACCCTGCATTTGCCACCAGTATTGGCTGAGCTGATTATGGAAAAACGTGGTTTGATCTTGCTGGTTGGCTCGACCGGCTCAGGCAAATCAACCACGATAGCATCCATGCTGGATCACAGGAATGAAGTCAAGACCGGCCATATTCTGACGCTGGAAGACCCGATTGAATTTTTGTTCCGCAGTAAAAAATCCATCGTCAACCAGCGCGAAATTGGTAGCGATTCTGAAAGCCTGAAAACCGCGCTTAAAAACTCGCTGCGTCAAGCACCTGACTGCATCCTGATCGGTGAGATTCGCGATCTGGAAACCATGATGGCGGCGATTGCCTACGCGCAATCCGGCCATCTGGTTTTAGCGACCTTGCATGCAAATAATAGTTACCAGGCATTGAACCGTATCATCAGTTTCTTCCCTATGGAAACGCGTAGCGCATTGCTGCTGGATTTGTCTTCTTCAATACGTGCCATTATTTCGCAGCGTCTGATACGCGCCGTAGATGGCGGCCGTGCACCTGCAGTCGAGATCATGCTCAATACTCGCTACGTGGCTGAGCTGATAGAACAAGGCGATATCTTCCAAATCAAGGAAGCGATTGAAAAAAGCTTGTCGCCTGGCTCGCAAACCTTTGAACGCGCCCTCATGCACTTGATCAGGGAGGGTTTGATCACGCAGGAAGAAGGCCTGGCCAATTCTGATTCTGCGAATAACTTGTTATGGCTGCTGAACAATGAAGCCGCAAGTGTTACCGCGCCAAAACCAGAGCCAGAACCAGAAACCAAAGAAGAAGCTTCTTTCACAGAATTTACCCTGAACGTATAAAGTATGACGCGAAGCATTACCCTGTTTGGCATTCCAAACTGTGACACCGTAAAAAAAGCCCGTACCTGGTTACAAGAACAGGAATTGGCTTTTGAATTCCATGATTTCAAAAAACAAGGCCTGAACCGTGCCGCTATAGAAACCTGGCTGGAGCATCAAGGCCTGGATGTACTCATCAACCGCAAAGGCACTACCTGGCGAGCGCTTAGTGATGCAGAAAAAGCCTCTGCCACAGATACTGAACAAGCCATTGCACTCATGCTGGATAAGCCATCCGTCATCAAACGACCGGTATTACTGATCAATAATAATGGCAAATCGCAAGTCAACGTCGGTTTTTCCGTGCCGCAGTACCAGTCCATTTTTCATAAGTAAACATGAGTAAAACACTTGCCCTGACAGAACAGCTGATTGCGCTGGATTCGGTCACACCTGAAGACAAAGGCTGCCAAAACACCTTGATCGCCCTGCTGGAACCTCTGGGCTTCCAGTGCGAAACCATACAATCTGGTGACGTAACCAATCTATGGGCCAGACGTGGCCAGACTCAACCTTTACTGGTGTTTGCCGGTCATACTGACGTTGTGCCTACTGGCCCAGTCACACAATGGCAGTCTGCACCATTTACACCTACTCACAGAGATGGCAAGTTGTATGGCCGCGGTGCGGCTGATATGAAAACTTCGATCGCCGCTTTTGTCGTGGCGACAGAAGAATTCATCGCTGCGCATCCAGATCACAAAGGCTCCATAGCTTTCCTGATCACCAGTGATGAAGAAGGCCCGGCCACGGACGGCACAGTTGTCGTCTGCGAAAAGCTCAAGGCACGTGGCGAACAGCTTGACTATTGCATCGTCGGTGAACCAACATCGGTCGATAAGCTGGGTGACACAATCAAGAATGGCCGTCGCGGTACCATGTCAGGCAAGCTGATCATCAAAGGTGTGCAAGGCCATATTGCCTATCCGCAACTGGCAAAAAACCCTATTCACCTGGCAGCACATGCGATGGCAGAATTAGTGGGCGAAGTCTGGGATGAGGGCAATGAGTATTACCTGCCCACATCCTGGCAAATGTCGAATATCCATGCTGGCACGGGTGCGTCGAACGTCATACCTGGCGAAGCTATCATTGATTTCAATTTCCGCTTTTCGACTGCTAGTACAGCCGAAGGCTTGCAACAACGTGTGCATGCCATACTCGACAAACATGGCCTGGAATATGAGTTGAAATGGACGGTAGGCGGACATCCATTCCTGACCCCAAAAGGCAGCCTTAGCGATGCACTGGGTAATGCAATCCGTGCTGAAACTGGCATAGAAACCGAACTCTCTACCACCGGTGGCACGTCAGATGGCCGCTTCATCGCCAAGATCTGCCCGCAAGTAGTAGAATTTGGCCCGCCAAATGCCAGCATCCATAAAATTGACGAACACATAGAGCTGCAATACATAGACCCGCTCAAGAATATTTATCGCCGCACTCTGGAAAACTTGCTGACCTGATCAGCTCACCACTGGCCGATATGGAAACAATATGACTACACCCGCTACTACCTTTCTGACCCTGCGTGATCTGTTGCGCTATGCCGTCACCCGTTTCAACAAAGAGAAACTGTTCTTTGGCCACGGCAGTGCCAATGCCCTGGATGAAGCAGCCTATTTGCTGCTGCATACCCTGCACCTGCCACTCGACAAGATAGAGCCTTTCCTTGATGCGCATTTATTGCCATCAGAAATAGATGCCGTTTTGCGCGTGATTGACAAGCGTGCAGTAGACCGCGTACCTGCTTCCTACATTACCAATGAAGCATGGCTCGGCACTTACAACTTCTATGTGGATGAACGCGTCATCGTGCCGCGTTCTTTCATTGCTGAACTGATACCTGAGCATTTTTCACCATGGGTCACAGACCCTGAAGCCATCACAAACATCCTTGAACTGTGCACAGGCTCAGGCTGCCTGCCCATCATGCTGGCCGATATGTTCTCTGAAGCGCATGTGGATGCAGTCGATATTTCCAAAGATGCGCTGGAAGTGGCAAAACGTAACGTGGCAACCTATGAATTGCAGGACCGCATTACCCTGATTGAGTCTGACCTGTACAGCAATGTGCCGGATAAAAAATATGATCTGATCATTACCAACCCGCCGTACGTGAATTCCGGCTCCATGGCAAAACTGCCCAAGGAATATATGCACGAACCGCAAATTGCCCTGGCTGGCGGCGATGACGGCATGGACCTGGTGCGCAAGATCGTCGCGGGTGCAGCACAACGCCTGACTGAAGATGGCTTGCTGATGGTGGAAATTGGCAATGAACGTGCCTTCGCCGAAGCCGCCTTCCCAGAATTGAACCTGACATGGTTAAGTACCAGTGCCGGTGACGACATGGTATTTTTGGTAGAGGCTGACCAACTGACCAATTTCACTGCCTAAATCTGTGTAGCTCAGTGTAATAAACATAATGAAGACGGGCAAAACCAGTTTTGCCCGTTTTTCCATTTTTTTGCATCAACAAAACAGCATTACCTATTAATTAAGTTTATATGATACGTCTTCAACAAGTCGTCCTGGCGCGCGGCATCAAACCATTATTTGACAGCGTCGATGTGACGCTCAATCCCGGCGACAAGATAGGCTTGATCGGCTCGAATGGCGCGGGTAAATCCAGCCTGTTTGCCATGTTGCGTGGTGAATTGCATCCCGACCAGGGCAGCATTGATTTTCCGGCCAAATGGCAGCTTGCCCACGTCGCGCAAGAAACGCCACCGCTGGAACGCAGCGCCATCGATTATGCAATAGACGGCGACGTTGCCTTGCGTAAACTGGAAGCACAACTGGCCGAACTGGAAGCCCAGCCAGAAAGCCACGACAACGGTATTGCCATCGGCAATATGTATGGTGCGCTGGCCGATGCCGACGCTTATACTGTGCGCCCGCGTGCAGAACAATTGCTGTTGGGCCTGGGTTTCAAGATCAATGAACTCGAACAATCGGTCGCCAGTTTTTCTGGTGGCTGGCGCATGCGCCTGAATCTGGCACAGGCACTGATGTGCAAATCCGATTTGCTGCTGCTTGATGAACCGACCAACCATCTGGACTTGGATGCCATTATCTGGCTGGAAGACTGGCTGAAGCGTTACGAAGGCACGTTGATCATTATCTCTCATGACCGCGATTTTCTCGACGGCGTAGTGAATGTCATCGTCCACATTGATGAACGCAAGCTCAAGCGTTATGGTGGCAATTATTCAGGCTTTGAACGCCAGCGTGTGGCTCAGTTGGAGCTTGCACAAGGTATGCTAGAAAAGCAAACTCGTAAGCGTGCTCATCTGCAATCTTTTATTGATCGTTTCAAGGCCAAGGCATCCAAAGCCAAGCAAGCGCAAAGCCGTATTAAGGCTTTAGCACGCATGGAAGAAATGGCACCTTTGCGAGCTGCTGCCGAATTCTCTTTTGAATTCCGCGAGCCACTGAGTGCGCCAAACCCCATGCTGGTAATGGAAGATGTTGATTGTGGCTACCGCATAGAATCAGAAACCGATCATAGCTTTAGCGAGAAAAAAATCGTGGGCGATGTGAAGTTCACGCTGCAGATCGGCCAGCGGATCGGCCTGCTGGGTGTGAATGGCGCGGGTAAATCCACGCTGATCAAAACCATCGTCGGCGATATCGCTCCTTTGAACGGCGTCATGCAAACCGGCAAGGGATTGTCCATCGGTTACTTTGCCCAGCACCAGGTAGAAATGCTGCGCCATGATGAATCACCGCTGTGGCACTTGGCGCATATTGCCCCTGATGTACGCGAGCAGGAATTGCGTAACTTCCTCGGCGGTTTCAACTTCCCTGGCACCATGGTGAGCAGCCCGATCAAACCATTCTCTGGCGGCGAAAAAGCTCGTCTGGCACTGGCAATGATCGTCTGGCAACGCCCCAACCTCTTGCTGCTCGATGAGCCAACCAACCATCTGGATCTCGAAACCCGTGAAGCCCTGACTGATGCTCTGGCGCAGTTTGAAGGCACTCTCGTCGTAGTATCACATGACCGGCATTTGCTGCGCGCCACCACGGACCAATTCATCATCGTTGCCGATGGCAAGCTGCAACCATTTGATGGCGACCTGGACGACTACAAAGACTGGCTGTTTAAGAATAAACTGGAAAAAGCAGCCCCTTCCCTGCCAGAAAAAACCAAGGCAAAGGAAACTGCTTTGCCACAAGCCAAGCCTATTCCCATTGCCAAGGTCGATGACAAGGAACAGCGCAAACGCGAAGCTGATGACCGCCTGCGTCTTGCTAATCTGCGCAAACCGATAGAAACACGCATCAAGCGTCTTGAAGAGCAGATGGCCAAGTTGAATCTGAAAAAGAAAGACATCGATGCGCAATTGGAAGACGGCGATATCTATAACGATGCCAACAAGGAAAAGCTGAAGGCACTATTACTCGACCAGGCTTATGTCGTCAAGGAACTGGGACAGATAGAAGCTGACTGGCTGGAGCAGCAGGAATTTCTGGAAGCGGTAGAATAAAAACAAGGGGCGCAATTTCAGCGCCTTTTGTTTTTTTGATTTAGGGATTACACCCAGTCACAGGGATCAACCTGGTAATAAGCTCGCAACTGATCGTATAAGGCAGGATGGTAGTGAGCAAGATCACGGCTTTTCTTGAAGAAGGCCTCAGTCACGACAGCAAAAAACTCTGCTGGATTGGTCGCTCCATAAGGATCAATAACGGTCGGAATATCATTGGCGATTGCCTGATGTAGTTGAGCATATTCTCTTTCCATCAGTGCCGACCATGCTTTGTAAGCTGCGGTTGATTTCAAAGCTGGCGCACCATTGGTCGTTCCCGTTTCACTATCAAGCTGGTGGGCAAACTCATGGATAACTACATCCTGCCCCCGCGCTTCATTGTCGGGATTATGCGCTACCTGATCCCAGGCTAGAATAACACGGCCATCACTCCATGATTCGCCACTAAGCCCCTGATTGGTATGCGTCACGATGCCATCAGCATTCATTTGTGTCCGGGGTGCCACAAATGCCGATGGATATACCAACACATGCGTGAGCTGCGGATACACATCCGATTCACGATTCAGTAACAACAAACAAGCCTTGCCGGCAATCGTTACCCTGATTTCATCAGTGATAGCCAATCCACTACAGCCAACAAATGTTTTTTGATAGAGAAACTGACGTATGCGTTTCTTCAACTGCATTTGCAAATCAGTGGGCATGCGTGTGTAGCCAGGCAGGTTTTTGCGCAAAATTTTTGAGTGATTCAGCGGAAAGGCCTGAGACAGCACATGACGTAAGCGCAGCTTGGGCAAGACAACCAGGCCAAGTACGATTAAAACAATACTAAGGACTACCCATTCCATATCGACAACCTAATCAGAATTGCGAATGTGATTTTCATCTGACATCCGTTGATCAGATGCAAATGGGCGCGACGAAGTCAAACTCAATAGCAATTAATATATAAGCGCCTGTCTCTTGAAAATCAGCGTATCAGATCAAAGGACATTAAATAATATGAATAAGATAATTTCGTGAGAAGATGCTAAGCATTGATTTCTTCCTTCACAAGCCTGAACCTTACTATGGAATCCTGGGAAACTTTAAGTTCAAAAGTACTAATCGACGATAAATGGTTAAAATTGACCGCAGATACCTGCCAACTCCCTGACGGACAAACAATAGCACCTTACTATGTACTTCATGAAGCAGACTGGGTGCATGTGCTTGCCCAGGCAGATGATGGCCGTATATTGACGGTAAAACAGTTTCGTTATGCCGCAAAAGAGGTTTGCATAGAATTACCAGGTGGCGTCATTGATGAGGGTGAGGCACCTCTCGTTGCTGCACAAAGAGAACTACTGGAAAAAACTGGCTATACTGCCACTCACTGGCAATCCCTTTGCACCATGTATGCCAACCCGGCTCGTCAAACCAATACCATCCATTCGTTTTTTGCTACCGGGCTTAGTTTAAAGGGCGAACAGCTACTGGATGTATCCGAAGATATAGAATTCAAATTTCTATCGATTCCTGAAATACATCAAAAAATAGAAACCAACGAGTTTTCTCAAGCGCTGCACATTGCCTCATTTTACCGAGGGCTGCACGCATTAACCTTGAATACAAATAATGATGAGAAGTAGTCTGAGAAAAAAGATCATAGAAGTATGCGATAACAAAATCGAGCAAAAAGGCAGCAATGTTGGGCTATCCTTTTACGCCTTCTTTGCCAACAAAAACGATGACCCCGAATCATTGCTGGAAGCTGCCACATGGTGGATCATGGAAAACAAGTTTGATCACTTTGAAAAGGCAATCAAGATCAAAACAATCGTTGAAGCAATGGAAGCTTGCTGAAGAATGAGCAGCTCCCTGCAGCAAAAGAAAAGCGCAGGCATAATGAAGAAATCAGATTGTTTCCTTCATTCAGGCATCTTTCATAGACATGAGCGTTCTCTTCTCCCCCATCAAGCTTGGTTCGCTGAGTTTAAAAAACCGCATCTTCATTGCCCCCATGTGCCAGTACTCTGCGGAGGATGGCAAGGCGACTGACTGGCATCTTATTCATCTGGGTGGGCTTGCATTGTCAGGTGCAGGGCTGTTGATACTGGAAGCCACAGCGATTGAAGCCATAGGCCGCATCTCTCCTGGCGACCTGGGTTTATGGTCAGATGAGACGGAAGCAGCGCTGGCTAAAGTATTGGCGTCGATACGTCAGCATTCAGCCATGCCTATTGCGATACAACTCGGGCATGCCGGACGTAAAGCGTCCAGCCATGCTCCCTGGCATGGTGGTCAATTGATTGCACTGGAAGACGGTGGCTGGCAAATGGTGGCGCCCTCTGCCCTGCCACATGCGCAAACTGAGCGAGCGCCACTGGCATTGGACGACGCCGGCCTGCAACGCGTGAAACAGGCGTTTGTTGATGCCGCGGTACGTGCACACCGACTGGGTATTGACGCAATTGAGATACATGCGGCGCATGGTTATTTGCTGCATCAATTTTTATCTCCCATTGCCAATCAACGTACTGACCAATATGGCGGTTCAGTGGAAAACCGCTTACGTTTTCCACTTGAAGTATTTGATGCTGTGCGTGCCGCTGTGCCTGAAGATAGTATGGCAGTTGGTCTGCGCTTGTCGGCAACTGACTGGGTAGCAGGTGGCCTGGATATCTCGCAAAGCAAACTCTTTGTTCAGGAATTGCAAGAACGTGGCTGTGACTTTATTCACGTTTCAAGTGGTGGTGTTTCACCTGAGCAAAAGATTCCTTTGGGACCTGGCTATCAGGTTCATTTGGCAGAAGAAATCAAACAGCATTGCAGCATACCTGTTATTGCTGTGGGCCTGATTACGGATGCCCAGCAGGCGGAAGATATTATTACGGCAGGTAAAGCAGATGCAATCGCCATCGCCCGTGGCATTTTGTATGACCCCCATTGGCCCTGGCATGCAGCAGCGCAATTGGGAGCGACAGTGGATGCACCAAAGCAGTACTGGCGTTCACAACCGCGTGATCAAAAAAATCTGTTTGGTGACACCCGCATAGGGCAAAGATAGCCAACAAGCATGCGCTGTATGATACAGATCAAGGCTGTGCAATCACAGCCTTGATTTATTATCAGGCGGGCACTTGCTCGTCTGCCCATTGATTGCGCATGGCATCGCTATCGTTACGACGACCCAGCCAATTTTCAAAAGCGGGACCATCAAACTGCACGACGTTGCAGTTTTCTACTGAGATCAGATGCGCTACCACAGACTGCTGCGGCCTCCACATGATTGATTCACGATACGGCAAGGTGCACCAGTCTTCAAAGCTGTCGTACCAGACAAGTGCTACTGGCTTTTTACTGACACCTGGCGGCATTTGCTGGTAGTAGGTTTTTATCGCTGCCTGCGTATCTGTAATTGCTTTCTTGCGGCACACCATGAGGTAATTAATCATGGATATCACATCTTGCGGTATCTGTTGCGTACCTGCCTCCCAGCTACTCCAACTGCGTAACGTGACACCACCAATTAACTCTGCCGCTTCATGTTGGCTGAAATGTAGCAAACTGCGGATAGCCTTCAAAGTTACACCATTCATTTTTATCCCTTACTCAATTCTCGTTATCTCTGAATGTTCTCAAAAAATATCAGTTCAATTTTTTCAGAGCCTCTTTGACATAGTTGGCATTCGGACTATTTGGCGATAACTCCAGGAAGCTGGTGTATGCTTTTTTGGCTTTTTCATTGTCATTCAAAAGAGCCCTGGCATCACCCAGATTCAAATAGGCAATTGAACGGGAAGGATCAATCTGCAAAGTATTTTCAAACCAGCGCGCTGCTTCTGCATATTTTTGCTGTTTGAAATAAACAAAACCAAGATTGTTTGCCGCCAGGCCAAAGTCAGGCCTATACTTTAAAGCCTCAGTGAACGCGGCTTCTGCCTGAGCATATTGTTTCTCTTTATATAATTGCAGTCCATGATCATTGGCTCTTTGTGCCAGTTGTCTTGATGAACCATCCACCATTTTGGGCGCTGCGATTTTTTGCTCGCCGCCAGTCAGATTCTTGATGACGATAGGTGTATCACCGCCAGCTTTAGCTGCCCCGTCCAGCTTGTTATTAAGTGCAATGGCATCGGCAGATAATTGATTGGTTTTGGCGTTCAGGAATTCACCTTCACCGCGTATTTCAAAAACAAATTCTCCGCCCTCAGAACCTGGCAAACTCCCAAATGCAGGGGTTTGTTGCGATACGCTCGATACTGCGGGCGCAATATAGGCGGCCAACTCTGTTGCGGTGATCATGCCATCGCCATTCATGTCTGCCTTGCCACTCAGGGCTTGGAGCAAGGTCCAGGTAAAGACAGAGTGACCATTAGGTCCACCGTCGGCAACCAGTTGATCAGCGCCGCCTGCAGTCAGCATTTGACGGCCCATGCGCTTGCCATTTTCACGCAGGAATGCACTCGTACCACCGCCGCGCGTCAGCCCCAGCCCGCTATAACAGGCATCCATGACAAACAGGATATGTTTGGCATTGAGGCTCTCGGCAATGTTCTGCAAATCTGTCATGGGGATGGCATCGACAGACAATTGCTCAGGGTCAGAATCAACAGGAATGATATAACCCAGGTTGCGGCCAGAACTCAACTTCCTGGTTGCACCATGGCCTGCAAAGAAGACGAATACCCTGTCGTCTTTTTTCAATTGTCCATGTCCCAGTTTTTCATGGAACAAGGCGAGGATATTATTGCGGGTTGCATCTGCATTAGTCAGTGTCAATACCTTGTCACCGGCAAAGCCCATGCGGTTGATCAGGGTGTCACGAATAGCATTGGCATCTTGCACTGCATATTGCAGCTTGGGCCATTTTGCATAGTCATTGATACCGATTACGATAGCCCAGCTATTTTGATAGTCAGTGCTGATGCTGACTTTTTCTGGTGTTGGCTTGCCGCCTTTGGCAATTTTAAAATCTGTGCCGTCCCAGGATGCAAAGCTATAGCCATCAGCAATCAGTTTATCCAATACCAGTGGCAAGGCTTTTACCGTACGCTCATGGATATCATGGAAGAGAATGATGCCACGCTGTTCTTTCTCCAAAGTACCAAGTAC
>JACQDX010000081.1 GCA_016200895.1 Burkholderiales bacterium
CTGGTCACCATGCGGGTGCAATTTACCGAGTACGTCACCGACCACGGCAGCAGATTTACGTGGCTTGGCGGCAGAGTTCAGGCCCAGCTCATTCATCGCATACAGGATGCGGCGCTGCACCGGCTTTTGACCATCGCAGACATCGGGCAGGGCGCGGCCTTTGACGACCGAGATGGCGTAATCGAGATAGGCGCGTTCAGCAAAGGTCGCCAGGGTCAGGGTTTCACCATCGCCCGGTGGCGGTGGGGTTTGATCAAATAAGTTCGCTTGTTCGCTCATGATTCTTTTTCGTATTTTTGATGCTGTTATATTCCATATAGCTGTTCAGAAGTCGCTGAGTAAGCGTAGCGAGCGGCGTTAGTTTGACGTATTTGCAACCCGGAAGCGCAGTCGTACGAACGTACGGCGAGCATCGCAGGCTCAAAATCACGTCGCGCTTAGCTTAATCAGCGGCTTCTTAGATGTCGGCTTCAACTGCATTGCCATGTTCTTCTATCCAGGCACGGCGGGCGGCGGCTTCGCCTTTGCCCATCAGCATGTTGAAACGGCCTTCAGAGAAGGCCTGGTCAAACTCACCTAGCGAAACTGGCAGCAGACGACGTGTGTCCGGGTTCATGGTGGTTTCCCATAACTGGCCGGCATTCATTTCACCCAGACCCTTGAAGCGGGAAATCGCCCATGCGCCATCCTTGACACCATCCTTGCGCAATTTATCTTCGATGGCGATGAGTTCACCTGCATCCAGTGCATAAATCTTCTGTGCTGGTTTTTTGCCACGTGCAGGTGCGTCAACGCGGAACAGCGGCGGGCGTGCCACGCAGATATGGCCACGTGAAATCAGTTGCGGGAAGTGGCGGAAGAACAGCGTCAACAGCAATACCTGGATGTGTGAACCATCAACGTCAGCATCAGAGAGTATGCAAATTTTGCCATAACGCAGATTGGTAAAATCAACGATCTCATTCATGCCATGTGGATCTACCCCGATGGCAACGGCGATATCATGAATCTCGTTATTGGCGAACAGACGGTCGCGTTCTGCTTCCCATGAGTTCAACACCTTGCCGCGCAGTGGCAAAATCGCCTGGAACTCTTTGTCGCGGCCCATCTTGGCAGAACCACCGGCAGAATCACCCTCGACCAGGAAGATTTCATTGCGGGCAATGTCATTTGATTCGCAATCTGTCAGCTTGCCTGGCAAGACGGCCACGCCAGAAGACTTTTTCTTTTCCACTTTTTGCGCAGAGCGCAGGCGCGATTGCGCTTGCTTGATGACCAGTTCGGCCAGTTTCTTGCCGTATTCAACATGTGAATTCAGCCACAGTTCCAGTGGTGGCTTGGTAAAGGATGACACCAGGCGTACTGCATCGCGGGAATTCAGCCTTTCCTTGATCTGGCCCTGGAATTGCGGGTCCAGTACCTTGGCTGACAAGACGAAGGATACGCGGGCAAATACGTCTTCTGGCAGCAGTTTGACGCCTTTCGGTAGCAGCGAGTGCATCTCTGCAAAACTCTTCACCGCACCAAACAGGCCTTCACGCAAGCCGGATTCATGCGTGCCACCAGCAGGAGTAGGGATGAGGTTGACATAAGATTCGCGGACGACATTACCTTCTTCAGTCCATGCAACTACCCAGGATGCGCCTTCGCCTTCGGCAAAGCCGTCATTGTCTGAATTGGCAAATTGCTCGCCTTCAAACAGCGGGATCAAAGGCTCGCCATGCGAAGACTGGGCTAAAGCTTCAGTCAGATAGCCGCGCAGACCCTGATCATATTGCCAGGTCTGGCTTTCACCGGTTTTGGCATTGGCCAGTGTGACTTTGACGCCCGGCAGCAACACTGCCTTGGAGCGCAACAGGCGCTGTAATTCGCTTTGCGGGATATTTGCGCTGTCAAAATACTTGGCATCTGGCCAAATGGTGACGCGCGTACCGCTTTTCTTATCGCCGCGCGCCAATGTCTGGCTGCGTAGCGGTTCTATGACATCGCCATGGGCAAAAGTCAGTTGATGCAGACCCGCTTCGCGCCATACCGTGATTTCCAGACGTTTGGACAGGGCATTGGTGACAGAAACACCCACACCATGCAAACCGCCAGAGAAGGCGTAGGCACCACCGGAACCTTTGTCAAATTTGCCGCCCGCGTGCAAACGGGTAAACACGATTTCTACAGTCGGTACACCTTCTTCAGGATGTAAACCGACTGGAATACCACGGCCATCATCTTCTACACTGATACTGGTATCAGCATTGATGGTCACGAGGATGTTTTTGCAATGCCCCCCAAGCGCCTCATCAGAGGCATTGTCAATAACCTCTTGTATGATATGCAGGGGGTTTTCGGTGCGGGTATACATCCCCGGTCTTTGTTTGACCGGCTCCAGGCCTTTGAGTACTCGGATGGATGATTCGCTATAGTCTGACGGAGAAGTATTTTTTTTAGTGGCCATGCGAATGAAAATCTGTTGTTTTGGTTAATTTTTTGATGATGTTTTGCAATTTTTTTGCGAGACTGGCAGAATTAAGCTGTATTCTTGCAGCGTTTTTGCAGCTATTGTAGCTGCAATGATCGAAGCTGCAATGTGTAAGATGGAAAAACGATGCCAACAAAAACTCCAACGATCGCGATCCGACTGCTTGGATTTTCTTCAAAAGAGGAAGAAACCTTCTCAACCGTTCTTGCTGTTCTCCGCGAGAAGGGTTATCGCTATCTGGTTTTAAAAACCGGTAGTTTACAAGATCCTGACATTCATATTGTCAACGCAGAAGATTTAAAAGCACTTGCGACCCTTTCTGACTTGAACCTCGGTGGGGCGCAGCCAGTATTGCTCATAGGTAAGACGGATGTCAATTTACATTATCAGTCCATGCCGCGCCCAATACGCTGGCGCAAGCTGTTTGATGTACTGGACGAATTAATCGACCGCCGCCAGCTCTTGCTGACCACGTTAAGCGCCTTTGGTGAAGTGGCCGTGCCAGAGCGCCGTCGTCGCGAACGCCTGGATCTTGACCTGACCGACCCCAGCGAATATCAAAAGATGCGCAGGCCCAGCGTGCCCAAGGGCGGTATCATGATTGTGGACAAGGACATACGTTTTCGCGAATATGTTGCCATGATCATGGATAAATATGGCATTACCGTGACACTGGCAACGGATGAGCGTAGCGCCCTGATGCTGGACAAAAATAATCGCCATGCCATGACGATGATTAACTCGTCTACGCCGGATATTGACCCCTATCGCCTCTGTGCCGAGTTGAAAAAGCAAAATACAGACCGCAGGACGACAGTGATCTTTTTGGTGGACAAGAGCTTTAATTATAAAGTTGTAAATGCACAACAGGCGGGATGCGAGGGCTTTTTGACCAAGCCTTTGTCCAGGAAGCAGGTTTTGTCGACGATACAGAAGTTCTTGCAGTTGCGGTGAAAGTAGTGCAAGACATATCGTTGTCTATTGTTTCAACCCCATATCGATGAGGTGATGAAAACAAGCTTTGCCTGCTCGGCCTGGCAAGGCTTGTTTTTTGGCTGTCCTCACTTACTCAACAACCGCATCCCCCGCTCCAGCCCCTCTATCGTCACCGGAAACATGCGATTACTCATAATCTGCTTGATGACAGATATCGACTGCCGGTATTGCCATAGCCCTTCAGGTTCAGGGTTAAGCCAAATGTATTTGGGGAAGGCAGACGTAAAGCGTTGCAGCCAGGTCGCCCCGGCTTCTTCATTGTTGTATTCGACAGAGCCACCAGCCTGCAGGATTTCATACGGGCTCATGGTAGCATCGCCGACGAAGATGACCTTGGTGTCAGGCGTGTATTTGCGCAAGACATCCCAGGTCGGGAATTTTTCTGCGTGGCGGCGACGGTTGTTTTTCCACAGGTAGTCGTAGACGCAGTTGTGGAAATAAAAGAATTCCATGTTCTTGAATTCTGTCTTGGCAGCGGAAAATAATTCTTCAGTCTTGGCGATATGGTCGTCCATGGTGCCGCCCACATCCAGCAGCATGAGCACTTTGATGTTATTTTTACGCTCAGGTTGCATCTTGATATCGAGGTAACCGGCATTGTTTGCAGTGGCCTTGATGGTGGCATCGAGTGCCAATTCTTCTTCTGCACCATGACGTGCAAACTTGCGCAGACGACGCAGTGCGACCTTGATGTTACGGGTGCCAAGTTCTCGCTCAGCGTCATAGTCGCGGAAGGCGCGTGCCTCCCACACTTTGACGGCGCTGCGGCCACCGCCTTTGCCACCTATACGTATGCCTTCCGGGTTGGCGCCGCCATTGCCGAAGGGCGATGTACCACCTGTACCTATCCATTTGCTACCGCCTTCGTGGCGTTCTTTTTGTTCTTTGAGCAATTCCTGCATCCTGTCCATCAGCTTGTCATAACCAAATTTCTCTATGGCGGCTTTTTGCTCGTCAGTCAAATCACGCTCAATGCGCTTCATAAGCCAGTCCAGCGGGATGTCAGGGCGCTTTTCAAAAATCGTGTCTATACCCTTGAAGTACAGGCCAAAGGCTTTGTCGAACTTGTCGTAATGCGCTTCATCCTTGACCATGATGGTGCGCGACAGGAAATAGAAATCGTCGACAGACATGCTGATCAAGCCTTTTTCCATGGCTTCCAGCAGCATCAGGAATTCCTTGATGGATACCGGGATCTTGGCGTCTTTCAGGGTAAAGAAAAAATCGATCAGCACTTGTCATTCTCCGTATTTATAACTCTTGCTTTTATAGGACTTACGCAAAACCGCCCCAACTGCGTTGAAGCTCCTAGCCGTACTAAAGTACTGTCTTCGTCGCTCTGCCTTGCTGGGACAATTTTGCGTAAGTCCTGTTTTATTTACTTTATTGCGTTTCGTATTTGGTCTGCATATATTGCAAATTCTTTTTCACACCCGCCCATTCAGAATTCAGGATGCTGTATACCACCGTATCACGGATGCGGCCATCAGGCAAAATCATGTGATTGCGCAAGACAGCATCGCGCTTGGCCCCCAGTCGTTCTATCGCTGCCTGTGAGCGGCGGTTGAACCAGTCCGTGCGAAACTCGACAGCTATACAGCCAAATTCTTCAAAGGCATGACCTAGTAAGAGCAGCTTGCATTCGGTGTTCACCGGGCTGCGCTGCACCCGTTGCGCGTACCAGGTGTAGCCTATCTCCAGACGTTTGTTATTGATATCCATATTACAGTATCTGCTGGCACCGACTATCTGGCCAGTCGCATTTTCCCGGACGATAAAGGGCAGGGCTTTTTGCTGCTGTTGCATTTCCAGGGCGATGTTGAGCCAGTTCTGGGTATTCTCACGGGAGGGGACTGAGGTAAAAAACAGTTTCCACAGTTCGCCATCGGCAGCTGCTGCCTGGATATCCGTCAGGTGGTGTTGCTCCAGTGGTTCCAGAGTGACGTATTTCCCTTTTAAAGTAATAGCTTTGCAGTGCATGTTCATCCTTTTGATAGTGGTGGCGGCAGAGAAATGGCATTGATAGTAAAATCTGAATGATGCTTGGCAGTGCTTAGTTTTGCATCCCCACATCCAAGCGCATAGATACAGTCGTGCAGATTTTGAGCATGACAGTTGCGTAAATTTCGCTGGAACAGCGGAAATATGCCCGTGTGTTGCAAGATTCGACAGGAATGCTTGCTAACAAAAATAAATCCAGTTATACTGCAAAGCTGTATAGAATTTTGCGGCGTGGCATTTAAATCAAATGTTTTGAGCTCGTCGCTTTGACCACGTTTAGGAAATCTCATGGCAAATACCGCACAAGCACGCAAACGTGCTCGTCAAGCAGTTAAACTGAATGCACACAACTCCAGCCAGCGCTCCACGCTGCGCACAGCGATCAAAGCTGTTCGTAAAGCGATCGAAGCTGGTGATAAAGCTGCTGCAGCAACAATTTTCCAAAGCTCCGTATCGGTTATCGACCGTATCGCTGACAAGAAAATCATTCATAAAAACAAGGCAGCTCGCCATAAGAGCCGTCTGGCATCCGCTTTGAAAGCATTGGCTTAATCTTTTAAGTCTGTTTTTAAAGCTGTAAAGTTGGCATTAATTTGCTGACTGCCTGAAGTGAAAAAAGCCGCAATTTATTGCGGCTTTTGCTTTTATATTTTGCGATTACTTTGTTTGCGTCCGTCCGCGTATCTTTTGAATTCTTATTCAGGCAGTCAGCGCTTAATTTCAGACGCAAAAAAAGGCAGGGGGTTAGCCTGCCTTGCTTCTGTACTGAAAAATGACAGAATTACATAGATGCAGAAGCGGATGCAGATGCTGCTTTAGCTTTTTTAGCTTTCTTTGCTTTTTTAGCTGGTTTGGATGCGTCTGTAGATGCGGCAGCAGCAGCGGAAGCGGCTGGAGCTGATGCTTTAGCTGAAGGAGCAGATGCTTGGGCGAAAGCAGTAGAAGCAAACAGACCTACGACCAGAGCGGCGATCAATTTTTTCATTTTGGTGTCCTTCATAAAGTATTGGTTAAGAGTGATTCAATTGAATCAAGGTAAATAACGCAGCCAGTGAATTGCGCGTTGACAGGAATTCTAATTAATTTATAACGTTTATGGATTTATTTCTGAATTTCTGTGCAAACATTGTTTAAATTTTAACTTCTTGCCATTCGCCGGGTAATAAAGGGTGGGTTTCCAGTGAAAAACCGCCTATGCTGATACGCACCAGGCGCAAAGTTGGCAAGCCAACTGCTGCAGTCATGCGCCTGACCTGGCGATTTTTCCCTTCAGATAAAGTCAGACACAGCCAACTGGTTGGTATGCTTGCCCGTTCACGTACCGGCGGATCGCGTGACCATAACCATTCAGGTGGGTGTATATGCCTGGCGATGCAGGGTTGGGTCACAAAATCACCAAGGTTCAGAGGCTGGCGTAGTTTTTCCAAGGCTTCGCTGGTGGGTATGCCTTCGACCTGCACCAAGTATGTCTTGGCTTGTTTATGGTCAGGGTGGCTGATGCGGTTTTGTAATTGACCGTCATCAGTCAGTAATATCAGCCCCTCACTATCTGCATCAAGCCGGCCTGCCGGATAAATGTGAGGGATATTGAGATAGTCAGCCAGGGTAGGGCGGCTGGGGTGTGCCGAAAACTGGCACATCACATTAAATGGTTTGTTGAGTAAAATCAGTTTCATGGCAATATGGTAACCGTAAAATGCTCTTGTATGAATGAGTGACGGTGCATTGTCTGTCAGGTTTATCACGTGATAATTGCATCAGGCCTGGTAAATGAAATTGCCATAAAGCTTGCCATTTTGTATTTTTAAATATGGCTGTACGTGAAAACCGAAGTCGCCGCGAGGCCAGCAAAGCTGACAAACTGATGGCATACGGTAAAATAGTAGTGCATAATACGAAATGATGGTCTTGTGTCTTATAGAAGAGTGATTGCTCTATAAAATATAAATGCGCAAGGCAAATGATGAGAAAAGCGCGACCCGCTTGATCGCCCAACTACGGAGAAAACGATGTATCAACATATTCAAGTACCTGCTGAAGGTAAACAAATTACCGTCAATGCTGATTTTTCATTGAATGTTCCTGACAATCCTATCATTCCTTTTATCGAAGGTGATGGTACTGGCGTTGATATCAGCCCGGTCATGATCAAGGTCGTTGATGCGGCCGTAGCGAAAGCTTATGGCGGCAAGCGCAAAATCAGCTGGATGGAAATCTATGCTGGTGAAAAGTCCACTAAAGTATATGGTCCTGACGTCTGGTTGCCAGAAGAAACACTGAAAGTCTTGAAAGATTACGTTGTTTCCATCAAAGGCCCATTGACTACACCAGTTGGTGGCGGCATCCGTTCCTTGAACGTGGCCCTGCGTCAAGAACTGGATTTGTATGTCTGCTTGCGCCCAGTGCGTTATTTCAAAGGCGTGCCATCTCCAGTGCGCGAGCCAGAAAAAACAGACATGGTCATCTTCCGTGAAAATTCTGAAGATATCTATGCTGGTATCGAATTCGCTGAAGGCTCTGATCAAGTTAAAAAACTGATCAAGTTCCTGACTGAAGAAATGGGCGTCAAGAAAATCCGTTTCCCAGAAACTTCTGGTATCGGCATCAAACCAGTATCCCGTGAAGGTACAGAACGTCTGGTACGCAAAGCCATTCAGTACGCAATCGACAATGACAAGCCATCTGTGACTATCGTCCACAAAGGCAACATCATGAAGTACACCGAAGGTGGCTTCCGTGACTGGGCGTATGCTTTGGCACAAAAAGAATTCGGCGCTGAACTGATCGACGGCGGCCCATGGTGCAAATTCAAGAATCCAAGGACAGGTAAAGAAATCACTGTCAAGGATTCCATCGCTGATGCATTCTTGCAGCAAATCCTGTTGCGTCCGGCAGAATACAGCGTTATCGCTACACTGAACCTGAACGGCGACTATATCTCTGACGCGCTGGCAGCTCAGGTTGGTGGTATCGGTATTGCTCCAGGTGCCAACCTGTCTGACTCTATCGCGATGTTTGAAGCAACCCACGGTACAGCACCTAAGTATGCTGGTAAAGATTATGTGAACCCAGGTTCTCTGATCTTGTCCGCAGAAATGATGTTGCGCCACATGGGCTGGCTCGAAGCGGCTGATCTGTTGATCAGCGCGACAGAAAAAGCTATCACAGCCAAGAAAGTTACTTATGACTTCGCCCGCCTGATGGAAGGCGCGACACAAGTGTCTTGCTCCGGTTTTGGCGATGTCATGATTGAAAACATGTAAATCTGATTCTTTTGTTCTGACTTAAAGAAATTTAGCCAGATAACAAAAAGATAGTTAAAGCCCTCTGTTATAAGACAGGGGGCTTTTTCTTTTGTAGTGTTGCTTTTTTTTTGTTCTGTAACTCAGCACTTTTGAAGCATTTCTTCTATAGAGTTTTTACCAAAGAGATATTTCATTCTGATAAAATCAAGGAGAAAAACAAATCTCGAAGTTGATTTTCAAGGCAGGCATAGCGTATTGAATCATTGCTTCGGGACCCGAATGCGACCGCTCTGGTATGTGTTCTTATGGCTTTTGATGGCAGGATGCGATTCACTTTTCTTGATCATGAATTTCAAGCGAGTGATCCCTTCTTTGCATACTTATGACGCCATCTACCACGCAAGCCCCATCCGAGTTGATCACGCCGAGCAGGCTGACTAAAAAGCATGATAGCAACTACCTTCTCCGGCTTTGCCTGTTTTTGTTGGCCTGGATGTGTTACAGCTCTGTATATGCTGTTCAAGCAGAGACTCAGGCAAATGGCAAATCACAAGATGCGCAGCGATTTGAAAAAAATCTGACGCGCGGCGAAGCGGTACCTGCATGGGTGGAGCAGGACAATGGCAGACAAATCGCTGACACCAATACCGCCGCGCCTATAGTCGTCCGTTTATCCGACGTCCAGACTTTTGTCGATAAGCAAACCACGACCTATGTGCATCGCATGATGCAGGCGAATGAAGCATCGATGCTGACGCAAGTTGGCCGGATTGAAATTCCATTTCACCCGGAATATCAAAAGGTGGGTCTGCACAGTATCAGGGTCATACGCGGTAGCCAGGTTTTTGACAAGACCAATACGGCAGATATCCGCTATCTGCAAATGGAAAGCGAACTCGATTCCGGCATCTTCACTGGTTCAGTCACCGCTTCTGTCGTCATTGAAGATATCCGTGTAGGTGATATTGTTGATATAGCCTATTCCACGACAGGCCAGAACCCGGTTTTTGACGGGAATTTTTTCCAGTCCATGGTATGGGACAATGTTTATCCCGTTTTACGCAAGCGCATACGTCTTAATTCTCCTCTCAGCAGACCCATCAAGTACCGTATTCTTGGTCAGGGGGATGGCAATATCCAGATCAAAGAAGAGCAAGCTGCAGACAGGAAAATCCTTACTTTTTCTGCAGAACAGTTAAAAGCCATTGAATTTGAACCTTATGTGCCCCGTGATGTATTCCAGTTCAGATTCGTGCAATTTTCTGAATTCTCACAATGGAGCCAGGTTAACCAGTGGGCGCAATCTCTGTTTGATGTAAGTACTGCGAGTGCCGAGGTTGACAAGGTAGTTGTCAGTTTGCGTGGTGCTGCCAATCCCGATGAAACTGTCCAGCGAGCTTTGGCTTATGTGCAAGCCGAGATACGCTATCTGTCCATTTCAATCGGTGAGAATTCCCATAAACCTTTTGCACCTGAGGTAGTGCTGGCGCGACGTTATGGCGACTGCAAGGATAAATCTTTGTTACTGGTCACGCTTTTGCGTAAACTTGGTATAGAGGCTTCTCCGGTATTAATTTCTGCGTCCAATCCAGCAATGCCGACAAAAATGTTGCCAACGCCGATGGCGTTTGACCATGCAATTGTCAGGGCAAAGGTCAATGGCAAACTATATTTTCTTGACCCTACCAGGGCAGCGCAATATGGTCCACTGGTGAATATGGGTCAGGTACATGAAGGCGCACAAGTACTCGTCATCCAAAAGGATACGCATGATCTGGCTGGCGTTCCAAAGAACGAAGAAGGCACGCCTACAGTGACAGGCCGGTTGGAAAAAATACGTTTGAATAAATTGGATGGCGAGGCAGAATTTCAGGTGACCCATCAATATGCAGGGATAGACGCAGAGCACGCGCGTTTTTATCTTGGCAGGCAGAGCAAGGAGCAGTTAAAGAATAGCTATATTGCTTCGGTTTTGCGACGCTACCCGAACGCAGAACTGAAGTCTGGCCCAACCGTCACCGACAATCGTCAGGCAAATACGCTCAATATTGAATTGAATTTCCAGATACCCGGAATGCTGACCAAGAATTCTATCGGCTGGCAAATGCGTTATCAGGCTTCGAATATGCGTGAGCGTTTCTTCTTGCCAGAAAATCCCAAGCGCAAGCAGCCTTTGACAACGCCTACGCAACCGCCACTGCTGCGCTATGAACTGGAAGTTATTTTGCCAGAAGAGGTAAATGCCAACTACAACCCATCGACAGCTAAAATTGAGAACGCTGCATTTCAGGCAAATGAAGTCCTGACTTTCAAGAAAAATGTCTTCAGGGCTACTGTTGAATTACGCAGTTTGAAAGACCGCATCCAGCCGCAAGAAGTAGTTGATTTTATGGCCGACACACGAAAAGTCAGTGCCATGCTGGAAGGTTCCATACAAATTCGCAAGACGGATTTGCGTGAATCTGCTGCCCGTGACCAACCTGACTTACCCTTGAAGCAGAAAGTTAAAGAGCAACTGGAAGAGGAAATCCGCAGCAAATCAAGCATGATCAATAGAGCGCGAGCCAATGGCAATAATCCCGTACTTGCTCTTTGTGAACGTAGCCTGGCCTATGCACGTGCAGGACGCAAGTCTGATGCGAATGCAGATTTACAGGCGCTTAAAAAAGAAACGATAGATACCTATGAATATCTGCGTTGCAGGTCGAATGCGTATTTCGCTATAGGAGATTTTAAGAATAGTGAAGTGGACAGCGCCCGTTTGCTGTCGCAGGGGCTCAGTGATGGCAAGCTTTATATGTTACGGGGTATGTCTTTGTATGCATTGGGGAGATGGCGCGAAGCTGCAGACAATTTTGGGACGGCAGTTGAGCAAAGCAGCACCAGTCAGGCTAAATTGCGCGCCAGCATCATGCGCCAACTTGCACTCAGGCGTCAAAATTCGCAATCCATTTTAAGCAATACGATGGATGGCGGTGATGACTGGCTTAATGACATGCTGTCAGCGACGTATGTAGGTGGAAAGTCTGAAAATCAGGTATTGCATCAGGTGCACAAGCGAACGGGAGACGAACTTGATGTGGCCTTGGCTGAGGCATACTTTTACATCGCTCAACTGAATATTATTAACGGGAACAAGATCAAGGCTATGGTGTATATGCAACGATCAGTTGAAAAGAGCATGCTCACTGCAGACTACAGACCATTGGCAGAGTTTGAATCAGAACGATTAAAGAAAAACAAATAAAGCAAAACAAATAAAACAAAGCAAATAAAACAAAGCAAATAAAACCATAAATGAGGGAGTAATGATGTTGGTATGCAGATTATTGATAGTCCTGTTTTTGTCCTCTCTGGCTTCGTTTGCTGAAGCCGCCGGGATACCGATAAATAATCCAGCCAGGATTGAGGATGTACAGAAAATCGTTAGTACGTTTGGTATAGACCAGGGCATGCAGAATGCGATCCGGCGTGATGTAGAAAATAATAACAGGACAAAGCCCGAATTATTTTTTGATCAGGAAATTTATATGCGACCATTTACAGTGGATGCGATCAATTTGCACACATCCACTGTACTTGCAAAGTATATATCTCATGATTATGCACAAAAGCTGTTGAAGGAATTACCCAAGCCAGTAGGAAAAATTTCTACCCGCCTGTGGCTTATCGAGATGAACCAGAATCTTGATTCCGCTCGCAGCGAATTCAATAAACTGTCCGCCGCAGACCGCAAGGCGGTGAACGAATTTCGTTCATCGCCAACTTTTCTGAGTATGCTCAACGCACTCAATAATAGTAAGGAGGAACGCAAGGAGGAATTGGCAGTCTGGTCTGGTAATGAAATGCAGGGAAGAGTGCGACAAGCACGGAAGTCGATTGCGGAATTGATGGAAATAGGTATCAAACTTGGGAAAGATGAGGTTGGCGAGAACCTGAAATTATCTGAGCGTATTCCTCTCACCGGTCAGCGCTTTTTTGACCAGGAGGCGCGTTTAACCTTCGAATACTTGCGCGCCAATATCAAACAGAATTTACGCTTCTCGGAAGAGTTGAAAGCGTTGGACCTGGCAAATGTGTTAAAACCCGCCAACCTGACTTCCCATCAAGGCATCGAGAATGGTAATTTGGTGATCCTGACCGCAGAAAATATGTTTGATGACAATTCCAAGCGCTACGACAGTTTGCGTACAAGCTATACGGATGCGCTGGAAAAAATCGTCATGTCTCCGCAACAAAGGCAAGAAATTATTGCTATCAATAAAAAGAACATGGAAGATATTCTCGACCTGAGGATACGACGCAATGAACATTTGCGTGCCTTTCTTGAGTTGAAAAAACAGGTTCTGGCCCTTTGCGAAAGCAGTTACGGGAAAATAAAAGTCGACGGCGACACGCTGCTTTTCGACAATGATCAGGATGTAAATAAATACAACAGCCTGGTCAAGCAGATTAATGTAGAAAGACAAGCCTTGCTGGATTTGGAAAAGCAGGATCTGGAGGAGCGTGCACGTACATTGGACACGTTCAAAAAGAAATAATATAAAAATAGCCAGCTCAGAGATCAGCTCGTGCTGGACTGGCTATTTTTTCTCTATATATTTTTCTATTTCATGCGCTGACGAATTTCGTTCAGCGTTTTGCTCAGCGCCTTGCAGTACAGTGTCTTTACACAATCACGTTATTCAAGGCGTAACGTATCAAGTCAGCCTGGCCTTCAATATTCAGTTTGCGCTTGATATTCAGTCTATGGGTTTCCACTGTCCTGACACTGAGTCCCAGTTCCCTGGCGATATGCTTATTGGATTTGCCTGTCGCTATGCATTTCAGGATAGATTTTTCTCTCTGCGTCAGAGCCTGGCTGGTATCGCTGCTGATGGGTTGCCTGGTCAAGCCTGAACTAAAATACGTACCGCCCGCAATGACGGTATCGATAGCCTCGATGATTTCCACTGCTGGGGCATCCTTGAGTACATAGGCGCGGGCGCCGGCTTGCATGGACTGGTTCACATATTCAGTTTTTTCATGCATGGACAACATGATGACGGCAATATGCGGATATTCTGTCTTGAAGCGGGCTGTCAGGCTGATGCCATTGCCGGTACCGAGGTTGATGTCCATCAGTATCAGGTCTACAGGCTTGCTGGCGGCTATCGCCAGGGCTTCCTCTGCCGTGCCTGCTTCGCCAGCTATCTTGATGCTGGCAATAGTCTCCAGCCTTGCTCTGAGCCCGTCTCTGACCAGGGGGTGATCGTCAACCAGCAATAAATGCACTTGTTGTGCTTGTTGTGTCTGTTGCGCTGGCTGGACCGGTATGTGCTCGGTCATTGGTTTTCTCCATTTGGTATGCTGGCGGTCACGGTGGTGCCGCTGGTATCGGATTGTAATTGCAAACTGCCATTAATCGCAGCCAGTCGTTCACGCATATTGCTCAGGCCTATGCCGCGGTGTGGGTGGTTCGCCACGCCTTTGATGTCAAAGCCACGACCATCATCAGCGATGATGAGGTTGATGTTTTCCGCATCACTGAGCAAATGCACATTGACATGACTAACTTGCTGGGCATGTTTGTGTATGTTCGTCAGTGCTTCTTGCGCGACCCTGAACAAGACAGTGTTGCTGATTTCATCCAGCGCATGGAAGTCACCGGCAGCATGAAAACTGACTGGCAAGCCGCTGGCATTTTCAAATTCATCGGCCAGATGCTCAAAGGCAGCAACCAGACCCAGGTCATCCAGCAAGGCAGGGCGCAGATTATGTGAGATGCGCCTGACTTCGCTGAGTGCCTCATTGAGTTGATCAGTGGCACGTGCAAAAGATGTTTTTGCTGCCTCCGGACCTGTCACTGATTGATTAAGCTTGACCAGGCCTGATTCTATTTGCAGCTTGACCGAAACCAGCAATTGACTCAGACCATCATGCAAGTCGCGCGACAGGCGGGCACGCTCATCTTCTTGCGAACTGACTACGCTTTGCGCCAGCACCTTGAGCTTGGCTTCAGCCAGGCGTGACTCGGTGATATTCAGGGCCAGACCAGACAAGGCAATCAGCAAGGCACTGATAATGGCGATGCCTGCGATCCAGGACATGGTGCTTTGTATGTTTTTCGCCACTTGTATGTCAATTTTATTTAAAGCGTCGTCAACGTCATCGAGATAGATGCCTGTGCCCATCATCCAGCCCCATTTTTCCAATTGGACGACATAACCCAGTTTGGGCATGACCTTGTGCATGGACGGTTTTTCCCACATATAGCGGATGGCACCACCACCTGCCTTGGCTTTGTTGAGCAGATTTTGTATGGTCTTGCTGCCCTCTTGGTCTGTCATATCCCACAAATCTTTGCCGACCAGGTCTGGGCGACGCGGATGCATGAGGTTCTTGCCATCCATATCGTAGATGTAAAAATAGCCATCATCGCCAAAATCCAGAGCGGCCAGTATTTTTTTTGCTTCTTCCTGGACAGCAGGGCCTTGCTGCTTGCCGTTATACAGATGGGAGATCGCTGCAGTGCCCAGGGTGACGTAATGCTTGAGTTCGGCTTCTTTGCTGGAAAGGTAGGCTTGTTCTATGGTACTTCTTTGTTGTTTCGCCAAAAAAGTCGCTTGATAAAATACTGCCATCGCGATGCCGGCGAACGCCAGTAACAGGGGTGCTACCGCCAACAGTATGATTTTATGCCTGAGCTTCATGGGGACAATCTGAGTCTGCGCTTAATAAAGGTCACTAAAAAAGGTCTCTACTGTAGCCTTGAACCCAATTAAAGCAAGATTTAATGAATAAGTTGGATGAGAGATAATGGGGCAATATCGACAAGGATGAAAAAAACCCCGCAATTGCGGGGTTTTTTAAAAAAACCAAAATCAGTGAAAAATCAAAGATTAAGGATTTTGGATGTTGGAAGCTTGCTTGCCTTTAGGGCCTTGCGTGACTTCGAACGTTACTTTTTGACCTTCTTTCAGGGTCTTGAAGCCGTTCATCTGGATTGCGGAAAAGTGGGCGAACAAATCCTCACCACCGTCATCCGGAGTGATAAAGCCGAAACCTTTGGAATCATTGAACCACTTGACGGTACCTGTTGCCATAATGCATCTTTCAAATAAAAACTAATCACACGAGCCGTAAAAGCAAGAAACCTAGCACTACGCTACCTCCCCCTTGACCTGCTCACTTCATATTGACGATTTACTACTTTATTTGTCAATAAATATCATTCTTGGCGGAAAAAAAGCTAAAGTCAAGAAACTTCTGGTTACATATCAAGTAGTTTTGCAGTACTGTTGTATTTTTACTTAATGACAAGAAAATACCGCGATATTTGATGTGAAGAAATAGTTTTGCTGTTGAAACTTGATCTAAAGGAATTGATCACCATCTGCGAATAAAGCAGAAAGCGCGTAACATTGACCAAGGAGAAAATTAAGCCGTTTTTATTCGCTTATTATTTGTCTCTGAAATGAATCAACGTACTAGAATATACGTATGGGAAACAAGCAAGAAAACGGTACGATACTGGAACGTCAGGCGCAGAAGTTAAAACCGCCGTCCATGTATCAGGTAATTTTACTCAACGACGACTACACTCCTATGGAGTTTGTGGTGGCGATCGTTCAGGAATATTTTAATAAGGATCGTGAGACTGCCATGCAGATCATGCTCAAAGTGCACAGGGATGGCAAAGGGATATGCGGTGTTTATTCCAAGGATATTGCGTTGACCAAGGTGGAACTCGTTTTAACGCACGCTCGTAAGGCAGGACACCCCCTGCAATGTGTGATGGAGGAAGTATGATTGCGCAAGAACTGGAAGTTAGTTTGCACATGGCTTTTGTGGAGGCCAGGCAGGCTCGTTATGAATTCATCACGGTAGAGCACCTGTTGCTCGCCTTGCTGGATAACCCTTCTGCCGCGGAGGTGCTAAGAGCCTGCGCGGTCAATATTGAGGATTTGCGCAAAACCCTGGGTAATTTCATTACTGATAATACCCCCACCGTACCTGGCACCAATGAGGTTGATACCCAGCCTACACTTGGCTTCCAGCGTGTGATACAGCGCGCCATCATGCATGTGCAGTCGGCATCGAATGGCAAAAAAGAAGTCACTGGCGCAAATGTGCTGGTCGCTATCTTCGGTGAAAAGGATTCGCATGCTGTGTATTATTTACATCAGCAGGGTGTAACACGCCTCGATGTGGTGAACTTCATTTCGCACGGTGTGCGTAAGGACAGCCACAACGAAGTACCAAAATCACCTGAAAGCACGGAAGAAAACCAGGCTGAGGCACAAGCCAAGGAAAATCCGCTTGATCAGTTCACTCAGAATCTGAACAAGGCAGCCGCTGAAGGCAAGATAGATCCGCTGATTGGTCGCGACAATGAAGTTGAGCGCGTGATCCAGATTCTTTGCCGCCGTCGCAAAAATAATCCTTTGCTGGTGGGTGAGGCCGGTGTTGGTAAAACTGCCATCGCAGAGGGTTTGGCATGGCGTATCACCCAGAGTGATGTACCAGATATTCTGAATAATGCTGTCGTCTATTCCTTGGACATGGGCGCGTTGCTGGCCGGCACCAAATACCGGGGTGATTTCGAGTTGCGTCTCAAAGGTGTGCTCAAACAATTGAAAGACACACCCAACGGCATCCTGTTCATTGATGAAATCCATACCATCATTGGTGCTGGTTCAGCATCTGGTGGTACGCTGGATGCGTCCAACCTCTTGAAACCAGCCTTGTCCAGCGGGCAGCTGAAGTGCATAGGTGCGACCACTTACACAGAATACCGTGGCGTCTTTGAAAAAGACCACGCCCTGGCGCGTCGCTTCCAGAAGATTGATGTCAATGAACCAACGGTTGAGCAAACTGTGCAAATTTTGCGTGGCTTGAAATCCAAGTTTGAAGAGCATCATAACGTCAAGTATTCTGCATCTGCACTGACGACTGCGGCAGAATTGTCGGCACGTTTCATCAATGACCGTCATTTGCCTGACAAGGCAATTGATGTCATCGACGAGGCAGGTGCTGCGCAGCGTATTTTGCCTAAGTCCAAGCAAAAGAAAACCATAGGCAAGGCCGATATCGAAGATATCATTTCGAAAATCGCCCGTATTCCGCCACAGACTGTCAATCAGGATGACCGCAGCAAGCTGCAAACCATAGAGCGCGACTTGAAGAATGTGGTGTTTGGTCAGGAGCCAGCGATTGAAGCATTGGCATCATCTATCAAGATGGCGCGCGCAGGCCTGGGCAAGACTGACAAGCCTATCGGCTCCTTCCTGTTTTCCGGTCCTACCGGTGTGGGTAAAACCGAGGTCGCCAAGCAACTGGCATTTACCCTGGGTATAGAGTTGATACGTTTTGACATGTCTGAATACATGGAACGTCATGCCGTCAGTCGCCTGATTGGTGCGCCTCCAGGTTATGTGGGCTTTGATCAAGGTGGTTTGATGACTGAAGCCATCACCAAAAAGCCGCACGCCGTGTTGTTGCTGGATGAAATTGAAAAAGCGCATCCTGATGTTTTCAACATCTTGTTGCAGGTGATGGACCATGGCACGTTAACAGATAACAACGGTCGTAAGGCAGATTTCCGCAATGTCATTATTATCATGACGACCAATGCGGGAGCCGAAAGTTTGCAAAAACGTTCTATCGGTTTCAACGACAGCAAAGAAGCTGGCGATGAAATGGCCGATATCAAACGTATGTTTACGCCTGAGTTCCGTAATCGTCTGGATGCGATTATCAGTTTCCGTGCACTCGATGAAGAGATCATCTTGCGTGTGGTTGACAAGTTCCTCATGCAGCTCGAAGAGCAATTGCATGAGAAAAAAGTCGAAGCAACCTTTACTGATAATCTGCGTAAGTTCCTCGGTAAAAAAGGCTTTGATCCTTTGATGGGTGCCCGTCCTATGGCACGTTTGATACAGGATATGATACGTAAAGCCTTGGCGGATGAGCTCTTATTCGGTAAGCTGGTGACAGGCGGACGTGTGATTGTCGACCTTGATGATAAAGACCAGGTCAAACTGGAGTTTTCTGAAGGCGACGCCACCCCACCAGAGGCATCACAAGAGGTGGTCGAAGTCGAATAATTCCACCCTTGTCTGCCCCGGCTCCGGCCGGGGTTTTTCATTAATGGCTGTACGCTTTTCGCGTGATGGAGACAAGTATGGCAGGCCTGACACTACCCACATATGTACTTGAATATACAACTAAAACCATAGACGCAGTTCTGTCCCAGGCCGCACTGGAAGGAAATGAGGTTGAGGTGGATGTCTACGAACGTAGCGATGTCAGTAAGAAGCATGTAGCCTCAGGCAAGCGCATGAAAGGGGATGGCGACATGTTCCGCGTCTCTGTGACTACCGGTGCAGGCTCGCATAGCGATGACTGGAGTTATACCATCTTGCGCGAATCGGCAGGACGCAGCCGCAAAATGAAAAAGTAGTTGTAAAAATAAAAAAAAAGCCCGGCTCAGTTCAATCTGATCCGGGCTTTTGCTTTGTCAGCCTGCGCTGGTTTCTATGATGGGCGAGCTGGTGATGGTTTTATGCACTGGGCATTTTGCTGCGATGGCAATCAGTCTGTTGCGTTGTTCTTCAGTCAGTTCTGCGCCATGCAGTATGACTTGTTTCTTAAAGATATCCTGTACGCCTTCTTTGTGATGGGTCAATTTGACTTCAACCTTGTCCAATGGCCACTGATGCTGGCTGGCATACCAGCGCACGGTCATCGCTGTGCATTCACCCAGCGCAGCCGTCAGCAAATCAAAAGGAGCAGGGCCCAGATTACCGCCGCCTGTATCCAGTGGTTCGTCACCCTTGATCAAATGGCCTGAGACATTGATGTCTACGGCAAAAGTATTTTCACCTGTTTCTGTGACATGGGCGGAGATGGTTTGATCTGACATATAGTTGTCCCTATTCTGGTAATGGAATGAATTCATCGTCGCCTGGGACCTTGGCAAAGCGCCCGGCCTTCCAGTCAGCTTTTGCCCGTTCTATGCGTGCTTCTGAAGTGGATACAAAATTCCAGAAGATATAGCGTTGCTCAGGCAATGTTGCACCACCCAGCAACACCAGATGGGCATCACTGGTGGCCGTAATGATAATGTCTGCACCTTCAACAAAGACTGGCATGGTGCGTTCCTGTATCACTTCCTCATCTATGCGTATCTGGCCTGATATCAAATACAGGGCGCGTTCAGCATATTCAGCTGGTACCTGCAATTGCGTACCAGCAGGCATTTTTGCCTCGACATAAAACAGCGGGCTAAAAATTTTGACGGGTGCCGTGTATCCATAGGCAGAACCGGCGATGAGTTTCAGCGTCACCTGGCCGATATCAAATACAGGCAGGCTTTCTGCCGCATGGTGATGGAATGAGGGTTCAACTTCTTCAAATTCTTTCGGCAAGGCCACCCAGCTTTGAAGGCCATGTACAGTACGTGTCTGCGCGCGCTGTGCGTCGCTATTGCGTTCCGAATGGGTGATGCCGCGACCTGCAGTCATCCAGTTGACAGCGCCTGCCAAGATCTCTTGTTCTGTACCCAGGCTGTCACGATGGAACATGCTGCCTTCAAACAGGTAAGTGACAGTCGCCAGACCTATATGCGGGTGCGGGCGTACATCCATGCCTTGCCCGGTTGTGAATTGTGCGGGACCCATATGATCAAGGAAGATGAATGGGCCAACCAGGTGCTGTTTGGCAAATGGCAAAATGCGCCCGACAGTAAAGCCGCCAAGGTCTTTTGTGCGTGCGGGTATGGTCAGACTGATGACGCTCATGGGTAATTCCTTTTTCAAAAGCGTTTTTAAGAATAGTCGCTTGATAATGTCATCGACAAGAATAGCAAGTGACAAAATTGTTTTGCATTTGCTATCGATTCTAAATCCAAAGCAAGTACTTTGTATTGCACTGCAAAAAAATCAATTCAAACTATTATATTTGATATAATTTTTGATGGTACGCGCCAAACCTCACGCACCAGACCTCGCGCGCCAAAGCTGCTGGTGGTGTCATTGATCCCGTATTGTATGTACTGCGCGGGTTTCATCTTATGCATCTTCATATTGATGCGACAAAAATCTCATTGGGAAACAGTAAACATGCAGTTTCGGATAATGAATCAATCAAGACTGTTTTCTAGCACAGAGAGATTGTTCGGGATGATGGGGCGCTCGTTACGGTACCTTATTGGCGGGATAATTTTCTGTTGTTTGAATGCCTGCTCTTTCGTCAAATTGAATGACGAGGCAAAAGTTTTTTATTCATCAACGGTATTTGTCGGTACGGTATCCACTGATGCGCCCTGGGATAAACCTGTGGTGGTCGCTGCGTATACAAAACGTGATGGAAGACTGGAAATCGCCCACTACACTGTGCTGCATGAACCCGGTGCCTATGAATTGATCGTACCCAAAGGGCAGTACAGTGTATTTGCCTTTGGTGACGCGAATGCTAACCTCAGGCTGGATGCTGGCGAGCCGGTTGGGCAATATGTGTCGCCATCAATTGAGGCTACAGGTACTGGTTTGGTCGCCGAACTCAATTTCGTGATTTCTTCTGCGGCGCAAATTGCTGTACCGACAGGCACGTTGGTTGCTGAAGCACCAGCCAGTGCCAAGTTGCATAGTACACAGGTGGGTGCGATTGCTGAACTGGAGCAACCCATATTTTCGGCTGAATCTGGCAAGAGTGGTTATTGGGCACCAGTAGATTTTTTTAAAAAGGCCGGTGGCAATATTTATTTCCTGGATAAATATGATCCAGCCAAAACGCCTATCCTGTTTGTGCATGGTGTCGCAGGCTCACCGCAAGACTGGAAATATTTTTTTGAGCACCTGGACCGCAGCAAGTATCAGCCCTGGTTCTTTTATTATCCGTCCGGTGCTTCGCTTGATTCCATGTCGTATCTGCTGTACTGGAAGCTGGCGAATCTGCAGCGACGCTATCACTTCGATAAAATTTATTTTACTGCGCACAGTATGGGCGGGATGGTCGTCCGTTCTTTCCTGAGTAATTACGGCGCGCAATTTCCGGCAATCAAATTGTTTGTCTCATTGTCCACGCCCTGGGGTGGCGACACCATGGCTGATAATGGTGTCCGCTATTCGCCGGTGGTAGTGCCATCATGGAATGACATGCAGTCCAAAGGTCGTTTCGTACAAACCCTGTTTGAGAAACCACTGCCGCCTGATCTGGATTATTACCTGTTCTTTGGTCATGGCGGCAGTTACAGCTTGCTGCATTCTGCCAATACCGACGGCAGCATTACCCTGGCCAGTGAGTTACGGGCAGATGCGCAAGCAGATGCCAGGATGGTCAAGGGCTTCAATGAAAGTCATGTTGGTATCTTGTCTTCGCCCGAGGTTTTTCGTCAATACACTGCCGTACTTGCTGCTGCTGACAAAAAAAATGCTGCGCAAACAGGCAAGGGTAGTAGCGGCAATTTGAGCGTTGCCTTTGTTTATGAAGTAAAAGGAAATGTACCCAAGTCTGACCCCTTGTTGTTACTGACTCCGACCGATAGCAAGCGTGAAAAAATATTGCTGCCTCTGAGTGCACGTGATAGCGGCACAGATCTGGGGTCTTTCCCACCAGGTGAATACATTGCAAGTGTCGTTGCTTATGGTTTTACAACTGTGCCCGCCAAAATTCCTGTAGTGATTGCCGCTGGCAAAAAAGCCGAGTTGAAATTCTCATTCGTGCCGCAAGGGGTACTGGCGGGCTATATAGGTGCAGAGATCAAGTCTGGTGACAATCCAGCTGGTAGTTTTCGCGCACTGCATCAGCATATTCAGATAGAGTCCATCACACTAAGCGGGGAAAAAGAAAGCCGCACACTGACTGCCAAGGATGAAATCAAGGAGCGTGAGCTTGGCGCTGACGCTTACCTGGCTGGCCGTGATTATAGCTTCCAGTCTTCGTTTTCTTTTGTTGGTCTGAAAGGAGGGGAGTATGAGTTACTCATCAAAGCCAAAGGCTATCAGCCATACAAGCAAACTTATCAGATCATCCCGGGTCAATATGCTTACTTCAAGCCTATTGATTTGATTCCATTGAAAAACTGAGCAGGTCCGTTTGCCTGCTTTTTAAATAGTCGTTTTACTTACCAGAGAACCATCATGAAATTACTCGCCTTCGCCGCCAGCAGCAGCAAAAAATCCGTTAACAAACAACTGGTCACTTACGCCGCTAATTTGCTTGCAGGGGCTGAGGTTGAAGTGCTGGATCTGAATGATTATGAATTGCCGCTATTCAGCGTTGATAAAGAAGCTGACTTGGGCAAGCCCGCACTGGCACAGGCTTTTCTGGACAAGATCGCTGCCAGTGATGCCATCCTGATTTCTTTTGCTGAGCACAATGGTTCTTATAGCGCCGCGTATAAAAACCTGTTCGACTGGTGCTCACGTGCCAATGGCAAGGTATTCCAGGGCAAGCCCATGGTCATGCTGTCGACTTCACCAGGGGCGCGCGGTGGGGCCAGTGTATTGGCCGCTGCCACAGGATCGGCACCTTTCTTTGGCGGGCAGTTGAAGGCGAGTTTGTCGGTGCCGACGTTTTATGAGAATTTTGATGTGGAAAAGCAGGAATTGAAGAATGAGGAATTGAAAGCCAAATTGCTAGCGGCGCTGGCAACTTTGGCTTGAATCTGGAGCTACCTGTTTTTGGAATCCTTCCGCTAATTGTAAGGGAAATCTACTCCGGCTTGTCAGCAAGAGAATGTTGGGGGCAATACTGGCCCCCAACAATGATGCTGGCTTCTAACCGCCATGCACCATTTTGTGTATCAGCGTCAGATCAAAGTGATGTGCAGCGACGAATAAAGTAATCAGGAAAACGATGACGGCAATCGCAATGGTGGTAGATTTTTTCATATGATACTTTCAAAGAATAAAAGAGTTCAATGCGCAAAACTGGCGCGTATGCTTAAACGTGATGCTTTCCAGGCCGGATAAGCTGAAGCCAGAACAGCGCCACTTGTGACGATCAATAACCATATCCACAAAGATTTTTGTGAGATGATCAGAGGGAAGGCTTCGTCAAATAGCAGATTGCCCAAAATGCGCTGATGCTTGCTGACAAAGGCAGCGCCATGGCAACGGCAATGCCAAAACTCATTAGAGCGATGAACAAGCCTTCTGCAATGACGTTGCGTATTACTACACCAGGGCTGGCACCGATACTGCGCATGACGCCAAATTCACGAGTGCGTTCGGCTACATTGCTACTCATGGATGAGCCCAGGCCAAGTACGCCAACCAGCGCCATCAGGATAGAAATAAACAGCAAGGCGTTGACCAGAAGATCAAAGTGATCATCAACTTCCTGGCGCAGCATGTTTTCCGTAATACTTGCACTGATGCGAATTTCTTGCCTGTCCAGAGCTGCCTCGATTTGTTTTGTTGCGGTATCTATCGTCTTGGCATCATGCTGGTCCATTACTACTCGAAAACTTCTGTAAAGCTCACTCTGGCTGGTCAATTTGGCGTAGGTGGCAGGTGAGACGTAAGCCATTGCGCCAGTCATTTTCTGTCTGGCGATACCGACCACACGCAAGCTGGCTGTCTTGTCGCGTACTCCCAGGGTAATGGTGTCACCGACTATAAGCTTGGGAAATGATTCCAGTGCCTTGTTGTTTAGCACTACAGTATCAAGGCCATTTCCTGCGCTACTCTTTACTTCACTAAGCCACTGCCCATTTTGCATCGTCAGGCTGATCAGTTTGCTGCCATCGGGAATAGCGGTCACATTGAGTGAGCCGTGGCCGCCGTCAGGATAGGTTCTTTCTATATTCAAACCGTCTGGCCTGTGTCGTGCCACTGCGCTACTACTCCAGGCTTCGACCAGGTTCACCCCAGAAACGGTACTGATGATGCGTATTATTTTGTTCCTGTCTTCTGGCTTGCTTAAATGAATTTCAAGATCATAGTGGCGCTCTGCAGCTGCTTCTATCAGGTGTTCCTGCGATGCTTTCCTGACGTTAAGACTGCTGATAAACATCGCCCCGGCCGTCGCTAGCAGAACCAGAGTGAGCATTAAACGGCCACGACTCCTGAAGCAGTTACGCAATGACATCACTATGCTGCGATCCAGCCCGGGCAAATGATATAGCCTGTTGCCGAAAGCTTTTTCCGTAAAAAATTTCCGTGTAGTACCAAAGTCAGTCATCGCAGTATGTGCACTCACATTACTCGCTCTGGAAATTGGTACTCCTGCCATACAAAGCGGGACAAGTACACCGGCAATGACCAGGACCAGATAGACATAGCCAGGAACTGAGCCACTATTCATATTGAAATTGAGTACGTTGACCAAAATGAGCTGAGAGAAGGCCCGGCCTGCCGCCAGGCCAGCCGGTGCGCCTATACATGTCGCCAACAAACCTATGATTAAGACGAAGCTGAGATATAAAGACGCGATTTGCGAAGATCGTGCGCCTATGGTTTTCATCACACCAATCTGACGCACCTGTTGTGCCAGCATGCTTTCAATGATAGTCGCGGTAAGCACGGCACTCAGCACCAATGCAATGCCACTAAACACCAGCAACATTCCCAGTATGGAAGTCATGATCAATTGGTGCGGATGTTCACCTGGCGGCGGTATTCTAATACGTTCTACCAAATGTCCTTGCTGCTGTATCCAAAGCGAGAGGGCGCTGGCTACCTGTTCGATAGCATCAATGTCAAAGGGTTTATTGCTGACGGTAATCTTTAAGTCATGCATACCATCCTTGATGCCAAGGGCTGCCATGGTATCGGGTGTTGCGTAGGCGAAGGCAGACATGCTGGGTACAGGCACGCCAGAGTCATGTGCACTACCAGAGATAGTTATTTGACGCTGACTGCCATCAGTCATTTTCAATTGCAGGACATCACCTGTTTTCAACTTCAATTTTTTTAAAGAGTCTTTTTCTAAAAGTAGCGTGCCAGGCGGCGGTGGCCATGCTCCAGTTTCTGGAAAAATGCTGTTGATACGCAATTCTTTAAAGTCATCGACGATCATCAAGTTGAGCGCTTGCACGCGGCCATCTGCCAGTTGTATGCCTGCATCCACTTTCGCGCTGGCTTGTGCAGCCGCTATGCCAGGGAAATTTCGTATAGCCTGGATCAACTGAGCATCGATATTATCTATTTTCAGCGTGGCGGAAGCTGGATTGGTAGCCAGATAGTTTTGCCTGATTTCACGGATCAATATGGTATAACTGCCTAGCATGGTGGCAAGACCAAACACACCTGCCGCGATGGCCAGTATCATCATTGCAGTACGACCAGGCATTAGCTGCGCGTCGCGCGCCAGTTTCATCCAGCGAGGCTTAAGCAACATATTGCCTCCCGCAAGTTGGGTCGGAAATGAGTTCTGCTGCATTGCGGAACTCGCCATCGGCCATGGTGACGCTGCGGCTAAAATAGTGGCTATAGTCACGCTCATGAGTCACCATCAGCACGGTCTTTCCTTCCGCCACCAATTGTGCGAATAATTGCATGATGCTATTTGCTGTTTCCGTATCGAGATTACCGGTAGGTTCATCTGCCACCAAAATCTGTGGATCATTTGCCAGTGCCCTGGCAATGGCAGCGCGCTGTTGCTGACCACCAGACAAGCTGCTGGGTAATTTGTCGGCTTGATCGCCTATACCCAGCTTTTCCAGTAGCGTGATGGCACGCGGCCTGCGCTCGCGAGGCAGGTACATATTGCAAAAATCCATGGGGAGCATGACGTTTTCGGCTATGGTCAAGGTGGGGAGGAGTTGAAAAAATTGAAAAATAATGCCGACGTTTTTACCGCGCCAGGTCGCCAGTTCGCTTTGTTTTAAAGTATGCACCGGAGTAGCACCTATCAATATTTCTCCTGAATTGACGTGGTCTATGCCCGTCATGACGTTCATCAAAGTAGATTTCCCACTGCCAGATTTACCGATGATGGCGACAAATTCCCCTTCACGTATCTCCAGGCTGATGCTTTTAAGGGCCATGAATGCGCCTGATGCAGTCTCGTATGTTTTGCATATGTCTTTTAATACGATCAATGGTCTTGCTATTGTTTGTATTGGCATTTTTTTTCCATATGGTTTGATAGACGCATTTGCCAGCGGGATACTGTGCAGATCTGCGACTGAAGCTATTTAATTCCTGCGGTGTTTCTGTTGTGTTTCAGTGCATGGCACTTCTTGCAACGCCGTGTTTCCAGCGACGCACAGAAACAATCCAGAAACAAATATGGAGAAAAAAGGCACCGATTTGATGAATAAATCAGTTATAAAGCAAGCTATGGAGAAAGCAGATCATTTACTGATCGTCGATGATGATGAAGAAATTCGCGATCTATTAAAGCGCTACCTTGAAAAAAGTGGTTTCAAGGTGAGCGTTGCTGCCAACTGGCGGCAGATGCGCAGCATACTTGCCACTGGCGGCATAGACCTGATCGTGCTCGACTTGATGATGCCGCATGAGGACGGTCTTAGCCTGTGCCGTGAGTTGACGGCAACGCAAGTGCAACCGGTGCCGATCTTGATGCTAACTGCAAGGAATGAAGAGGCAGACCGCATCCTGGGTCTGGAAATGGGGGCGGACGATTACCTGACCAAACCCTTTGCGACACGTGAATTGCTGGCACGTATACGCGCCATCTTGCGGCGTGCCCGAATGATTCCAGTGCAATTACGAGAGATCAGTGGTGGCCGCATGCTGGGTTTTGGTGTCTGGGTTGTGGATACACATGCCCGACAGTTAATTGACGACAGTGGCGCGATTGTTTCATTGAGCGGTGCCGAATATCGTCTGTTGCGGGTTTTTCTCGATCACCCACAGCGCGTACTCACGCGTGACCAATTGCTCAACCTGACACAGAACCGCGACGCGGATTATTTTGATCGTTCCATCGATATACTGGTCAGTCGTTTGCGCAAGCGCTTGCGTGATGATTCGCGGGAGCCTCAATACATCAAGACGCTGAGAAATGAAGGTTATATTTTTTCGTGTACGGTAAAACACCGGGATGAGCAGTCATGACTGAGTTGAAACGGAAATTGCAAGGTATATGGCCCAATTCATTATTTTCACGCCTGGCTTTTGTATGGATACTGGCTTTATTGCTTGGACATCTTATCAGCAATGTATATGGATACATTTCTGTCCATGAAGATCAGATTGCCCGCACAGATTATTACCTGACAAAAGATTTATCAGTACTGTTGCCCATTCTTGACGCGGCCACGCCATCGGAACGCAAGCTTTGGATCGAGAAAATGCAGCGCCATGCTTACCGCTATGAGTTAAGCACAGTTGCTCCAGATTACCTGGCAACATCGACGAGCAAATGGACAAATCCGCATCGTCGGCATGGTTTGGCTGATCCCCTCAAGGAGGAACTGGCTACAAGCTACGCAGCGAGAAGCTCGGCTGGCATCTCTCCGGGAGAGATGGGGCGTTTGTATTTCTCATTGAAAGACGGAGCCGTATTAATCGCCATTATTAATAAAACTGTCTGGCCTGTAGATTGGGGCGCTGGTTTAGTCTTCGCACTTCAAATGCTTGCAGTGATCACGTTTACCTGGCTGGCTGTAAAACAGGCGACACGACCTTTGCAGCGTTTGGCTGAGGCAGCAGATACGCTGGGTTCATCATTGCACGGTGAAGCCATTCCAGAGGATGGCCCCAGCGAGGTTGCCAGAGCCGCAGCTGCTTTCAATGACATGCAGGCACAGATCAAAGAACATCTGGCTGAGAGGGTGCAGATACTGGCTTCGATCTCACATGATTTGCAGACCCCCATTACACGCATGCGCTTGCGAGCTGAGCTAATGGATGACGGCAGTTTACAAGAAAAAATGTTGAACGACCTCGACGCCATGCAGCAACTGGTAGAGGAGGGGATCACCTATGCACGAAGCGCACGAAGAACCACAGAAGAAGTATGTCGCGTGGATATCGATGCTTTACTTGACAGCCTGGTCTGTGATTATGTGGATGCCCAACACGCTGTGCGCCTGAGTGGGGAAATCGGCACGATACTTTCTTCAAGGCCTAATACGCTCAGGCGCATCATAATTAATTTGATAGACAATGCCTTGAAATTTGCAGGAGATGTCGAGATACAACTTGGCAGAATATCGCCAGGACAGATATCGGTGTCGGTATTGGATAGAGGGCCAGGGATACCTGATAGTGAAATGGCTGCAGTATTGCAGCCATTCTATCGTGTGGAAAATTCGCGTAACCGCAAGACTGGCGGGACTGGTCTTGGCCTGGCAATTGCTCAGCAATTGGCACTTGCTGTAAATGGGTCCATCACATTAAGTAATCGTGACGGCGGCGGCCTGGAGGCCAAGCTGATTTTTCCTGTAGCTGCAGAAACAAAATAAGCTTCTTGGTCTGCCAATAATGACAGTCTCAATGCTTGCCTGTACTCCCAAAACCACCTTCGCCACGCTCACTCTGTCCAAAATCATCAACTATATTAAAGCCGACTTGCAACACAGGTACGATGATCAGTTGCGCCAGTCTTTCCATAGGCTGCAGGGTGAATTCTGACTGGCCACGGTTCCAGGTCGATACCATCAGTTGGCCCTGATAGTCAGAGTCGATCAGCCCAACCAGGTTGCCGAGGACGATGCCATTTTTGTGACCCATGCCACTGCGTGGCAAGATCATGGCAGCGTAGCCGGGGTCTGCTATGTGAATTGCTAAACCGGTAGGGATCAGCACCGTCTGGCCGGGTTGGATAGTGATGGGTTCATCTATGCAGGCGCGCAGGTCGAGACCAGCGCTGCCAGGCGTGCCATAAGCTGGCAGCATGTCTTTCATGCGGCTGTCGAGAATTTTCAGGTCTATGTTTTTCATGGTATTGAGAAAAAATAATGCTCAAAGAGCGGTCACTCTTTGAGCAGGTATGGAAGATTTAAATGAGGCTGGAGCGCAAGGCGATTTCAGCCACCAGTTGTTGAGCCAGGGCTTGTTTGTCGGCACGCGGCAAGACAGTATGGCCATGCACATCAAACAGCACCAGCTCGTTCTCGTCCTTGCCAAAAGTATGGTGGCCGATATTGCCAACCAGCAGAGGCACGTCTTTCTTTTGGCGTTTGGCTGCACCGTATTGCAAAAGATTTTCTGATTCTGCGGCAAAGCCCACGCAGTAGGGCGCATTCTGCATGGCTGCGACGCTGGCTAGTATGTCCGGGTTTTGTGCAAATTGCAGTTGTGGTGCATCACCATCGCTGGTTTTTTTCAGTTTCTGGGCACTGGCATTGGCAACGCGCCAGTCGGCGACAGCGGCAACTGCCACAAACACATCTTGTTTTTGCTGCTGCAGCTGTACTACGACTGCATCAAACATTTGCTGCGCAGTCTGTACATCAATGCGGCGCACACCATAAGGGGCATCCAGCGCAGTAGGGCCAGAGACCAGCGTCACGATGGCACCGGCTTCCCAGGCAGCCTGCGCAATCGCATAGCCCATCTTGCCGGACGACAGATTGGTAATGCCGCGTACCGGGTCTATCGGCTCAAATGTAGGGCCAGCAGTGATCAGTACATGTTTGCCAGCCAATGTCTTGGCCTGGAAAGAGGCGATGATTTCTGTCAGTAACTGCTCAGGTTCCAGCATGCGGCCCATGCCGGTTTCACCACAAGCCTGGTCGCCTGCAGCCGGGCCTAGCAGGTGTATTCCATCTGCCTTGATCTGTTGCACATTGCGCTGGGTGGCAGGGTTTTGCCACATCTCTACATTCATGGCCGGAGCGATGAGCAGAGGTAAGCTGGCCGGGCGGGCAACGCACAGGGTGGACAGTAAATCGTTGCAGGCACCATGTGCCAGCTTGAAGATAAAGTCAGTACTGCAAGGCGCAATGACGATGGCATCAGCATCACGCGTCAGGTCTATGTGCGGCATATTGTTATTGATGCGCGCATCCCACTGGTCGGTGTACACCGTATTGCCAGACAGCGCTTGCATGGTCACAGGCGTGATGAAATGGGTGGCAGATTCTGTCATCACCACTTGTACATCTGCACCGGCTTTGCCGAGTGCCCGCGTCAGTTCTGCAATCTTGTAGCAGGCTACGCCACCGGTCAGGCCCAGAACGATCTTTTTACCAGCCAGTCGCAGACTCATGGTGCTACTCCTTATTTTTTGACGCGGCGTAATTCATCTAATATGAATAATGCTGCACCTATGCAAATCGCGCTGTCAGCGATGTTAAATGCCGGGAAGCGATAAATTTCCTGGTAATGAAAATCCAGAAAATCGATGACATGGCCATACAACACCCTGTCAATGACATTACCCAGTGCACCACCCATGATCAGCGCCAGTGCAGTGCAAAACAGCTTTTGACCGGCATGGCGTTTCAACAGGTAAGTGATGTAGGCAGCTGCGATCAAACCGATAGCGGTAAAGAAATAACGCTGCCATCCTGCTTCTGCAGCCAGGAAGCTGAAGGCAGCCCCCTTGTTGTACGCCAGGGTCAGATTAAAAAATGAGGTAATGCTCAGGGTCTCAGCGTAGGCAAAGGCCTTGCTGATCGTAATTTTTGTGACCTGGTCCAGCAAGATAATGATGGCGGCCAGACCCAGCCAGGGTATCAGGCTGGAGCCGGAGGAGCTGGAGCCTGAAGAATTATTTGATGCAGGGGGACGTTTTTTGGTCGCCATGGATATTGAACTCTTGTGAAGTCTTGATTAATGCAGGTGATTCAGATTTATATCTGAGTCACCTGCGTAACAACATGCCTATTAAGCAAAGCGACGTGTTTCGCCAGCACCAAACAGATTGCTGACGCAACGGCCACACAGGCCAGTATGGTCCGCATGGCTGCCTACATCCGCACGATAATGCCAACAACGCTCGCATTTTTCATATTTGGATGGGATAACGACCACGGTTTCTTCCGCTTCGCTGGCAACCTGTTCCACACCTGCTGCTGAAGTGATCAGGGTGAATTTCAAGTCGTCGGCAAAGCTGTTCAATACATCAAACTTGCTGCCACTGGCCTTGATGGTCACTTCTGCCTGCAAGGATGAACCTATGCCACCGGCAACGCGCACTTCTTCCAATTGCTTGGTGACATCCGTGCGCACGGCACGTAAGGCAGCATACTTGGCGAGCAAGGCTTCTGCATCGGCGATCTCTGGCAAGCTGTAATAAGTTTGCGTGAAGATGGTTTCGTCGCTGTCTTTGTAGGCATCAGCAGCGGCAAAGAATTGCCAGGCTTCTTCAGCAGTGAAAGACAACATTGGTGCCGTCAGGCGCAACAGCGATTGCGTAATATGCCAGATCGCAGTTTGTGCAGAACGGCGCGCATGCGAAGTCGTACCGCTGGTGTACAGGCGGTCTTTGAGGATATCGAGGTAGAAACCGCCGAGGTCTTCAGAGCAGAAGGACTGCAATTTGCTGACGACAGGGTGGAATTCAAACGCATCAAAATGTGCCAGGATATCTTTTTGCAATGCCGCCATATTGGCGATGGCATAGCGGTCTATCTCCAGCAACTCATTGATCGCAACAGCATCTTTTACTACATCGAAGTCAGACGTGTTAGCCAGCAAGAAGCGCAAGGTATTGCGGATACGGCGATATGCTTCCGTAACGCGTTTCAGGATTTCGTCAGAGATGGACAGTTCACCTGAATAATCAGATGAGGCAACCCACAGGCGCAAGATATCTGCACCCAGTGTGTCAGATATTTTTTGCGGTGCCAGCGTATTGCCCAAAGACTTCGACATTTTCTTGCCGTCACCGTCAACGGTGAAACCATGCGTCAGCAAAGCTTTGTAAGGCGCACGGCCATCCAGCATAGACGCTGTCAATAGAGAAGAATGGAACCAGCCGCGATGCTGGTCAGAGCCTTCCAGATAAAGATCAGCCGGGAAGGCTGATTGCTCTTTGTGTGAACCACGTAAGACAGTCTGATGGGTCACACCAGAATCAAACCACACGTCGAGCGTGTCGCGGTTCTTCACATACATGGCAGCTTCATCACCGAGCAAATCAACGACTTCGATTTTTTGCCAGGCTTCTATGCCTTCTTTTTCTATGCGCAGGGCGATCTGTTCCAGTAATTCTGGTGTGCGTGGATGCAATTGGCCGGTTTCTTTATGCAGGAAGAAGGCCATAGGCACACCCCATTGACGCTGACGTGACAAGGTCCAGTCAGGACGGTTGGCGATCATGCCATGCAAACGCGCCTTGCCCCACGCCGGGAAGAAGGCTGTTTCATCGATAGCGTGCAAGGCCGTCTGACGCAGGCTGGCACCACCCGCTTTGGGTGTATTGTCCATGCTGGCAAACCACTGTGAAGTGGCGCGATAGATGATAGGTGTCTTATGACGCCAGCAATGCATGTAACTATGCTCAAACATCTTGAACGAGAACAGGGTACCCGCTTCACGCAATTTGTCACAGATAGGTTTGGACGCTTCCCAGATCGTCATTCCCGCAAAGAAAGGCAGGCTGGACGCAAACTTGCCGTCACCCATGACTGGGGCGATGATGTCGTCATCCTTCATGCCATGCGCCTTGCATGACTGGAAATCTTCGATACCGTAGGCAGGCGCAGAGTGGACTACACCAGTACCAGTTTCTGTACTGACGTACTCACCCAAGTAGACCGGAGAAAAACGGTCATAGCCCGCATCCAGTGCTGACAATGGATGTTTGAATTTGATTTCAGACAGGTCCGCACCAAGGCAAGTGGCGATGACTTCACCTGTCAAACCGTAGTTAGTCAGGCTGGCTTCAACCAGGTCTTTGGCCAATATCAGCAAGATGTCTTCACCTTCGCGCTGGGTCTTGACCAGGGCGTAAGTGATTTCCGGGTGCATGTTCAGTGCCTGGTTGGACGGGATGGTCCATGGCGTTGTGGTCCAGATGACGCAATAGCCTTTTTCCAGAGGCAGCTTGTCCAGCTTGAAGGCGGTAGCCAGTTTGTCATGTTCAGCAAACGGGAAACCGACATCGATGGACGGGTCGCGCTTGTTTTCATATTCGACTTCAGCTTCAGCCAGGGCTGAGCCGCAGTCAAAACACCAGTTGACTGGTTTCAGGCCGCGATAGACATATCCTTTTTCCAGCAATTTGCCGAGTGCGCGCAATTCATCGGCTTCGTTGCCAAAGGCCATAGTTTTGTATGGGTTATCCCATTCACCCAAAACACCCAGGCGGATAAAGCCGGCTTTTTGTTTTTCTATCTGTTCATTCGCATACACCCGTGCCTTGGCATGCACTTCGGCCACAGGCAGGTTCTTGCCAAACAGTTTTTCAACCTGGATTTCGATAGGCATGCCGTGGCAATCCCAGCCTGGCACATACGGCGCATCAAAGCCAGCCATGGTGCGGGCTTTGACGATCATGTCTTTCAAGATCTTGTTGACGGCATGGCCAAGGTGGATGTCACCATTGGCATATGGTGGGCCGTCGTGCAGGATGAATTTCGGACGACCGGCAGATGCCTTACGCACACGCTCATAGATTTTCTTGTCTTGCCATTCCTTGACCCACTTGGGTTCGCGCTTGGCCAGATCGCCGCGCATGGGGAAAGCTGTTTCGGTCATGTTGACCGGATATTTACTGGCAGTTTTTGCCGCTTTGTTTTCAGACATAATGAGTTTTCTATTTTTAAAATCGGGATGAAGTCACAAGCAATCACAACAAACAAAGTGTGAGCTTCAAATTCGGTCAGTGGCAGAGCGGGCAGGACGGTGACTGTCGGCAAAATAGGCGCGCGCCTGTTCAGCGTCCTTGTTGATGGCCGCAGTCAAGGTAGGCAGGTCTATGAATTTTTCTTCGTCGCGCAGCTTCTTCAGGAATTCTATCTGCACGACTTTACCGTAAGCATGGCCGCTATAATCAAATACATGGGTTTCCAGCAGTACACGGCCACTGTCATCGACAGTAGGGCGCACACCCAGGCTGGCCACGGCTGGCAAAGGCTGGTCTGCCAGGCCGTGTACCTGCACGATGAAGATACCATTCAGTGCAGGGCGATGATGGGCGATACGCAGGTTCAGTGTAGGAAAACCGATGGTGCGGCCCAGTTTTTGCCCGTGCACCACATGGCCGGAAATACGGTAAGGGTGGCCAAGCAAGGCTTCTGCCTCATCAAAATCACCATTGGCCAAGGCCAGGCGTACTGCAGATGAAGAGATGCGCACGCCCTTGTTTTGTACTGAAGGCAGGGTCTCAACTGTGAAGCCAAAACGCTGTCCCGCTTCAGTCAGCGTAGCGATATCGCCGACGCGTTTGGCACCAAAGCGAAAATCTTCACCGACCATGACCCATTTGACATGCAGACCATCGACCAGCACTTTTTCTATGAAATCTTGCGGTGACAATGCAGCAAAGTGAGCATTGAAATGTTCAACGATGACCCTGTCAACCCCTGCAGCCTGCAATGAAGCCATGTTGTCGCGCAAATTGGCGATACGGGTAGGTGCTTTCGACAAGTCACCCTGCATCTGGGCAAAAAATGCACGCGGATGTGGTTCAAATGTCATCACGGCAGCTTCTATGTCCAGACGTGTGGCAGCATCCCTCAAACGGGCAAGCAAAGTCTGGTGCCCCAGATGTACGCCATCAAAGTTGCCTATCGCCAGCGCACAGGGTGCACGGGAGGCTGCATTTGGAAGTCCGCGAAATACCTTCATTGTTTCCAGAAAACTGCTGCAAAGCCGTAGATTATAAATGCTTTCGTCTGGCTATAGACCTGATCTAAGTTGGAAATGCAAATTTCACAAGGGATTAATTTGTGAAAACATCACATTTCTCAGCATTTGGCGTATGAATCAATGATGATGTGACCACAAAACATCATTGGAACTCAGATAGGACTGAACAGCTTCCTTGTTGCCAGTCGCATGTTTCATGATTTCGCCGCAGTTACAGATACCCTGGTAAGGCTGGATGTGCGAGCAGGCAGAAACTTTTTGCAAGAAGACCTGGACGGACTTGCTGCAGTTTTTGCATTTAAAGGTCAGGATGCGAGCGGGTTTGTTGATCATGATGCTAATTTTCTAAACAATGAATAAATTCAGTGAGCAGGCCAAGAACAATGACTGCTCACAATACAGCTGCTATTTTAATTTTAAACGCCACAATGAAGTAACTTCTTTGACGCGGGCAGCATGCAATGGATCATTTTCATCAGTAGATTTTGGGTGACGGGGCTTGATATCCATTTTGCCGATTACAGTCAGACCTCCTGCCTCTATCCAGCCCGGCAATTCTGCCGAGCTACGCAGGCCCAGGTGTTCGGCAAAGTCGGACATGACCAGCCAGGCTTCGCCCAGAGGTTCCAGATGCTCTGCCACGCCTGCTAGAAAACCACGCAACATGCGGCTGTCTGGGTCGTACACGGCATATTCTATCGGTGAGTTGGGGCGCGCAGGCAACCATGGCGGATTACAAACTACCAGCGGCGCACGACCGGGTGGGAACAGATCTGCCTGTACCAATTCAATTTGGTCGGCGAAACCCAGTCTGTCTACATTTTCACGGGCGCAGGCGAGGGCGCGTGGGTCCTGGTCGGTCGCAACGATTTTTTTGACGCCACGTTTTGCCAGCAATGCAGACAAGACGCCAGTGCCCACACCGATATCAAAAGCCAGTGTGGTCGATGGCAGCGGTGCTTTCGCCAGCAAGTCTATGTATTCACCACGTACAGGTGAGAACACGCCATAGTAAGGATGGATTTTTGCACCCAGAGCAGCAATCTCAACGCCATTCTTGCGCCACTCATGCGCACCTATCAAGCCCAGCAATTCACGCAGAGAGGCCACAAAGGCAGTGCTTGGTTCGCCATAGACTTCATTGCAGGCTTGCGTTACATCCGGTGCACGACGCAGGGTGATACGGTAGTCAGCTTCAAATGGGATCAAGACCATGGCCAGCACGCGTGCTCTTTGTGATTGTGCCTGGCGGTGCAGGTTGAATGCTTCTTTTGCAGATTCAGGCACTTTGGTTTTTTTGCTGGCCTTGGCTGGCTTTTTATCGATACGGCGTGCCAGCGCCTGCAATAACTGTTTGGCATTGTGATAGTCGCCACGCCATAGCAGGGCCGTGCCCTCGCAGGCCAGCTTATAGGCTGTTTCCACATTCATGCGGTCATCCGCAATCTGCACGCGCTTGGGCGCTGGTGCGCCACTCTCTGAATGCCAGCGGCATGAGCGGGCTTCGTCGTTTTCTATCCAATGCAATTGCGGAGCGGGGTTGGGGGTGTTCATGTTTTTCTTTTTGCTGATAGTGCCGGGTTTGCCAGCGGGTGGCCAAGGCTGGAGTGTAACAAAGAAAGCAGACTGGAAGAGTGCTCTCTGAGGGGCGCGCCGGATTTTCCCGGTGAATTCCCCTTAATTGGGCAAAGTAAAAAATACAGGTGCCAAGCACAATCTTATGTTAACCTCATGCTTCTTAATATATTAAGCCTGCGAGATATCCACCATGTCTATTTCATTTCGTCCTGTTTTGCTAGTCACTTTGCTGTCTTCTTTCGTATTTACTACCCCTTATAGTATGTCCGCTACCGCTGCAACGGTATCTGTCAGCAAGAAAGCCGATCAGGGTTTTGCCCAGGTCAAGACAGCCTTCCTCACCGCTTTGTGGCAACAAGACCCGGACATGGCGATGGCGGCAGGCCGTTACCAGGATGCCAATAAACTAGTATTGCCAAATCAGGCTACCCGTGACGCCTATGTCGCCTTTGCGGATAACTGGCTGGCGCAATTGGGCAAGGTGGATGCCGATGCTTTATCCGCAAAAGAGCAGACTGACCTGGCCTTGATACGCAACTACCTGAACGGTGCACGTTGGTATCTGACACAATTCCGCGAATTTGAATGGAACCCTACCCAGCATAATATCGCGGGCAGTTTTGATGCCATCCTCAATACTGATTTCGCCCCGAAAGCGAAGAGAGTACTGGTAGCGATACAGCGCCTGCAAACCGTGCCAGCGTATTATGCAGCGGCCAAAGCCAGCATCAAAAATCCTACGCCTGAACATACCCGTCTGGCGATCAAACAAAGTGCCGGTGCCATCACAGTATTGGCAGGGCTGGAAAAAGCAGCAGCACAAGAGAAACTCGCAGGCAAAGACAAGCAAGCGCTGGAAGACGGCTTGAAAAACGCACGTGCTGCCGTCAATGACTACGTGCAATTCCTTGAAGACCTCGAAAAGAAACTCGATCCGGCAACGGCCCGTTCTTTCCGCATAGGCAAGGATTTGTATGAAGGTAAATTCACCGCAGATATCCAGTCCTCACTGAGCGCGGAACAAACTTACCAGCGCGCACTGACCGCCAGGGATGAAGCGCACAATAATATGGAGAAACTGGCCGACCAGCTTTGGGACAAAACCATGGGTGGGCTAGCCAAACCTGCTGACCGTGTCAAGAAAATTGCCATGGTCATCGACAAGCTGTCTGAAAAACACGTAGATGCAAAAGACTTGTATCCCGAAATCCGCAAGCAATTGCCGCAGTTGGAGAAATGGATACGCGAGCATGATCTGGTCAGCCTGGATCTGAAAAAACCACTGGTCGTCCGTGAGACGCCAGAATATCAACGCGGTGTCAGCCTTGCCTCTATCGAAGCACCGGGCATCTTCAGACCTAACGATAAAACCTATTACAACGTCACCCCTTTTGATGGGCAGCCTGCCGAGCAAATTGAAAGCACGCTGCGTGAATACAATCACTGGGTCTTGCAGATATTGAATATCCACGAAGCCATTCCTGGTCACTACACGCAACTGCAACACGCGAATAAATCACCGTCAGTGATCAAGACCCTGTTCGGCAATGGAGCCATGATAGAAGGCTGGGCAGTCTACAGTGAACGTATGATGCTGGAGTCAGGCTATGGCGACAATACGCCAGAGATGTGGCTCATGTATTACAAATGGAACTTGCGTGCAGTCTGCAATACCATCCTCGATTATCAGGTGCATGTACTGGGCATGACAGAGGCTGAAGCCAAAGACTTCTTGATGAACCAGGCTTTTCAGACCAAGGCAGAAGCCGATGGAAAATGGCTGCGCGTACAATACACATCCGTGCAACTCACAAGCTATTTCAGCGGATATAGCGAGATACTTGAATTCCGTGAACAGCTCAAAAAACAGCAGGGCGACAAGTTCAAGCTCAAGCAATTCCATGAGCAATTCCTGAGCTATGGCAGTGCGCCTGTGGGGATGATCAAAAAACTGATGTTGAAGGATGCAACAAAATAGAAACTGACCTGCTCATAACAAGAAACTCTATCCATGCGCCCAGATATTTATAAAGTCACTCAAATCGGTCAAGGTTTCCTTGCCGTCATGGCTAAACCCATTGCGGGCGAATGGATAGAAGATGAATTTCGCGGGATTGCGCAATTCGGCATCAGCAGGCTGGTCTCGTTGTTAGAGACCCATGAAATACGTGACTTGGGTTTGCAGGCTGCGCCAGACTTATGCGCAGCAAATCAGATCAATTTTATGCATTACCCCATCAAGGACAGAGGCTTGCCATCTTCTTTTTCTGCCACCCAGAAAGTAGTGACGCAACTGCATGATGCCATCTCCAGTGGGGACAATACAGTCATCCACTGCCGCGCCGGAATAGGGCGGACTGGCCTGCTTGCCGCAGCAGTGTTGATACGACACGGGTTTGATGCTGCGGCTGCGCTGGCCATGATCAGCAAAGCGCGTGGTGTTACGGTTCCCGATACTGAAGAACAAATCGATTGGCTGAACGAGCATCAGGCTGCATTGCGGACCTGAGATATCAAAACTCTGCTCAATTCAGTTTTTAATTCCCTTCCTTTTCAGAATAAATATTCCACTGAAGTAATTTAAGTTTCCTATTGGAAAAATATTCGCTCGTCTGTTTTGGTGCATCCACAAAAATTGTGGTGCAAAAGTCGTAAAAATGCACAAAACAGATAAGCAAGAGTGGTTTTTTCACAAATTTGTTAAAAAAAGTCAAACCTTGGTAACAAAACTGACATGTGCGGATGTTAATCTAGTAATCGTTTGCGCAAACGATTGCTTAATATAACTTTCGCTAAATCTCGTTTCTTGAAAGCTGCAAACAGCATGGCGGTAAGAAGAATAGTAGAGCTGTACAAGAATGGCTGCTTACGGATATCTGAACTAAGGCTGAAGAAATAGAAGCGAGAGGCGTGTTCCTGATGGGATACGCGCAGGCAAAGTATGACTCTGCTTTGACGATTCATCTGAATGAGGATATGTGTGAGACGGCCACATGGATCAATACTAATGAACAATCATTCAGGGGGAATATTTTTATGCAAGGTCTACAAAAAGCCGGCAAGCTAAAAGTGCTGGCATTGCAACTCAGTCTTATTTTTACAGTCAGTTTTGCGGGCATCGAGGCTGCCTACGCATCCATCCCGGATCACCATGAGTTTGACGCAAGTTTGCATGTGCCTTATCGCTCAGATGCCAAAGCAGGAGCCGAATCCCGTTATTTCACAATGGAATTCGAGTATCCCTATGTCACCAAAGAGCAGACCATCACCTGGCGCCTGGAGTTGCTGGGCAGCGATGGTAAAGTCGTTGACCGCTGGTATGGCACAGAAAAACTGTTCAAGAAAACTGTTACTGCGCAAATGTTCTGGAGTGGCCGCGGCCCAACCGGCGCAGCTCTGAAAGATGGAGTCTATCAAGTCAGGCTTACTGCCAAGGCAACGGACACCTCAGCTATCCAGGCGGCCCCCGCTGGTGATGTAGCCAGTACGGTTGAGCGCGCATTGGCAGTCCACGACACGGAGATCATTACTCAGAACTGGCCGTTGCAAGTAGGTAAGCTGGTCACACCAAAAATGCCAAGTTTTGCTGCCTTGCCAACCAAGGCCAGCAAAGCACTTTCTACTTCCTCCACAACTGCAGCGAAAACCGTAGCAGGCGCAGCCCCACCACCGGCCCCGGCAACTGGTTCACTGCCTTATACTATTTATTACGGTAACCTGCATAGCCAGACTAACCATAGCGATGGTGGTGGTGAACTGACTTCATGTACCGGTGCGCAAAACCCGCAATCTGCTGCCTATGGCCCGACGGATGCATATCAATATGCATTGAACAAGGGGCTGGACTTTTTGATGACGTCTGAGCATAACCATATGTATGATGGTTCTGACAGCACCAATGCGTCAGCTAATCCGGTCACTGCTAAAAACCTGTTTCAATCGGGTCTGACCGCGGCGAGCAGTTTTAATTCTGGTCATGCTGGCTTTCTGGCGATCTACGGCCTGGAATGGGGTGTCATCAATAACGGTGGTCACATGAATATTTTCAATACCAGTGAATTATTGGGTTGGGAATACAATAGTAGTAATCAACTGATCGCCGATACGCTCACGGTCAAGAATGACTATGCCGGGTTGTACACCTTGATGCGCCAGCGCGGCTGGATAGGTCAATTCAACCATCCATCCAGCAGTGGCCAATTTATCGTCAACGGCACTGCACTGGGGTATACCGCAGACGGTGATCAGGCCATGGTGGCTTGCGAAGTCTTGAACAGTTCCGCCTTCTCGACTAATACAACAGAGACAGAAACCAGCCGTAGCACCTATGAAGGTGCCTGTAACAAGGCACTGGAAGCTGGCTTCCACGTTGCCTTCACGACAGACCAGGATAATCACTGCGCCAACTGGGGTGCGTCTTATACCAACCGCACCGGTATCTTGCTGGCAAACGGTGCTGCTCTGAGCAATGCAAATTTCGTCGATGCCATGAAGGCTCGCCGCATTTTTGCCACGATGGATAAAACTTCGCAAATCATCCTGACTGCGAATGGCCATATCATGGGTGAGCGCTTCACGAATAGTGGCCAGTTGACCCTGGTCAGCAATTTCGCCAGCACCAGTGGCCGTACTGTTTCTACCGTGGTAATTTATGAAGGTGTTCCAGGCCGCAATGGCACGGTGACACAATTATCCAGCACTGCAACGACGACAATTACCCCGGCAGTGGGCGAGCATTTTTACTATGCAAAGATCACCCAGGATGACGGTAAAATCCTGTGGTCTGCGCCGATTTGGGTCACCCAATCGAATAGTACAGACAGCACGCCACCTACAGTCAGCGCAGGTGAGTCAGGCACTAGTGGTACCATCACATTATCTGCCAATGCGACAGATAACGTTGGTGTCAGCAAGGTTGAGTTTTATGTCGACAATGCACTCAAAGGCACAGCTACCAGCACGCCTTACAGCATGACGCTGAACTCCACAAGCTTGACTAACGCCAGTCACAGTCTGGTTGCCAAAGCCTATGATGCTGCCAACAATGTCGGTACTTCATCTGCAGTCAGTTTCACCATCAATAATCCTGTCAGTGATACAACTGCACCCACCGTGTCGGCCAGTGAAAGTGGCACTAGCGGTAACATTACCTTGTCAGCGACTGCGACAGATAATGTAGGTGTGACCAAAGTTGAGTTTTATGTTGACGGTACGTTGAAGGCAACCAGTACGACCTCTCCGTATTCAACGACATTGAATTCAACCACGCTGTCAAATGCTACGCATAGTCTGGTCGCCAAAGCCTATGATGCTGCCAATAATATTGGTACTTCATCTGCAGTGAGCTTTACTGTCAACAACAGTACATCCACACAGTTGATTACCAATGGTGGCTTTGAGAGTGGTGCCAGTTCATGGACTGCTAGTTCAGGGGTTATCAGTACCGGTGGCTCTGAAGCATCGCGCACAGGTAGCTACAAAGCTTGGCTCAATGGCTATGGCAGTGCCCACACTGACACCCTGTATCAACAAGTGACTATCCCTGCCGCAGCAACATCCGCCAGCCTGAGTTTCTGGTTGAAGGTCAGTTCGGATGAAACTACGACTACCCAGGCTTACGATACTCTTAAACTGCAAATACAAAACAGCAGCGGCACGGTATTGGCAACTCTGGCGACATATTCGAATCTGAATAAGGGTACGACCTATGTCAATAAAACCTTTGATCTGAGTAGCTATAAAGGCCAGACCATACGCGTGTACTTTGTTGGAGTTGAAGGTAGTGTGACGGTAACATCATTCTTGATCGACGATATATCGCTGATCTCGCAATAAGTGCCGGTCAGATAGTTCAACAGTAAAAATGGGAAGACCCGCCAAGCCTGGCGGGTTTTCCCATTTGTGTTTGCTTACTCTGGGTTTGTTGATCGCCGCGGATATCCGGCAAAAAGAGCGGTGATAATCAGCTTCTGTAATTCGCGGTAAGATATGCCATCTTGCCAATGAATGCTGGAGATCAAAATGAAGATCAGGTTTTATCACGCACCAGATGCAAATTGCTGCGAACGCTTGTTGTGGATACTCGACTATAAAAAAGTCGATTACGAGCGCATTGATGTCGGCTTGGGCGACGTCGGTGAACAGGTCAGGTTGCTGAGCCCCTTTGCCCGTGTACCACTGATGGAAGTTGACGGGATTGCTTTAAGTGAGTCCATGGCCATGGCAGAATTTATCGAAGAGATTGCACCCAATCCGCCTTTACAATATACGGAAGCATTTGCGCGTGCCCAGGTGCGCGAGATTTGCGAAGCGGTTAATTCATCTATACATCCCCAGCAGAACGGTAGCACGGTGCGCTATTTTTATCCCGACTGGAGCAGAGAGCAGATGCGGCCAGTGCGTGCCAAATGGTTAAGTCTCAATCTACAAAAATTGCAGGGGCGATTATGGCGCAGTAGCCAGTTTGCTGTTGGCAAACAATTCACCATGGCCGATATTTTTGTCAGTATCATCTATCGTAAAGCCTTGGATCTCGGTGTGGCAAGCAGTGATTTGCCTGAATATGACTTGTACTGGCAATTTCTGATGTCGAATGAAGCGATACGTAGTAGTTGTCCGATCGCATCCTGAAGACGATGGTTTTCCATGGGCAGGGAACTCGTCATATTGGTCAAGCTTTCGGCAATGTATCTTGTAGGAAAACGTTCTGGAAAGTACCAACGATGCTACTGAATTCGCGGCTGCAAGTTATTTTTTTGCTCAATGCCACAGTATTGATAACTCATCAGATTGATGCTGCTTTCTGGCATGAGTGGGAACTCTTCCACATTCCCGGAGGAAATCAGATTAATCTGTTACTGAACTTGCCAATTATTGCCCTTGTCTTGTTTGCACAAGGGCAGGTAATGGCGAATAGCAAAACCGCATTTGGCTATTACAAGCTTGTGGCATTTTTGGGGTTCCTTACTGTTGGAATTCACTCTGCATTCTTTGCTACTGGTAGCGAGTCATTCATGCAGCCGGTGTCTATTGCCTTGTTAATCGCAACGACTCTGCTCTCTAGCATGCAGTTTTTCCTGCTTCGCAGTATTGTTCATGAATAAATAAATAAGGTAATCCCCCGGCTCTGCCGGGGGACTCCTCAAGGTTTGACCTATACGGCGGTCGGTTTGAAACTTCTATCTCTACCAAAAGAAGGAGTTTCAAGATGAAA
>JACQDX010000062.1 GCA_016200895.1 Burkholderiales bacterium
AGGTCAGCAGTGCGCTCTGCATGCGGGGCATTATTGCCCGGTGGTGTATCGGTCGGAACACGTACCAGTTCTTGCAGGAACTTGACCTGTTCGTCAAAGTGCGCGTCTATCCAGGCGTCGAGTTGTTCGTAGTTGTTCATGGTGGAGAGCTTTCATGATGAGTGTTGAGTGTGGTTGGGCGTCTTATGCTTGACGCCTCGATTGAAAGTGTTCAACAAAATGGGCAAAGGCTTGCGTGGCGAGTGTGGCATCTTCTGCCGTCATGATTTCGTCCGGATGATGGCTGATACCGCCATTGCCGCAGCGTACAAACAGCATGGCAACGTCGCAGATGGCAGCCATTGCCATGGCATCGTGCCCTGCACCAGAGGGCAGGTGCCGTAGCGGTACATCGCATCCTGTAATGGCATCAGCCAGTTGCTGTTGCAGCCACGGCGCACAAGGCACGCTGGCAGCTTCATGGGTTCTGCGCAAATTGAATTGCACGTTGCGGCGGGCTGCGATGCACTCGATTTGTGCCAGCACATCGGCCACTGCCTGCTCGCGCACTGCATCCTGTTCAGCGCGTATGTCTATGGAAAATACCGCCTTGCCAGGTACCACATTGGCAGCACCATTCGGTACATTGAACTGGCCAACCGTGCCAACCAGGCCGGGTATGCCCTGGCAGCGCTGTTCTATATACAGGCCGGTTTCTGCTGCGGCCATGGCGGCATCGCGGCGCATGCCCATGGGGGATGTGCCTGCGTGGCCTGCCAAACCTTCCACTTCGACCATATAGCGGGTGGCACCGGATATGGCCGTGACCACGCCCAGCGCCAGACCTTCATTGAGCAAGACCGGCCCTTGTTCTATATGGACTTCGACAAAGCCCAGTACGCTGGCCGGGTCATAGGCGGCCTTGACGAGCCCGGCTGGATGAAAGCCGGATGCCGTCATTACTTCGCGCATGCTCAGGCCGCTGTCATCCAGGTTATCCAGCACGGCCATGTCAAAAGTACCTGCAGCTGCGCGGCTGCCTAAGAGAGTGGCCTTGAAGCGCACACCCTCTTCTTCCGCAAAGCCGATGATTTCCAGCGCGAACGGGAAGCGCTTGCCTGCCGCATGCCATTGTTCCACACAGACCAGCGGCAGCAAGATGCCGAGGTTGCCGTCATATTTGCCAGCATTGCGCACCGTATCAAAATGCGAGCCGGTCAGCAGGGTGGGTGCATCGGGTTCCAGGCCTTCATAACGGCCTATGACATTGCCCGCCATATCGCGCCGCACGTTCATGCCAGCAGCGCACATCCATTCAGCCAGTTGGGCGGCAGCGCTGTGGTGCGCCGGGGTCAGGTAGCTGCGCGTCAACATGCCCGGTGTTTCGGTATGTTGCGCTAATACGTCAGCCCTGTTCATGATTTGCGAGCCACAACTCGCGTAGGAATGCATCTTGCTCAACATGCTGGTCTCCTCCTTTGTTCGGTGTCTAGGTGTCTCGTATAGGCTTCATAGTGAGCTGCGGCTGTCCCGCAATGTCTTGTTTTGTAATTTGCATTTTTGAGGTCGGAGAACTGCCATTTTGCCTGTTTTTTTTGGATTCTACTATTGAATTCATTTATTGCATACAATAATTGGATGCAGTATATTTGATTTCAGATCACTTCCTGAAAAGCTGGCTTGATGGTGAGGTCTGCAAGAATTTTCGTTTATTTATCAATGAGTTGGAGTTGAGTTTGAGTTAAGTCACATCAAGTAGTGCTAACCAGTTAATCAGGAGGTAATCGTGCAGCGTATCTACAAATCACTTTTTGGCCAGGTGCTTATTGCCCTGGCAGCCGGGATACTGATAGGGGTCTTGTATCCCAGTTTTGGCGTCAGCCTCAAACCCATAGGCGATGGCTTTATCAAACTGATCAAGATGATCATCCCCATGATCATTTTTTGTGTTGTTGTCCATGGCATTTATGGTGCAGGCGAGCTCAAGAAAGTAGGGCGTGTCGGTCTCAAGGCCCTGATCTACTTTGAAGTGGTGACCACGATTGCCCTGGTACTGGGTCTGGCACTGGCATTCATATTCCACCCTGGCGAGGGCATGAACATCGTCCCTGCCTCGCTGGACGCCAGCGCCCTTGGCACCTATGTCGATAATGCCAACAAGGTAAAAAGCGCAGGCTTTGCCGAATTTGTCATGAAGATCATCCCCACCACCGTAGTCAGTGCGTTTACCTCGGGTGATGTGCTGCAGGTCTTGCTGTTTTCCCTCATCTTTGGCTGCGCCCTGTCACTGGTCGGTGAAAAAGCCCGCCCCATTGCCGACGCAATCAGCAGCCTGTCTGAAGTATTTTTCAAGTGCATGTCCTTCATCATCAAGCTCGCACCTCTGGGCGTGTTTGGTGCAATTGCCTTCACCGTGGGCAAATATGGGGTGGGGTCGCTAAAGCAACTGGGCTTGCTGGTGATATTGTTTTACGCCGCCGTCATCATTTTTGTGTTTGGCATTTTGGGCGCGATATTGAAAGTCGCTGGCTTCAATATCTTCAAATTCATCAAATACCTGCGTGAAGAGTTGCTGGTAGTGCTGGCGACAGCATCGTCTGACTCAGTCTTGCCGCAAGTGATGAAAAAGCTGGAATACATGGGCATCAAGGACACCACGGTCGGCCTCGTGATACCAACCGGCTATTCATTCAACCTCGATGCCTTTTCAATTTACCTGACGCTGGCCGCCGTATTCATTGCCCAGGCCACCAATACCCCGCTGGCGTTTTCTGATTTGCTAGCGATACTGGCGATTGCCTTGGTCACCTCCAAAGGCGCACACGGCGTACCTGGCTCGGCGATAGTCATCCTGGCCGCTACCTTGTCTGCCATACCGGCCATCCCGGTAGTTGGCCTGGTGCTGGTCTTATCGGTAGACTGGTTTATCGGCATCGCCCGTGCCTTGGGTAACCTGATCGGCAACTGCGTTGCTACGGTTGTTGTCGCCGCATGGGAAAAAGACATAGACAGAAGCCGTGCTCACGCAGTGTTAAATGGCGATACTGCAGCGATTGCCAGTTATGATCTGGCGAATAGCAAGGCAGAGCTGGTGGCGGGATGATGCTGGTTTTCATATACTGACTGCGCCAGGTCAAGCTTAGTGCAACAAACATAACGCCCAAAGGCCAAAATCTTTGGGCGTTGTGTTTATCAGGTTACAATTTCGCCTTAGCTCATCATGCAGTACGCTTAGCTCTACAGGTAAATAATCATATGACCGCCACCAGCAATCCAGACCAGGCAGACAGCTCAGAAGCCATCGCCCTCGATATCACCACGGCCATCGCCGAGCAAAGGCTGCCACCCGGTACCAAACTCCGGGAAGAGGCACTGGCGCGCATGTATTCCGTCAGCCGTACCAAAATCCGCGCCGCCCTGGTCATGCTGGCCAAGGACAAGCTCATTGACCTCGTGCCAGAAAAAGGTGCTTTCGTCAGCAAGCCCAGCGAGCAAGAAGCACACGAGATATTCTTCGTCCGCCGCATACTCGAAGCCGCATTGGTACGCGAATTCATCGCCAAGGCCACAGCGGATGATTACGCCCGCATAGAACAACACCTGCTCCATGAACGGCAGGCCATCGTCGACAACAACGTCCAAGAACGCTCAACCCTGCTCAGCGATTTCCACATCCTGCTCGCCAAAACCGCAGGCAACCAGGTGTTGACCGACATCCTCATGAAACTCGCAGGCCGCAGCTCCCTCATTACTATGCTCTACCAATCCAGCCGAGACGCCAGTTGCTCTTCAGACGAACACGTAGAATTCATCAAGGCAGCAAAAGCCGGGGACGTAGAAAAAGCCGTAGAACTGATGACCCATCATTTGCACCATGTTGAATCAGCGTTGCAATTCAAGGAAGTGGCTAAGAGTGACAAGAAGGATTTTATTTCGGCGTTGCTGGCTTAGATGGCTTGAATTTTTCTGCATTAAAAAACAGAGACCTTTGATGCAAAATAGTCTCTGTTTTTTTTTAAGTGAATCGCGAACCGGTAGATCAGCTTGACACTGCAGGTGCCGCAGGCGGTAATGCTGCCAGCATCTTTTGCATTTTCTCCAGATAGGTACTCGCCTCTGCAACTACGCTTGCATCCGGGTAGCGCTGCAAGATCACATTCACGATGGAGATTGCCTGCGCATATTTGCGGAAATGGTCACCGGACAGGCGGGCAGCTAACATGTAGACGGCAGGGATATCTGTATGCTTGGGGTTCTTTTTGTCAAAGCCCTGTATCAAATTCATCGCGCCCTTGAAATCATTGGTGGCAAAAGAACTGCTGGCAACTTGCAGGATATCGTCAGGCTGGACTTCAAAAGCCGGGTCGCGTTTTTTTAGCTCGTTCAACATGTGCATGGCTTTTTCGTGATAACCGGCTTTGCCCAGCACCAGCATATAACGCCGCGCCTGTTCGCAGATGCGCTTTTCATCGCCTTTTCGCTGTAATAACTGGTACAGCTTTTCATTCAGGCTCAGGTTGCCGCGCTCATAGCGCATTTCATCTTCCAGTATGCGTAAGGCAGCATCCAGTTCACCCTTCATCAAGAGTGCATCAATACGCTGTATAAATGGATCAGACGATGCTGGCGCTGCATTGTCCTGCGCCTTTGCTTTGTCCCTATGAGTATCAAAATCCACTGCGACATGCAAACCGAGTTGCTGATGGTATTGATACAGCACATAACCCATCATCGAATAGGTGGCCAGGATCAGATAGAAATTCAGGAAGGTCATCAGCGGCACGCTCACGAAGGGCGACCAGGTGGGCGGTATCAGATGGCGCAAGCCTTCTATAGCCAGCAAGACCGCACCAAAGATCGCCCACACCACGAAGTAGGATGCACCCATGCCACGTATGAAGAACAAGGCCGTTGCAGGATTGAGTGCGCGCCAGGCATTGTCTTCTATCGCCAGCACCATCACGGCAGCGGGTATAGGCAGGGCAAACAGTATGGCAACCAGATAAAACCATTTGGCAAAATGCACATCGGGTGCCATGAAACGGTCCATCCTGCCGCGCGGCTGATTGCTGCTTTCTTCTTCCATGCCGTTAGTTTTCGCACCGTTTTGTGTACCATAGGTCAGCTCCGCCTCGCGCATGGCGAGACGCCGGGCAGCCTCATCACTGCCATCGCTGACCTTGGGGCCAGTCATATCATATTGACTGATGGTTTTCTGTTCATCCTGCTCAGCGCTGTCGTCGTCCTCATCCGGTGTAGCAGGCCTGCGGGCAGGGTAGGCATCATTGCCCGGCGATGCCTGTAGTGATGCAGCAGGCAGACGCGAACTCGCAGCGGCGGCTTTGGACGCTGCCGCCGAAACGCTCGCATCTGGCTTGATGGCATAAGCAGAGACCACGATCATCAATACAAAATACAGCAGGAACACAAGATTCTGCTTGTATGGCCGCTTGTCTTTGTTACCCCAGATGGTGATGTCGTCCCATTTGGGTTCCAGCTTGCCCATGGACGCCATTTCCATGACCGCATACGCATAGCGCAAAAAGAACAGCATCAGCAAGCCGCGAAACATGCCAAAGGCAAACACCGTCACGATACTCAGGGCCGATAGCCCCGCAATCATGATCAGTGGCGCAGGCTTGAAAGGGAGGAGCAAAAAAGCAGGCAGTCGCTGCAAAAATGGCGTGATATCGTCTTGGTAAATCTTGATCTGGGGTTCTGCGGACATGGCTACTCTGAATAATTGTCATACGCTTAAAAAGCGCAATGCCCGGGCAGGCAACCCGGCAATATAAACGTAGTCAGGGTTGTGTGCAAGGCTGTTGCTGGAGGGAATGATTTTGCAGGGAAATATTAGTTGCGGCGGGTAAATTAATCGTCATGCGTAACCACACACGTATTAGTCTTCACTACACATTGAAAATGCGCAATGTCGTAGTAAGGCGCGTCGGATGATAATGCGGACTGCTACGGATTCCAATGTAACGATAATCCAATGTGCCTGATTTTCAAAGTTGATCCGCTAGATGTGTGTCGCGTGCACTCAGACCAAAATACATGATCAGGATTTTCGCTGCAAGGAGCTATGTTTGCTGCGTACCCGTTATCAGATAAGTCTTTCTCTATAAGATGTGTTCGCCACGAGGACATTACATGCATTGCGTCCTTACCTAAGATGTAAACGAGTAAGCCAGCGTGATTTGCATTTGCTTTTCCAGTGACATAGCGGTCAATCAATTGGCCGTAACCATCTATTAGATGTGAGTTGTTTACAGACTGAACTTTTTTCCCTTCGCCGATCCATGAATATCTGGCAAAGTTGACTGTTATATCTGCATGCCCTCTTTGGTTTTTATCGTGTACTGCTTCATAACCCAATCTTTTCAGTTGGCGACAAATGTCGGAGTTGTAGTTGTTTTCTGTGTAATGTTGAGATAAGTTGGCATCATCTTCCAAATCTTTAACAATCGTATCAATCTCTGTATAAAGCGTTTCCACGAATTGATCGTAGTTTGCTGCGGTCCAACGATGAATTGTTTGAGGAATTTGAGGATTTGCTTTTTCTAAGCGCCGCAAATCAGCAACGGTCATATCATCGCTAATCCTAAGCATTAGTGAAAAGCCGTATAGTTTGGACGGAAAAAAACATAGATTGAATTCGCACAATCTGCTACTGGGTACCCTGTGCGCGGATCGCAAAAGGATTCATCGGCAATAAATATGTCTGTCTCTTCTGTATTGAGCTCATGCTCAAAATCGTCGTCTACATATTCATAAACAATATGCAAAATTTTTGCACGCTCGCCTGTCAGGTAAGCGATCATTCTATGCAAAATTTCCCCTTGATTGCTTTCAAGTTTTGCTGCGTCACGCAGTATTCCAAAGGTCAAATAACGTAAGTTCTCGGTCGGATTGGATGCGATGTAACGAATGACATTATCAAGCGCAATACGAACAGGATCCCTTGCATCGAAATCAGTCGATGCAAAGTCCAATACCTGTAAATAATGTGCGCTAGCAGAAGTCATCTCAGAATTTGCATCATGTCATTAAACTGCGTTCCATCTATACAATCTTCAATTATTGCTGTTGTGACAGTTGGTACTGGCATACTTGTGTCGGCAGATTTGCCAGGGATTGATAAATACACGGTTGAAAGGTCGTTATAGTAAGAATAGGCTTTTTTAATCGAAAACTTTTCAATTGTAGTGGATGCAGCCATACTCGCCGTATGACTAGGATCTTGTTTCAGATCGCCAAGTGACGCTCGCATCCTGCTATTGTTGATGGAGCCAGCAGCTGTATTATGCCCTAGCTATACTAATAAACCTTGGGCGCCATTATATACCTCGTGAATTTTTGGGAAAAAATTGATTAGCGGGAATGCGATTATTCCCCATTGATCACTCGCTTGCTCAATCATTACTTCTCTGAAAATTGCTTTCAACTGTAGTAACGCTTCGTTCATCTTGTCTGTAGATGAAAGTCTGGTTGCGTCCGCAAAGAATTCGATTCGGCAATCTTTTATATCAACATAGACTGAATCTATCCGCAAATAAATAATTTGCTTAATCGCCACAACTTCGTCAAATCCCTCAAACCGTCTAATTGAAATCGGATCACGCATTTGATCAACTGGAAACTTTTCTTTGAAGGTTTCATATGCACGAGCATAAAAATACATCGTGAATCCTGTTCTCGTGCCGTTATATTCAACTTTTGCAAGTTTAGGTTGCAAGGTCAAATCTTTTAAATCAGGCAATGACAATTGCTCAGGGAAGGGCTTTGGTGGGGTGAATGCCATTTTGAACCTGACTTGCAGCAACGATTTGAACAAATGTGACAGGTCAGTGGGAAACTTGGCAATTTGAACCGCTTTATCACCGTATTCAATATTGTCTCGATAAATTTTTTGTAGTTTTGACGAGTAACTTGATGTTGTTGCCGCAGGAATATTTAGATCAGCATATTTTTTTTCTATTCCTCCCCAACCATTGCTTGTTGGCATCGAATTATGGGTTAAGGCAGTTTTTAACGTTGTGAATTTAACGTCTCTAGTTTGAAGCTGTTTCAATGCACTTGATAAACTCATTTGACATTCCGGTTATTTGTTATTTTCCATATGAATGTTATCAAGTTTTCTTTGTAATGTATCATTGTAAAGTTGATTTTTTTTTCATTGCTTAGGCGACTTATTGATTTAACTCAATGATTCCGTTCAACAATATTGATGCATTTAAATCGTCATTTAATTGGACAAAATTTTAAATAGAGCAAAATGTTGCCAACAGCTTTCAACAGAGAGAAACATCTACCTCGTCACAATCCCAAACGTCCCCTGTGCCTTGTCGATGAGACCAAAGAAGCGCACCAGATCTATCTTGCTTCCATCAACTTTCAAGTCATCACTGAACAAGGTATCGTTGACCCCCGCCGTCCCCGCCATCATCTTGATGAAGATAGGCTTCGTCAGTGTCAGCGTGGCATTCGCATCTTTTGCAGGTTCGGCTTTTTTGTGATGCAGTACTGCATTTTCTATCCATAATACGTAAGACTCTTTGGTGTCAGTCAGTACCAGGTTGAGCTTGTAGTCTTTGCCTTCGGCATCGGGGCCGTTGAGGCCGGCGGCCATGGCTTCGAGGAAGCGTTCTATCGGGGTTTGGCTGAGCATGTCTATCATGGCGGCGCGGTTGATGCCTTTGGCGGGTGGGCCGTTGCGTAACTCGTTGGCGGCGGTGAGGTAGCTGTTGCGCCAGGTGGATGCTTCTGCTGCGTAGCCCATTTGCTCGTAGGTGCGCGCCAGTAGTTCTTTGGCGTTTTTGTTTTTGCTGTCGGCAAAGACGACGTGGTTCAGCAGCTCGGCTGTCCAGCGGTATTCGCCTTTGTCAAAAGATGTTTGTGCGGCGGCGATGGCCTTGTCTGCGCCGCCCAGCAACTCTACATAGTGTTTGGCAGATTCTTGTGGTGGCAGGCGGTTGAGGTTGGCGGGGTTGCCATCATACGCGCCTATGTAGAACTGATACACGGCCTTGACATTGTGGCGCAGGTCGCCGTAGTAGCCGCGTGCGCCGAAATAGTTTTCCAGTGATTTGGGCAGCTTGATCTTGTCGGCGATTTCATAAGGCGTGTAGCCAGCATTGATGAGGCGCACAGTCTGGTCATGGGTATATTTGTAAACATCGCGCTGCTTGGTGATGAATTCTGCAATGCGTGGCTTGCCCCAGATGGGCCAGTTGTGCTGGCCAAAATAAACATCGGCATCAGCGCTTTGCGCGAGTGCTTGTTCGAGGTAGCTGCTCCAGCGCTGGGCATCGCGTGCCTTGGCACCACGCACAGGCAAGAGATTGTGCATGGTTTGCGCGAGTATCTCGGCACCGGCATAGGCTTTCTTGTCGGGGATGCTGAAGGTCAGTTCTGATGGTGCTTCTGCGCCGGGCACGTTGTGGAAGACAAAGTTCACGCCATCAAGCGTCAGCTCTTGTGTTTGTTTGGTGATGAGCTGGTTGGGTTCGAGCACGCCTATGCTGCCGTAGGCGACGCCTTTGCCCAAGCCGGTATCAACCAGGCCTTTGGCTGAGCGCTCAAGGTCTTTGCCAAACTGGTAGCCAGAGCGCCTGGCCATGGCGGTGCCGACGAGGATGTTTTCGCTGGTGGCTTCTTCCATGAAACCGTCTGGCGCGATGACGGGAATGTTTTTGCTTTTGACTTCATCTGGCGTGATGACGCCGAGTGCGCCACCAAAATGGTCGGCATGGCTGTGGGTGAAGACGATGGCGGCCACTGGTTTGTCGCCCAGGTGTTTGCGGGCAAAGGCGAGGGCGGCGGTGGCGCTTTCTTTTGAAGTCAGCGGGTCAACGATGATCCAGCCTGTCTTGCCTACTATGATGCTCATATTGGCGATGTCAAAACCGCGCAACTGGTAAATGCCATCGGTGACTTTGAACAGGCCGATTTGTGCATTCAGTTTGGCGTGCCGCCACAGACTGGGGTTGACGGTGGCGGGTGCTGCGCCATCGATGAATTTCCAGGCATCGAAATCGATCAGCACTTCACCTGCGGGGCCAAGGATTTTGCCTTCAGATTTGGCAATGAGGCCGCGCTTGGCATCTTCAAAGTCTTGCTGGTCGTCCAGCGCCAGGCTTTGTGCCATGTCGGCATTGGTTTTGACGGTGGTGGCCGTGGCGTCGCCTATGGGAGTGTTGCTGTTTTTTTGGCCGCAAGCGCTGAGGATGAGGCTGCTGACGAGGCTGCCTATGAGCAGGGCGGCGAGAGGTGTTAACTTCAAGTGATGCATGACAGTCTCCATTATTTATTTTATGGAAGAGCGTAGGGCAGCGAGTTGTAGTTGTCCAATGCATTCTTACGTTAAAATCAATGCATTGAATGCATGGCGATGCTTAAATGATAACACTGTGCTCAAGCATACACGCACCTAAGTTTTATGCTGTCTTCTTTAGGCCAAACTCATGGAACATAATGGAACTTAAGCGACTCAGGCACGTGGTTGCCCTGGCAGATGAAAAGAATTTCGCCCGCGCTGCCGAGCGTGTGCATCTGTCGCAATCTGCCCTCAGCCGTAGCATACAGGCGGCCGAGGCTGAGTTGCAGGTGCAATTGTTTGACCGTGGCACGACCGAGGTGCTACCTACTCCTGCTGGCAGCTTTTTTATAGACAGGGCGCGCAAGCTGCTGTTTGACAGCAATTGCCTGCAAAGGGATATAGAGTTATACCGCAGCAAGCAGATAGGTGAGCTGGCGATAGGTGTGGGACCATTTCCGGCGGCGACCTTGCTGCCCATGCTGATGCCAGAATTGCGGCAGAATTTTACCAGCGTCAGTTTGCGGGTAGAAGTCAATAACTGGGAATACCTGGCCCAGCATCTGCGGGCTGAAGAGCTGGATTTTTTTGTGGCGGATACGCGTGATCTGCCACCTGACCAGGATCTGGATATCGATTTGCTGGCGCGCCAGCGCGGCGGTTTTTTTGTGCGTGCCGGGCACCCGCTATTGAACAAGGCAGAAAGGCTGCCTGCTGATATCCTTAATTATGGACTGGCATCGGTGCGTTTGCCGCAAGCGATACGCAAGGCACTGGCGCAATTGCTGGGTTTGCCAGCGGGGGCGGCCTTGCCAATTGCGCTTGAATGTGACGATGTGCTGACACTCAAGTGTGCGGCCCTGGAGTCTGACACCATACTGGCTGCCATCAATGCTGCGGTGGCGGATGAAATCCAGCGTGGCTTGATGTTGCCGTTGATGATAACGGGTATCCCGGATATGCATTCTGAAGTAGGAATTGTTTCGTTGCGGGGGCGCAGCCATTCGCCGGTGGCGCAGTTTGTCATAGGAAGGTTCAAGGAATTGGCTGAGTTGCATGCGCGGCAGTAACGGGCGTTCATTGCAAAAGCAGCCAGATCAAGAGCTGGCCCGACTGCTCAGCGCTTATGCAGATATCAATCTATCAGTGTCTTCACCAGGGTACGGCCATCGGGCATTTTGGCTTCTTGCCGCAACATGATCTGGCTTTGCTTGGCAAACCAGAATTTGGTGACTGAGCCTGGTCTGTTGTAATCGGTGGTTACCAGCCAGCAATCGACATTGCCGGTTGGTCCGGCTATGCTTTCTTCGCCTGCTACCTTGAAGCTGTAGTAGGCAGGGGCAGTGGGGCTGCCGGGATGGTAGAAGTTGACCCTGGCTTCATAGCCTGTTGCAAGGGGCAGGGTCTGAAAGAATTCCAGGTCGGTTTCAAAATTGTAGGTGGCTACGGCAGAGGGCATGAGGAAATCTTTCTGGCTATTCTCTGCCAGGTCCTTTATGCCTGTGATTTTATCGGCGCTGAAGGCGAAACCTTCGACGAGGTGCTTGCCATCCTTATCCGTGATGCGTTCGTGACTGACTGGTGTAAAGCTGGGAAATTGCGCCCATGAATCCAGGCGTTTGGTGCTCACCGGATTAGCTGGATTGGTGGCCGGATTGCTCGCCCCATCCCAGCGCTGGCGTATGCGTATGCGTATGCGTATGCGTTTTTCACCATCTTGCTCTGTAAATTGTACCTCGCGCGTCCAGATATCGAGCGGCGTATTGCTGTCGCCATCCTTAAAATAACGCAGGTAATGATGCGTGCCTGCTTTTAACAGGGCGATGCGTGACAGGGTTTTGCCGGGAATCAAAGTTTCACTGGCAGCCTGTGCATGATTCAAGCAGGCAAATAACAAGGTTACAGCAGAAATTACCATTGTTCGCATAGTGTCTCGCTGGATTAAGTTAGAGGGGGGGCTTGCTATAAGTGTTGAGCTCAGGGATCAGACTTGTCAGTGGCAAC
>JACQDX010000063.1 GCA_016200895.1 Burkholderiales bacterium
ACCATTTCCTCATCTAATCCTACCGTTGAGACAAAGTAGCCTCTTGCCCAAAATACTTCTCCTGTGAAATTTCTTTGCCTCCCGCCAAAGTGTCTGGCTATCGAAATTGCACTCTTCCCCTTCATAAAACCGACAACGTTCGACACTGAATACTTTGGCGAAACGCTTAAACACATGTGAACATGGTCAATCATTAAATGACCTTCAACAATGCTGCATTCTCGTTGCTTCGCCAGCTCTCGAAATATTTCCCCAAGATGCTTTCGCAATGCCCCATAGATCAACTTCTTCCAGTATTTCGGGATGAACACTATATGGTATTTACAATCCCACCTCGTATGACTCAAACTTTGATACACTTTCATCTTGAAACTCCTTCTTTTGGTAGAGATAGAAGTTTCAAACCGACCGTCGTATAGGTCAAACCTTGAGGAGTCCCCCGGCAGAGCCGGGGGATTACCTTATTTATTTAGCTGAACACCGGAGACGGCATCAGAAAAAATTATGAAAATTGCCCCTTTGCATTATCTAGCTCAGCGATCAAATCGTCTGCGCTTATCCTGACATCATCCAGATTTGCTATATTTCCCCATGACTCGTCATACGCTATTTCAGCAACGAAGACGGGCAAACCAAGTTTTTCAAGCCCATTAACGAGTAGCCTGATATTTCGATCCACCTCCACATGATCATTTAAAAATAGTTCGGCTGTATAGAATGAGCCTGCTTTACCACCAGCGAGCCTTTTCTCTATCGATATTAAAGCAATACCTGTCACTTCTCTTATTAACTTAATAGCATCAATGTTGTGGCATGGTTCAGCAACTGCAATTGATATCTTGGACATAAATATTCCTGGAACGTTTTAAAACCGGAGTAGTTGTTCAAGCACTCTATGACAACTGAAGCAAACGAGTGGTACAAACGTAAAAAAAACGCAAGGATTTGCATCCCTGCGCTTTTCTTGTGACCGAAGCTGACAGATCAACGACCGCGCGTATCTTCCTCAGCCAGCATGGCTTTCTTTAGGCTGCGGTCTACCGGGGATTCTCCCAGCCAGATACGCAGCAAGGCATTGTAAAAACCGAGATCCGGGTAAGGATCGCCCATTTTTTTGCCATTCAGTGCTACTACTGTGCCGACACCCGGTATCCAGTCATTGGTCATGACATCACCTTTTTTGAGTTCAGGCACGGAGGCAAACAATTCACCAAAGCGGATGAATTGTGAAGTCATTTTGGACTTTTCTGCCTTGTCGGTGTTTTGCTGAATACCGGACATGAAACCACGTCCGAATTCTTCATTGCTAAGGTCGCGCAACATGACGATAGTCACACGGCGTGGCCCGGCTGATGCCAGTACTTCTGGTACTGTCGTCTTTTTCTCTTTCAGATACAGTCCCGCTGCATAGACTTTGAAAATGGCCTTGTAACGTATGCCAGCACCGTTCAACTTTAGCTCTGTGCCGCCTACTTGTACGTTTTCATCAAATTTAACACCAGCAACTTCTGTGGCACCAGCCTGTACACTTATACACATAGCCAGCGCCAGACCTGCCAAGCGCATTACTGTTTTGTTCAATCGCATTTGTCTCCCCTTTTATTTTAATACCACTTGTAGACTACTCGCCATCGCTTTGGGATACGATAGTCGCAACTCTAGCTTACCTGAATTTCAACTTTTGGGCTGTCGGCTTTTTGTAGTGCGTGACGACTACTGATAAAACGGTCAAATTCGTCTATAGGAATAGGCTTGCAGAAGAGGTAGCCCTGATAGGCCTGGCAACCGGCTTGCAGTAAAAACTCGCGTTGCTGTTCGGTTTCCACTCCTTCTGCGATGACATTCAAATCCAGGCTGGCACCCAGGCTGATGATGGTGCGGACGATGTTCGCATTGTTTACGTCGTCTGGCAGATTATGCACAAAACTGCGGTCTATCTTGAGCTGTGTCAGCGGCAAGCGTTGCAGGTAAGAAAGTGATGAATAACCGGTACCAAAATCATCCATGGAAAATCCCACACCCAGCATTTTGATGGCATGCATTTTTTCAATGACGATGGCAACATCTTCGAGCACCACACTTTCAGTCAGTTCCAGCTTCAGCAAGACCGGGTTGGTATTAGTCTCGCGCAAAATGCGTTTCACATCGTCCACAAAACCCGGATGACGGAACTGACCAGCGTAGCAAAACCTCTGCACCTATCGGGTCACCCAGGGCACTGACTTGCAGTTGATAATGCAAGACAAACTGGTCATGTATGAGGGCATGGCGCAAGTCGGTTTCCATGGCAGTGCGGAATTCCAGCGCTGCCTGCATGCTGGGGTCAAAGAAGCGCACGCTGTTTTTACCTAAGGCCTTGGCCTGGTACATCGCCATGTCGGCACGGCGCAATAACTCATCGATGCCGACTGCCTCGGCACCAAACATGGTGATCCCTATACTGCCCGAACTTTCATAATCGATATGGCCAAGATTGATGGTCTGGCTCAGGGTCAGGCGGATTTTCTCTGCCACGTTTTCAGCCAGTCCAGCGGCATATTGCTGTTCTTCATGCAAACCTTCGAGCAAGACCACAAATTCATCACCACCAGTGCGCGAGACCGTATCATCCGCCCTGACACAGGCATGGATGCGCTTGCCTATCTGGGTCAGCAGCAAGTCACCCATATTGTGACCCTGGGTATCATTCAGGGTTTTGAAGTTATCCAGATCTATCATCAAAATCGCACCATAACGCAGATGCCTGCGGCTTAATGACAAGGCGCGCGCCAGCCTGTCGAGCAAAAGGCGGCGATTCGGCAAACTGGTGAGTGGATCAAAGAAAGCCAGCTGGTGAATTTTTTCTTCAGATACTTTATGCTCGGTAATGTCATTGAAAGAACCAACATAATTACTGACCTTGCCGTCCTCATCAAGCACGGCAGATACCACCAGCCGCTCAGAATAGATTTCACCATTCTTGCGACGGTTCCACAACTCTCCTTGCCAGCGATGATTGCGACGTATTTCTTCCCACATCTCGCTGTAAAAAGTCTCGTCATGACGGCCTGATTGCAATAAACGTGTGCCCTGGCCTATCGCTTCGCTGGCTTCATAACCAGTGATGCGGGTAAATGCTTTATTGACGCGCAAGATGATGAGGTTGGCATCGGTAATCAATATGCCTTCTTCAGTTTCAAAGGCCATGGCGGCAATTTCCAGCTCTTTGTCGGCCAGTTTTTTGTCGGTGATGTCACGCAGCAATGCAACGTATTGCTGTAATCTGGCTTGCTGGTCGTAGACGGGAGTGAGCAATAATTCCAGCCACAGTAGCTGGCCATTGTCACCTGGCCTGCTGTATTCCAGTGTCAGTGGTTTTTGTTCTTCATTATCCTGCACCAACATGTTGGCAACAGCGCGCGTGAATAAGTCACCGAATTTTTTTTCATGCAAGGCATCTTCTGCATATCCACTCAAATGACAGGCAGCTTCATTAACATAATTGATATGGCCATCGCTGCCAGCAATCATGACGCCTTGTGAAGTAGCGCTCAGGGCTTCATTGCGTAGACGCAACAGAGCTTCGCTTTCGCGCAACTCTTCTGCATTCAGTTCACGCTGCCGGCGTTTGATGGTGGATTGATAGCTGAGCATCCAGGCCATCAGGCAAACGATGACACCAAAGACTTCGATGAATCTCGATAATCGGGTAGTGCCTTGCCAGCCACCATGAGGCAAAGCAGCCAGCTCCCAGCTACCACCAGGCAGTATGATGCTTTGCCTGACCGCATCGCCAGCAAACAAACTTCCATCTCCCAGAAATACTTCTCCTTTGCTGCCCTTGGCATCACGGCCGCGTATGGACAGATTGATTTCATTTTGCATCTGGGCGACGCCAGCCTGTTCCAGCAACTGATCATAATTGACCACCATCGCAATCGAACCAAGGAATTCATCGCGGTTTTCATGTTGATAAACGGGGATACGCACCACCAGCCCGACACCACCCTGCACCAGTGTTAGCGGCCCGGCAATTTGTATGGTGTGTTCTTCTATCATGCGCTGATAGACTGGCCATTGCTTGGGCAACTGGCGATAATCGGCACCAAGGATTTTTTCATTCCCTTTATAAGGGTAGACATAGCTGGCTACCGTACCTTTGACGAGAACCAGATTGCGGATACTGGGATTGGCGCTGGCCACTTCAGCCGCCAGCACCTTGAATTCCTGCTCAGACAAATCTGGCTTGGTGGCGAAGGTGACGGCAAGTACGCGGGCGGCAGAAATATTTGAAGTCATGCCGGTACCGAGCTTGGTGCGCAAGACCACCAGCTTTTCTATAATGTCGACTTTTTGCTTCTGGATGGCCAGTTCGCGCTCATTATTGTCGATGGCCCACAAACCCAGGAACACAATCAGAGCCACCCCCAGAGCAAAAAGCCTGGGATATCTGGATGACAAGCCGATATATGATTTATCCATCAAGGCGGTATGAGTCCTGAAACAGGTTTTAATGTACTGTTTTTGTGCAGTTTATTAACTTCTTGTTCTTGGTTTTCTTTTAACTCAGGAGCAACAATATTCCACTCTTCTCATAGTAGCAGAATGCCATAGAGGTGAAGGTAGAATTACTGTCTTGATATGCAAGAAAAGGTTTCGCGGTACGCGAGCAACAAAAAAGCCTGCCAAAACAAGTTTGGGTAGGCTTTTTAGCAGAGCTTGTGGGTCTTAGCAGTTTTTTTTTTCAAACTACCAGAACTGATCAGATCTATTCGAAGAACTTCTTGACCTTGTCCATCCAGGTTTTGCTTTGCGGGTTATGCTTGGGGCCACCTTCAACCGTCAGCTTTTCAAAATCACGCAGGAGTTCTTTTTGCTTTTCTGTCAGCTTCACCGGTGTTTCGATGACAACGTGACAGAACAAATCACCCGCATAACCAGAACGCACGCCCTTCACACCCTTGCTGCGCAGGCGGAAAGTTTTGCCGGACTGGGTACCTTCAGGTACGGTGAAAGACGCCTTGCCGCTCAGGGTAGGTACTTCGATATCGCCACCCAGCGCTGCCTTGACAAAGGAAATCGGGATTTCGCAATGCAAGTCATCACCATCACGCTGGAATACCGGATGCTGCTTGATGTGGATTTCCACATACAAGTCACCTGGCGGGCCACCATTCACGCCCGGTTCACCATTACCGGATGAACGAATGCGCATGCCGTCATCGATACCGGCAGGGATTTTGACTTCCAGTGTCTTGTTACGCTTGATACGGCCAACGCCAGAACAGGTCGGACATGGGTCGGGAATCATCTTGCCTGTGCCATGACATTTAGGGCAAGTCTGCTGTATGCTGAACAAGCCCTGCTGCATACGCACCTGGCCATGGCCACCGCAAGTAGTACAAGTGACTGGCGAAGTGCCGGGTTTGGCACCGGAACCATGACAGGTATCGCAAGAATCCCAGCTAGGTACGCGGATGGTGGTATCAAAACCGTTGGCCGCTTGTTCCAGCGAGATTTCCAGGTTATAGCGCAAGTCAGCACCGCGATACACTTGCGGGCCGGCATTGCGGCGGCCACCGCCAAAAATATCACCAAAAATGTCACCAAAGGCATCAGCAAAACCACCTGCACCGCCACCACCGCCGCCACCCATATTCGGGTCGACACCGGCGTGACCATAACGGTCATAGGCATCGCGCTTCTGGCTGTCGGAAAGCATCTCATAAGCCTCTTTGGCTTCCTTGAATTTTTCTTCCGCGACCTTGTTATCCGGATTACGGTCCGGATGGTACTTCATCGCCATTTTGCGATAGGCCTTTTTGATCTCGTCTTCGGTGGCGTTTTTGCCTAGCCCAAGAATCTCGTAAAAATCACGCTTCGCCATCTCTTGTTAACCTCAGTATTGTTCTTGAACTTAAGTCTAGAATTTCTAGCATCGACTTAAGCATCAAACTTAAGCGCAAACGCCGGGCAGGCACCGCTAAGCGAGCCACCCGGCGCGTCATGACGGGCGAGCCCGTCAAACTAATTACTATTTGCTGTCTTTGACTTCTTTGAAGTCAGCGTCAACTACATCATCATCTTTAGGTTTGGCATCTGCACCGGCAGCGCCTGCACCACCAGCAGCTGCGCCTGCAGCAGCCTGTTGTGCCTGCATGTCGGCATAGACTTTTTCACCCAGCTTTTGAGATGCTGTGGACAATGCGCCCAGCTTGGTGTCGATCTCAGCCTTGTCACCGGATTTCAATACATCTTCCAGTTCCTTGATGGCGGCTTCGATCTTCTCTTTTTCGCCAGCTTCCAGTTTCTCACCATGTTCAGCCAGCGCTTTTTTGGTGGAGTGCACTAAAGCGTCACCCTGATTGCGGGACTCAGCCAATTCCTTGACCTTTTTGTCTTCTTCCGCGTTCAGTTCAGCGTCTTTCACCATTTTCTGGATTTCATCTTCGGTCAAACCAGAGTTGGCTTTGATAGTGATCTTGTTTTCTTTGCCGGTGGCTTTGTCTTTTGCACCTACGTGCAAAATACCATTGGCGTCGATATCAAAAGTCACTTCAATCTGTGGCGTGCCACGGGCTGATGGTGGAATACCTTCCAGGTTGAATTCGCCCAGGCCTTTATTGCCAGCAGCGATTTCACGTTCACCCTGATAAACCTTGATCGTTACCGCAGGCTGGTTGTCGTCTGCAGTCGAGAATACCTGGCTGAACTTGGTCGGGATAGTCGTGTTCTTCTGGATCATTTTGGTCATGACACCGCCCAGGGTTTCGATACCCAGGGACAAAGGTGTCACGTCCAGCAACAACAGATCTTTACGGTCACCAGACAAAACGGAACCTTGAATCGCTGCACCAACGGCAACGGCTTCATCAGGGTTCACGTCTTTACGTGGTTCTTTGCCGAAGAATTCTTTAACGATTTCCTGCACTTTAGGCATACGTGTCATACCACCGACCAGGATGATGTCGTCGATGTCTGTGGTTTTCACGCCTGCATCCTTGATCGCCATGCGGCAAGGATCGATGGTTTTCTGGATCAGTTCTTCTACCAGAGCTTCCAGCTTGGCACGTGTGATTTTCAAATTCAAATGCACAGGCGCGCCATTTGCCATGGCGATGTAAGGCTCGTTGATTTCTGTCTGTTGCGAGCTCGACAATTCAATCTTTGCACGTTCGGCCGATGCCTTGATACGTTGCAAAGCGATAGGGTCTTTGGACAAGTCCAGACCGTTGATCTTTTTGAATTCGTCGATGATGTAATCGATGATGCGTTGATCGAAATCTTCACCACCGAGGAAAGTATCGCCGTTGGTGGACAATACTTCGAATTGCATTTCGCCATCTACGTCAGCGATTTCAATGATGGATACGTCGAAAGTACCGCCGCCCAAGTCATACACAGCAATCTTGCGATCGCCTTTTTCTTTTTTGTCCAGACCAAAGGCCAGCGCAGCAGCTGTTGGCTCATTGATGATGCGCTTGACATCCAGACCGGCGATACGGCCCGCATCTTTGGTTGCCTGACGTTGTGCATCGTTAAAATAAGCAGGAACAGTGATAACTGCTTCTGTCACTTCTTCACCGAGATAGTCCTCAGCGGTTTTTTTCATTTTACGCAAAACTTCCGCAGAAATTTGCGGTGGTGCCAGACGCTTGTCGCGCACGGATACCCATGCGTCGCCATTATCAGCTTTGGAAATGGTGTAAGGCATCAGACCGATGTCTTTTTGCACTTCTTTTTCTTCGAACTTACGACCGATCAAGCGTTTGACCGCGAACAGTGTGTTTTTGGGATTTGTAACAGCCTGGCGTTTGGCGGATGCACCAACCAGGATTTCGCCGTCTTCTTGATATGCAATGATGGAAGGCGTAGTGCGCGCGCCTTCTGCATTTTCGATCACTTTTGGCTGGCCGCCTTCCATGATAGCAACGCAAGAATTGGTTGTACCCAAATCAATACCAATCATTTTTCCCATGATAATTCCCTCAGAATGTAGATTTTTTTGTCAATGTTGGTGAATCAGTCTGCTTTATTTTTGAATTAGCAAAATCTGATTCGTCTGTTTCGGATATATGGTAAAAAACACGCTTTTCAAGCCATTTTTGCGTGTTTTTTTACGCCTTTCTTACTTTCCTTGCGCTACTGTCACTAATGCCGGACGCAATAAACGGTCGGCAATGGTATAGCCTTTTTGCAATACCGTCACGACTGTATTGGCCTCTTGCTCGGCAGGCACCATAGAGATGGCCTGGTGCTTCATAGGATCCAACTTATCGCCCTGTACCGGATTGATTTCGGTCAAACGATTCTTTTCAAAGGCTGAGCTGAGTTGCTTCAACGTCATTTCCACGCCTTCTTTCAGCGCTTCTATAGATGGCGTGTCAATTTTCAGGGCCATTTCCAGGCTGTCCTTGACTGGTACCATGGCTTCCGCGAAGCCTTCAATCGCAAACTTGTGTGCCTTGCTGATATCTTCCTGGGCGCGGCGGCGGATGTTTTCACCTTCGGCCTTGGCCCGCATGAAAGAATCTTGCAACTCTTGCACTTTCGCTTCGAGCTTTGCAATCACTTGCTCAGCAGTTTCTTGTGCAGGTGCTGCAGCCTGGGCAGCTTCTGGTGCAGATGTCTGCACTGTTTCACCTTGAACAACGCCATCCAGTTGAACTTCCGGCGCGGCTTCTTTTATTTCTACCGTTTCCGCTTGCTGGTTTTCTTGCTCTTGCATACTTACTCTCCCGATCAAAAACATACATTACCCCTGCATCTGGGGATATATCCTTACGATTTCAAGGCTTTCTCTTCAAATTTTCCTGAACTTCTCTTATTTGCACTGACCTGCTCCAACATTGGGGTTGTCCAGTCCTATGCAAGCACTATTTCAAGCCACATTTGATGTACAAATAAACACATTTCGTAACAAAGTAAGAACAATTCATTACTGGAGTATGCTGCGGCGCATCCTAAAATGATGTGTAAGAACCTGTTTTACGAACTGTCGCGAGCGAGCTTCAGCGGGGCCAGGGTAACAAAACGCAGCGCAAAAAGCGGAATGAACTCCAGTACATGAGCATTTTGAGAGCAGCGCAGGAGCCCCACATGAACTCCGGTTGCGCACGCGCAGTAAGATCGCAAACAGGTTTTAAGAAATATCTTCATTGGAGGTATAGCCATGAAACTCTCACTCATCTCCCTCATCTTGCTGGCCTACACCGTTGCCACTGTCGCCTGGATCTGCCTGTCCCAGACAAATCCTTTGGCTTCATAGCGGCTACGGCATAATGATATTTCAATAGTGGCAAGTTTTTTAGGCTTGCCTGCACATTGCCGTACGAAACTATTGCTGAAACGTATTAAATAAACGCATAGATTAGTAGTCCCCTTCAACGAAATCGGCCTCTTCTCAAGTAAAATCGCCTGTTGCAAGCAATTCAGCAGATTTCGCGATTATTAGAGGAGTGAGGCATGATTTTTGTCACAGGAGGCGCGGGTTTCATCGGTGCCAATTTTGTTCTGGACTGGCTGGCCCAGTCGGATGAGTCTGTCCTCAATTACGACAAACTGACCTACGCTGGCAATTTGAACAACCTGAGCAGCCTCCACAATGATACGCGCCACGTGTTTGTCAAAGGCGACATCGTCGACAGTGCTCATTTGTGCGGCTTGTTTTTTGAATATCAACCACGTGCCATTGTCCATTTCGCAGCGGAAAGCCATGTTGACCGCTCCATCCTCGGCCCGGCAGCCTTTGTCACGACGAACGTGAATGGCACCTTCAATCTTCTGGAGGCAGCGCGCACTTACTGGCAAAGCCTGGAAGGTGAAGATAAAGCCAACTTCCGCTTCCTGCATATTTCCACGGATGAAGTGTATGGTACGCTGGCCGCAGACGATGCCGCGTTCACCGAAACCACGGCCTATGCACCGAACAGCCCCTACTCTGCGACCAAGGCTGCGTCCGATCATCTCGTGCGTGCATATCACCACACTTATGGTTTGCCGGTACTGACGACCAATTGTTCAAACAACTACGGTCCCTACCATTTCCCGGAAAAACTGATCCCGCTGATGATAGCCAATGCCCGTGCTGGCAAGGACTTGCCGGTCTATGGTGATGGTTTGCAGGTACGTGACTGGCTGTATGTGAAAGATCACTGTGCCGCGATCCGCCGCGTACTGGAAGCTGGCAAGCCAGGTGAAACCTATAACGTGGGTGGCTGGAATGAGCAAACCAATCTCAGTGTCGTCCACACCCTGTGTGAATTGCTGGACGAATTGCAACCGAAGTCAAAAGGCAGCTACAAAGACCAGATTAAACACGTCACCGACAGGCCCGGGCATGACCGCCGTTACGCAATAGATGCCAGAAAAATAGAAAAAGAACTGGGTTGGAAGCCACAAGAAACTTTCAGTACCGGCCTTAAAAAAACTGTGGAATGGTATCTGGCCAATGATGACTGGACCAGGCAGGTACAGTCAGGCGATTACCTGAATTGGGTAGCATTGCAATATGAAGATGATGAAGACGGGGACGTGGTATGAGTGGTGGTAGCGAAGTGAATAATAGTATAGCCAGCACGTCTGCACGCAAAGGCATCATCCTGGCAGGTGGCTCGGGCACACGCCTGTATCCTGTGACCCAGGCCATATCCAAGCAATTGCTGCCTGTATACGATAAGCCCATGATTTATTACCCGCTGACATCGCTGATGCTGGCGGGGATACGTGACATCCTCATCATTTCCACGCCACAGGATACGCCTCGCTTTGCCGAGCTGCTGGGCAATGGCAACCAATGGGGCATACAACTGAGCTATGCAGTCCAGCCCTCACCTGATGGACTGGCGCAAGCCTTTATCATAGGCAAGGATTTTGTCGGCAATGCCAATACTGCCCTGATATTGGGTGACAATATTTATTACGGTCATGATTTTGAACCGCAATTGCGCCAGGCTGATGCGCAACAAAGTGGTGCAACCGTGTTTGCCTATCATGTGCAAGATCCTGAACGCTATGGTGTTGTTGAATTCAATGAGCAACGTCAGGCTATCAGCATAGAAGAGAAACCGAAGCATCCGAAATCCAATTACGCCGTCACTGGCCTGTATTTCTATGACAACCAGGTTTGCGATATCGCGGCCAATATCAAGCCGTCTGCACGTGGCGAACTGGAAATCACGGATGTCAACAATGAATACCTGAAGCACGGCATCCTGAATGTGGAACTGATGGGCAGGGGCATGGCATGGCTGGATACCGGCACCCATGAATCGCTGCTGGAAGCCGGGCAATTCATCGCCACCATAGAAAAACGTCAAGGCCTGAAAGTTGCCTGTCCAGAAGAAATTGCCTACCGCCGTCACTATATCAGCGATGCCGAACTGGAGAAACTGGCGCAACCGCTGAAAAAAAATGAATATGGTCAGTATCTGTTGAAATTATTGGACAAGAAAGCGTATTGATAGATGAAAGTTTTACGATGAGAGTTGTAGAAACCAGCCTGCCCGGCGTTCTGATACTGGAACCCAAAGTTTTTGGCGATGACCGTGGCTTTTTCTATGAAAGCTTCAATGCCAGGACCTTCGCTGAACTGACTGGCGTAAGCGCCAATTTTGTACAGGACAATCATTCCAGATCGGCAAAAAATGTTTTGCGCGGCTTGCATTACCAGATACAGCAAAGCCAGGGCAAACTGGTGCGTGTCATTGCTGGCGAGGTGTTTGATGTCGTGGTTGATTTGCGCAAGTCTTCGCCAACTTTTGGCAAGTCTGAGGCTGTCATCCTGTCAGGAGAAAACAAGCGCCAGCTATGGATACCGGCGGGCTTTGCCCACGGTTTTTTAGTCACCAGCGACAACGCAGAATTTTTGTACAAGACCACCGATTACTGGGCACCCGAACATGAGCGCTGCCTGCTGTGGAATGACCCTGTCCTCGACATCAACTGGCCCTTGCAGGATGCACCACTGCTGTCTGGCAAAGACCAGTTGGGCAAACCCCTGGCAGAAGCCGAGGTCTTTGCATGAGGATATTATTGACAGGCACGAGCGGGCAACTGGGCCATGCCCTCTTGTCACGCTTGCCTGCAACAGCAATAGTGCATGCGCCGCAAAGAGCAGAACTGGATCTGGGCAATACCACGCAATTGCGCCAGTGCATCACTGATTTCAAACCTGACCTGATCATCAACCCGGCTGCTTATACAGCGGTAGATCTGGCCGAGAGTGAGGCAGAAAAAGCGCATGCCATCAATGCGACTGCACCTGCCATCATGGCAGAAGAAGCACGCAAGCTCGGTGCTGGCCTGATTCATTATTCGACGGATTATGTCTTTGCCGGTGACAAAGCCGACGCTGGCGGTAACTGGCAAGCCTATGTCGAAACCGATGCAACGGGTCCATTGAATGTGTATGGCAAAACCAAGCTGGCAGGCGAACAGGCAATCATTGCCAGTGGTTGCCAGCATTTGATCTTGCGTACCAGTTGGGTGTATTCAAACTTTGGCAAGAATTTTTTCCTGACCATGCTTAAGCTGGCGCGTGAACGTGATCAATTACGCGTCGTCAATGACCAGTGGGGCACGCCCAATTCGGCTGACTGGCTGGCTACAACTACTTGCGAGATACTGGCGCAACTACAGCAATCCAAAGATGCTGTGAACCGGTGGCGGGAATTGGGTGGTGTGTATCACCTGAGTGCTGCAGGCGCGACCAACTGGTTTGCGTTTGCCACAGCCATCATAGAATTAGCAGACCAACAAAACAAACTCGGCAAGCCTGCACCGCAGATCAGTGGCATACCAGCCAGTGAATATCCTGTGCCTGCCCGTCGCCCGCACAACTCTTTATTGAGTACAGAAAAATTACAGGCTGCTTTTGGATTGTCCATAGCGGACTGGCGCATCCCTCTGGATGCCTGCATGCAAAGCGTGCAAGCGCCTGCCTCTGCATCACCCCACTCAACAACTCAAGCTCAAGGTCAGGCAACGTGAAACTGCAAATGATACCTATGCGCGTGCTCGGTGATGAGCGCGGCAGCCTGGTCGCCGTCGAGGCCAATCAGGACATCCCTTTTCCCATCGCCAGGGTTTACTATATTTTTGGTACGCTGGAAGGTGTGGAACGTGGCTTTCATGCCCACAAAACCTTGCAACAAGTAGCAGTTGCCGTGCGCGGTTCCTGCACCATGGTGTTTGATGATGGCAAAGAACGCGTAGAACTGGAACTTGATTCCCCGGCCAAGGGCGTCTATATAGGCACACGCATCTGGCATGAAATGAAAAATTTCACGGAAGATTGCGTCTTGCTGGTGTTTGCTGACCAGCATTATGATGAGGCAGATTATTTGCGCAAGTATGATGAGTTTTTGAAATTCATAGGAACTGACTGACATCAGTCAGTCTGGAAAAGATCTCTCACCACAGGGGCACAGAGGAAGGAATAAACTTTTGCAAAAGTTTATCGTTGCGCAAGCAAGCGACATGTCGCTTGAATTCCTTGCTTCACCACAGAGAAATCAAGAGAAAATCTGCCTCAGTGCAGTCCTTCTTACACATGAAATAAGTGAATGGATAACATGAAATCTTTACCTTATCTGGAACTCAAGCCTCAGCACCAGGATTTGCGTGCGGAGTTGAATCAAGCTTTTAATGAAGTGTTGGATAGCGGTTGGTTCATCCAGGGCAAGCAGTTGGAGGCCTTTGAATCTGAATATGCTGCGTATTGCGGCAGCCAGTATTGCGTCGGCGTTGGCAATGGCATGGATGCCCTGCACCTGATTTTGCGTGCCTATGGCATAGGTGAAGGTGATGAAGTCATCGTGCCTTCGAATACTTATATCGCTAGCTGGCTGGCTGTCTCGTATGCGGGTGCTACGCCAGTTGCGGTGGAACCGGATCTGCCTACTTACAATATCGATCCTGCAAAAATTGCCGCTGCCATTACCCCCAGGACCAAGGCCATCATGGTCGTGCATCTGTATGGGCAGTTGGCGGACATGGACCCGATTATCGCTATCGCCCGTGAGCATGGCTTGAAAGTCATAGAAGATGCAGCGCAGTCGCATGGTGCAACATATAAAGGGCGCGTCTCTGGTGGCCTGGGTGATGCTGCTGCCCACAGTTTTTATCCCGGCAAGAACCTGGGTGCGCTGGGGGATGCTGGCGGAGTCACCACCAATGATGCAGAGCTGGCCAAGCAGTTAAAAGTCTTGCGCAATTATGGTTCGCAAGTCAAATATCATAATGAAGTCAAGGGTTATAACTCGCGCCTTGATGAATTACAGGCAGCTTTGCTACGAGTAAAACTGGGCAGACTGGATGGCTGGAATGTGCAACGCCGTGTACTGGCGCAGCAATATCATGAAGGCTTGAAAGATTTGCCTGGCCTGGTGATACCGTTTGTGCCTGAGTGGTCGGAGCCAGTCTGGCATATCTATGCCGTGCGTCATGCCAAACGTGATGCCCTGCAAAAACACTTGCAGGATGCCGGTATAGGCAGCCTGGTGCATTACCCTATCCCGCCACATCTGCAACCAGCTTATGCTGAATTGCAACTGGGTGTGGGCAGCTTTCCGCTGTCTGAGCAAATCCATGCAGAAGAACTGAGCCTGCCGCTTGATCCTTATCTCGCACCTGAAGATGTCAGCCGCGTCATCGTTGCCGTGCGCGATTTCGTCCTGCAAGCTGCCTCAACTGTGCCAACTCGCTGACAATGACACTGGTACGCACCAGCCTGTTGAATGCTATTGCAGTCATGGTCAGGATGCTGACCATGCTGGGGCTGAACAAATTGCTGGCAGTGTATGTGGGACCAAGCGGTTATGCCGTGATAGGGCAGTTCCAGAATGCTGTGACCACGATCCTTTCATTTGCCAGCGGTGCCATCTCCACCGGTGTGACCAAATACACGGCTGAACATGGCGATGATGCCATAGCTCAGCAAAAGGTCTGGGCCAGCGCGGCACGTATCTCCTTGTATTGCTCACTGGCGGCCTCTGCTGTCATTGCCGTATTTCACCAACAACTGGCGGTGCTGCTATTAAAAGATGCGCAGTATGGCAGTGTGTTTTTATGGCTGGCAGCCAGCCTGGTGCTGTTTGTATTGAATACCTTGTTGCTGGCTATCCTGAACGGAAAAAAAGCGGTTGCTGCCTATGTGGGTGCCAATATTGCGACCAGCATCGTCACCTTGCTGGCCACCTGGTTGCTGGCCAGCGTCTGGGGCCTGTATGGCGCATTGGTAGCGCTCGCGGTAAATCAATCTTTCGTTGCCATCATCACACTCGCGCTATGCCTGCGCAGCAAATGGTTTAGCTTTGGCATGCTGTTTTCCAGGGCAGACAAAAACATGCTGCGCAAACTGGGTGCGTATGCGTTGATGGCAATAGTCACGGCCACTGTCGTGCCGCTGAGCCAGATGCTGATACGTCATCACCTGGTGCAAGATTTTGGCTGGCAGCATGCTGGCTACTGGCAGGCAGTGACACGCATCAGCGATATTTACCTGATGCTGATCACGACCACGCTGACTGTGTATTACCTGCCGCGCCTGGCAGAAATCAAGGTAGCAGCAGAACTGAAAAAAGAAATCGCCCGCGTGTATCGCTTCGTTTTACCTTTGACTGCACTGGGTGCCGTCATGGTCTATCTCTTGCGTGATCTCATGTTGTGGCTGGTGTTCACAGAAGAATTCCGCCCCATGTTGCAGCTTCTGGCCTGGCAACTGGTGGGGGATTTTATCAAGATAGGCAGCTGGGTGCTGGGCTTTGTCATGCTGGGCCGGGCGCTCACGAAACCGTACGTGATTACTGAGATAGTCTTCAGCCTGTCACTGGTAGCTCTGACTTATGTGCTGACCCCGGCATATGGCTTGCAGGGTGCGGTCATTGCTTTTTGCATTAACTATGTATTGTATTGGGCATGTATCGCCTGGATTTTGAAAAAATATGCCTACCGCTGAACGCTCCCTCAAGCTCGCCAAGTTCATACAAAAATCCACAGACCGTGTGTTGGCAGCGGGCGAACTGGATAGTTGCGTACGGCGTGCACGCGCCTTGGGCGAGCTGCTATGGAAAAATAATCTGGGTCAGTATGCTCTGCCTGAGCTGGAGCAAGCTTTGCTGCAACGCTACCAGCATTTGTTCACGACGCCTGTCCAGCATAAAATCAAGGCAATTTATCTGCATGTATTGAGCCAGGCTTACACCAGCAGCGGCCATACCCGCGTGGTAGAACACCTGATCGCCAGCCAGGCTTTGCAGGATTCTGCAGTACTGGTGACAGAAAAAGCACCACCCGCGACCTGGGAAAAACTGAGCACGCCCGGCCATCCCTGCATCTGCCTGCCCAAATTCAGCGACAGGCAAGAAAAGATACAGGCACTGCTCAATCATTTTGCACAATACAAGATTGTGGTGCTGCACATCCACCCGTATGACATCGATGCTGTCATCGCTGCGGGTTTAGCCAGACAATTGTGCAGTACCCGCATCTATATGTACAACCATGCCGACCATGTATTTTCTTATGGTCACGGCATTGCGGATGTGGTGCTGGAACTTAGCTATTTTGGCTGGGAACTCAGCAAACTGCGTGGCAGCCACGAAAAATGCGTGTTTGCAGGCATCCCGTTAAAGTTGCCGGACGCCACTACCGAACGAGTAGAAAATGCCACAGGCCATATCGCCAGCGCAGGATCAGCCTATAAATACAAGCCAGGCGGCGAGTACTCCTTCCCTGACTTTGCAGTACGCCTGCAAGCCAGGACGGAGCGCAAACTGATGCTGATAGGCCCCAACCTGAAAACCAACTGGTGGTGGTGGAAGCCTGCGCGGCAAATGGGCAAGCAAGCGATTTTCCACCAGCGCATGGCTTATCAGGATTATCTGGTCTGCATGCGGGATGCCAGCGTGTATGTAGATAGTTTCCCACTGACCGGTGGCACGGCCTTCCCGGAAATGGTGGTCAAGGGCTTGCCTTGCTTTGGCATATTGACCGGGGCGCATGGTTATTCCCCTGCAGATCAACTCAAATCAAGCAGTCAGGATACCTTACTGGATGACATGAGCTATCATTTGCAGCAAACGCGACAACAAGCACAGCAACAACGCACTGACGTAGACCAGGCTGCGATACTGCTAGAAATCAGAGAAGCGCACGATATAGAACAAGTAGCAAGACGTATCAGCAAGGCAGAAACAGCGAATGCGCAAGAAAAACAACCACCATGGTTAAATCCCGCACCTATAAACTGTGATTTCTATGAGAAAATCTGGTACACAAGAAAATTGTTCACGCCGCCCATCCATAACTTCCCTGACTGGAGATTGGGCGTATTATTTTTAAAGTATTGGATACAAAGTCGCCAGCTTGGTCGCCGGGCTTAGTTGCCCACTTAATTGCCAGCTTAGTTGTCAGCTCAGTTACTAGACTAAATGCAGCATCACTTAGCAAACTATGATACATGTCGCAATCGTCAGTCACGGCCATGAAGATCTGCTTATTGCAAGCGGTATGGGTGGCTTGCGCGATGCCGCTGCGAACATGCATGTGTGGATCAAGGATAACCACCCTTCCCCGGCCTTAAAGGCCTATTGCCTGCAACATGGCGTCTCTTATATAGACGATAAACCCGGCCTGGGTTTTGGTGAAAACAATAATTACCTGTTTGACCTGATCAGCAGCAGCATAGGTTTCGCCGAAGGTGACAGTTTTATCGTCATGAACCCTGACATCACCATCAGTGCAGACACCATCGTCACCTTGGTTGAGAACATGCAGCGCGACGCTTTTCCGGTCGCGACTATCAATCTCTACCGCGATGACCAGCATCTGTATGTGGATGCGAATGTACGCCGTTTTCCGAATGTGATTTCATTATTGCGCATGGTGGCAGTACGTTCCCTGTCCGAGCCATATGACAAGAAAACCATGACAGAAACCTGTCATGTAGACTGGGCTTCTGGTGCCTTCCTGGCTTTTGATGCGTCGCACTATAGAGCGCTGCAAGGCTTTGATACCCGTTATTTCATGTATTTTGAAGATGTGGATATCTGCTACCGTTCCAAGCAATTGCTGGGCAAGGGCATACGTTTCTATCCACAACTCGACGCCACCCATACAGCCGCCCATAAAAACCGCAATCTGGTATCGCGCCATGCCAGCTGGTTTTTCCGCAGCTTCCTGAAATTCCTCTCGCGCCGCTATTTTGTCTATGACAGACGGTCGAATTTGCCTGCTGCCAAGTAAAGTATGAAGCAGCAAATCTTGTTGACCGGTGCCAGCGGCTTTGTCGGCCAGGCTATTGCGCATGCCTGCCTGGCAGCTGATGCAAGCCTGATTTGCCCAAGCCGCCGCCCTTTGGGCTGGCAAGACGCCGACATGATCAATCCTCTTGTCAGCGATATGACGGCTGATACAGACTGGTCTGCCCATCTGCAAGGGGTGGACATCGTCATCCACAGCGCAGCGCGTGTGCATGTCATGCATGAGACAGCCAGCGACCCTTTGGCGCAATTCCGCGCCGTGAATGTAGATGCCAGCCTGCAACTGGCACGCCAGGCTGCGGCTGCAGGTGTGAAGCAATTTATTTACCTTAGCTCAGTCAAGGTGAATGGTGAAGCGACCGTACCCGGCCATCCCTATACCGCCGACGACCTGCCCATGCCACAAGATGCCTACGGCATCTCCAAAATGGAAGCAGAACGGGCCTTGCTGCAACTGGCACAAACAACCGGCATGGCTGTCACCGTCATCCGCCCGCCGCTGGTTTACGGCCCCGGTGTCAAGGCCAATTTTTTGAGCATGCTGCGCATGGTGCGCCGTGGCCTGCCTTTGCCACTGGGCAGCATCCATAACCAGCGCAGCTTTGTGTATCTGGGCAATCTGGTCGATCTTATCCTGCATTGCCGTTTGCATGAAGCTGCCCGCAATCAGGTATTCCTGACATCTGATGGCAGGGATTTATCGACGACAGAATTATTGCGCCTGTGCGCGCAGGCTTTGCAAGTCAAATCCCGCGTACTCCCTTTCCCGGCTGGCTTGCTGACACTTGCTGCCAGCATACTGGGCAAAAAAAATGTGGCTGACCGTTTGTGCCAGTCATTGCAAGTCGATATCAGCAAGACCAAAAAGCTGCTGACCTGGTCACCGCCTTATAGTGTAGAACAAGGCTTGCAGGCCACTGCTGCAGCCATACCTGTTAAATGAAGAATATGTTGAAGCGCCTTTTTGATCTCGTCCTAGCACTGACAGCCAGCCTGTTTTTGATCCTGCCATTGATCATCGTTGCCATCTGCGTCAAGCTGACTTCACGCGGCCCCATGGTCTATTGGTCAGACCGGGTCGGGCGCAATAATGTCATCTTCAAGATGCCCAAGTTCCGCAGCATGCTGATTGATACACCCGCAGTTGCCACTCATCTGTTGAGCAATCCTGATCAATACCTGACGCCTATCGGTTCTTTCCTGCGCAAATCCAGTCTGGATGAATTGCCGCAATTGTGGAGCATACTGTGTGGTGACATGAGTTTTGTCGGCCCACGCCCTGCCCTGTACAATCAAGATGACCTGATCGCCCTGCGCACTGAAAAGCAAGTGCATACTATCCAGCCTGGCTTGACAGGCTGGGCACAGATCAATGGCAGGGATGAATTACCTATTCCCGTCAAAGTAGACCTGGATGCGTATTACCTGCAGCATCAATCCTTCATGCTGGATATTCGTATTTTGTTCTTGACCTTCTACAAGGTGGTGCGTCGTGATGGTGTTACACATTAATAAGGCTGCGCTATCATGATGCAATCCCTGCTCAATCTGCCACGTCTGCAAAAACAGGTGATTGCCGCCCTGGCTGATGCCGTCTGCCTGCCGCTGATGTTTATCCTGGCGATCTGGTTGCGCTATGAAACCTTTCATGCTGGCCTGTTCAATCATTACTTCTGGCTCATCGTTTCTTCTTCCTTGATCGCCATACCGGTATTCATACGCATAGGTTTATATCGTGCCGTGATTCGTTTCATCGATCAGAAAATCATCAGCGTCGTCGTCTTTGGCGTTACTCTGTCGGTGCTGTTCATGGCCTTTGTTGCGGTGATGCTGCATATCACGCCATTGTCGCGTGCCGTGTTTGGTTTTTTCTGGGCAGGCTCCATCCTGTATGTAGGCGCCAGCCGTTTCCTGGCCAGGGCCTGGCTGTTACAGGCCGACATGGCTGAAAACGCCACCCGCATTGCCATCTATGGTGCGGGCAAGGCAGGCGCGCAACTCGCAACTGCGCTGCGTGCAGGTGGTGAATCTGTGTGCGCCGCCTTCATCGACGACAACAAGTCCGTGCAAGGTTCGACCATAGGCGGCGTCAAGGTATTTGCACCAGAGCTATTGAAGGACCTGGCAGACCGCCACGACATACGCGAGATTCTGCTGGCCATGCCCAGCATCAGCAAGACAAGGCAAAAGCAGATACTTGATCAGCTTGAGCCGCTGAAGCTCAAGATCAAGGTCACGCCATCGATACAAAGCCTGGTCAATGGTGAATTGCGTGTGCAGGACATACGCGAAGTCGAGATAGAAGATTTGCTGGGTCGCGACCAGGTAGAACCAGATGCCCGTCTGCTGAGCATTTGCATCACCGGCAAGCGCGTCATGGTGACTGGTGCAGGTGGCTCCATCGGTTCTGAGCTATGCCGCCAGATTTTGCGCCAGCGTCCCGCCAAACTGGTCTTGTTGGAAATGTCGGAATACGCCCTGTATGCCATAGAACAGGAATTGACCGGCCTGCGCCAGCATTTGAAGCTGGATGTAGAGATTTTGCCCTTCCTCGGCTCCATACTCGACAGCGCCAAGCTCGACCGCATCTTCACCACCTGCGAGGTCGAAACGCTCTACCACGCTGCGGCCTACAAACATGTCCCGCTGGTGGAGCATAATCCGGCTGAAGGCATACGTAATAATGTATTTGGTACGCTCTCAGTGGCACAAGCCGCCATGGCTGCCAGGGTCAAGAATTTTGTGCTGATTTCTACCGACAAGGCAGTACGCCCGACTAATGTCATGGGTGCCACCAAACGTCTGGCGGAACTGATACTGCAAGCCTGCTCACGCCGCCAGCAACATACGCGTTTTTGCATGGTGCGCTTTGGTAATGTGCTGGGATCATCCGGCTCTGTGGTACCGCTGTTCCGTAAACAAATCATGGCAGGCGGCCCCATCACCCTGACCCATCCCGAAATCACCCGTTATTTCATGACCATACCCGAAGCCGCGCAACTGGTCTTGCAGGCAGGTGCCATGGGTGAAGGTGGTGATGTGTTTGTGCTGGACATGGGCGAGCCTGTACGCATCATCGACCTGGCCCGCCGCATGGTGCATTTGAGTGGCCTGGAAGTGAAAAGCGAAACCACGCCAGATGGCACGATAGAAATCCAGCATGTAGGCCTGCGTCCTGGTGAAAAACTGTATGAAGAATTGCTGATCGGCGACAACGTTGAAGGTACCTCGCACCCGCTGATCATGCGCGCGCAAGAAAATGAGTTACCGTGGGATCAACTGAATGCCCTGTTACAGGAATTAAACACCGCCTGCACCGCCTTTGATTATGCGCAAATCCGCGCCCTGCTGCTGCAAATAGTGGCAGAATATGAGCCACAATGCGGTATTGAAGACCTGATCTGGCAAGCCCAGCAAGTTGGCGATGACAAGCAAGCCAAAGAAGCCAGCATGGGCCTGCTCCACTGAACCTTTAGAATTTTAGATAAAGAAAAATAATCATGTCCCTACTATCCCCCAGCATATTCAAAGCCTACGACATACGTGGCATCATCGATAAAACCCTGGATGCAGAAGTTGCCCACCTGATCGGCCAAGCCTTCGGCAGCGCCGCCATCGCCAAAGGTGAAAAAACCGTGGTCATAGGCCGCGATGGCCGTTTATCCGGCCCCGACCTCATCACTGCACTGGCCAAGGGTTTGCAAGCTACCGGTGTTGATGTCATCGACCTCGGCGTGGTCGTCACCCCCATGGTGTACTTTGGCACCAATGTGCTGGGTGCCACGTCCGGCATCATGGTCACTGGCAGCCACAATCCGCCTGACTATAATGGTTTCAAAATGGTGCTGGCTGGCGAAGCAATTTATGGCGATGCCATTCAGGCTTTGTACCAGACCATCTTGAACAAAGACTTCACACAAGGTAGCGGCAACTACCGCACGCATGATATCAAGGCGACTTACCTTGAGCGCATCATCGGTGACGTCAAACTTGCCCGCCCTTTGAAAATTGCCGTCGATTGCGGCAATGGCGTGGCGGGTGCATTTGCTGGTGAACTGTATCGCGGCATGGGTTGTGAAGTCATAGAATTGTTTTGCGAAGTTGATGGCACCTTCCCTAACCACCACCCTGACCCTGCCCACCCGGAAAACCTGCAAGACCTGATACGCTGCCTGCAAACCACTGATGCAGAGATAGGTCTGGCATTTGATGGTGATGGCGACCGTCTTGGTGTCGTTACCAAGGATGGCCAGATCATTTACCCAGACCGTCAGCTCATGCTGTTTGCCGAAGACGTATTGACACGCAACCCCGGCGCGCAGATTTTGTATGACGTCAAATGCACCCGCCATATCGCTCCGTGGGTCAAAGCCCGTGGTGGTGTACCGCTGATGTGGAAAACCGGCCACTCCCTGGTCAAGGCCAAGCTGCGCGAAACTGGCTCGCCACTCGGTGGTGAAATGAGTGGTCACATCTTCTTCAAAGACCGCTGGTATGGTTTTGATGATGGCCTGTATGCTGGCGCACGCTTGCTGGAACTGCTCAGCCGCGTAGCCGACATGACAGCCACACTGAACAACTTGCCGCAATCGCCATCCACACCAGAACTGCAATTGCAACTGGCTGAAGGCGAAAACTTCAAGATCATCGCTGCCATGCAAGCCAATGCCGATTTCCCTGGCTCGGACGAAATCATCACCATTGATGGCTTGCGCGTTGAATACCCGGACGGCTTCGGCCTGGCCCGTTCATCCAACACCACTCCAGTGATTGTCATGCGCTTTGAAGCCGAAAACCCGGAAGCACTGGCACGCATACAGGGCGCGATGAAGCAGGCTGTGCTGGCTGTGAAGCCAGATGCGAAATTGCCGTATTAATTTTTAAGACCGAAAGATCACCACAGAGACACGGAGACACAGAGGGGGCACAGAGGAAAATCTAAAAGTGTGAAGAATAATTACTAAATACTTTCACCTTAAAAGGATTTCTCCTGTTTTTCTCTGTGTCTCTGTGCCTCTGTGGTGAGCATCTTGGTCTTCACCCGCATTTACTATCGTGAAAATCCTGCTTGTTCGTGTCTCGTCGCTGGGCGATGTTTTGCATAATATGCCTATCGTGGATGACTTGCGCCGCCAGTTTCCACAAGCGCGCATAGACTGGGTGGTTGAAGAAGCCTATGTGCAACTGGTGCGCCTCAATCCCGGTGTAGACCAGGTATTTCCCTTCGCCCTGCGCCGCTGGCGAAAAAGCCTGGGGCAGGCGGTAACGCGGCAAGAGATCAAGAATTTCTTTCGCCAGTTACGGCAAGAACAATATGACCTGATACTTGATACTCAGGGCTTGCTGAAAACCGGCATCATCATGGGCCTGGCCAAGACCGTCAAAGGCGGCAAGAAAGTCGGCCTGGCAAATGGCACTGAGGGCTCAGGCTATGAAGGCATCTCCAGAATTTTCCATGATATCAGCGTCCCAGTAGACAAGCGCACCCACGCCGTCCTGCGCGGCCGCCTGGTCGCCGCTGCCGCTGGCGGCTATACCATCAACACACCTGCCAGCTTTGGCTTGCAGGCACCGGATATCCCCGCTGACCAGCGTGCATGGCTGCCAGCTACACCGTATGCGGTGTTCTTCCATGGCACCGCCGGTGCGGCCAAGAAATGGCCGCGTGATCACTGGCAAGCGATTGCCAGCAGCTTGCAGGAATATGGTTTACCGATCTTGCTACCCTGGGGCAATCAGGCAGAAAAAGCCGAAGCTGAGGGCATGGCTGCCGTAATGCCGAATGCAACCGTCCTGCCAGCACTATCCATGCAGGCAGCAACCCTGCTGGCGCAAAAAGCGCACCTCGCCATTGGTGTCGATACTGGCTTGACACATATCGCTGCAGCTTACGAAACCCCAACTATAGAAATCTATTGCGCTTCACCCCGATGGAAGACTGAGGGTAACTGGTCAGACAGGATAATTAATCTTGGGGACAATAGGGAGCCTGCAACAATTCAAGATGTTACGAAAGCAATTGACAAATTGATGCGAAATATATAACACTCATAATCATCCTCGTCATGATTTGCGAAGGTGATGCAATCATCACTCTCGATACACTAGACAGCAAGCTCCAAGTAAAGACACTATGAAAACAATATCGATGTGTCTGCCCGTGCTGTCTATGGCTTTTCTAAGCAGCTTGTGTTTAGCCACCCACTCTGCCGAAGTGATCCAACTGGAAAGCAGGTTTAGTCAAGATGAAGTCGCCTGGTTTAATAGCAACGGAGAAAACACACTGTCTGGCAGTGCAGACTTGCGTTTAAAAAATGGCGATAGAAAACGGTGCGATGGCTTTACCGTGGAATTACTACCAGCTGCAAAATATGCAGATGAAAGAATACAGAAAACCTATGGCAATATAAATGCGGGCCAGGTATTGCTAGCGGATAAACCTCCAAAATTCACGCCTGACACCCAAGGCTACCACGAGACAGTCAGAAAAACAAAATGCGATAACAATGGGCAATTCCAATTTACCGGCTTGCCAGAAGGCGAATACTATGTCTTCGCATTCATCATATGGCCTGCCACAGGCGGTGGTAAAGAAAGTCAGCATGAGGGCGGTGCTGTGATGAAGCGCATCCAGCTCTATGCAAAAAAAGAGATGTACGTACTAATGAAGAATTTATATTGAGACGGCGATGGAAAGTAAACGAAGGCGCTCAAAATATGCATGCTGAATAGTCAATGACCATTCCATGTCCGTCTTAATTATTGCCATACGATGCAGATTAAATTATTTTTCCGCGAATAGCAGGAACCCATTCCTCTGATTAAAAAAATGAATGCCATCAATGTAATCGCCCCCTACAAATACCTCGACATGTGGGTATTTGATGATGAACGCGTCGGTCTGCTGCAAGAGCCTTTCGTCTGCGGTGCTGACACGATGATAGATCAGGTAGTTGCCACGATTCCTGATCCTGAATCGGGTTTCATCATGTTGTTCTCTGCAAACGCTTTCCCCGGTCACCAGATAAAGCTCTCGTGGCGCAGGGAAGACTGCGACGGCAACTGGTATTTTTCAGAAGAACTGGATATGGAAGGATGGTTGTGCCCAGCCTTGCTTAAATATTTTGATCAGGCTCCGAAAGAAATTTACGTGCAGGTCAGAGCAAAAAACAATCCGCTTGTAAAGCCTGTTTAAGTAGATTCAAACAGGCAAACCTAGCCTTGCGAATGTGCCCTGATGCCTCAAAAGAATTGGCCGAATAAATGGAGTAATCGACCATGCATCACTCATATCGTTGGTATCCGTACTTGACCAATACCAGGCAAGATGAATATGTATATGAATGTCTCGTTCAAGCAAGTCCAGACACTGCTTCAAGTTCTCGCTGCACATAAATTTCTCATCTTCATCTATGGCGTCACAAGATGACTGTAAGAGCGTGGCCATGAGTGTGAATTTTTCGTCTTCGCTTAACTCGCCGTTATCATAGGCGGCAAGAAATTCAGCTATCCTGTCTGCATCAGCAACTTCATATTCCCAATCCTGCATATTTTTTGTATTGGGCAGATTGAAGCGTAATGCCAGCGCATCAATGGCGGCTCTGGTGGGGAAGCGGTAAAGATGATCGAGGTCTGCAAACATAAATCTTTAAGCATCTTTACCGAAAAGCATTTACTGATGACGCCCGCACTTACTTTGATCGCAGGGGTAAGAGTCGCAGTGAAATGACTGAAGCCAGATTTCCTACTGCATCGAATGCGGGCTTGAACTTGCAAGAGCTGACGAGCTTGACACTTTCCTGATTCAATTTTGGATCAAGCGACCATTCAAGACTGGTTTTCTCAATACCTCCATCCTTATTCAACCAGACACCAACGACAATACCACGCCCTGGTTCATTATCTTTTGCCAGGCTGACGAACTCGGACTTGTTACATGTTGCAGTCAACACCTCAGCCGGCTTGTATGAACTACCTTCAGCCTCGAGTCGCCAGAAATATGCTGCTCTGCCGAAAGTCTTTTCTGCTTTGGGGCTATCAAAAATTTGGCATCCCATTATTGCAGTTATAATAGCGTTATCCAAGATACGCCAGCCACTACTGCGTGCCACTTCTGCGATTATCACTTTCCCATCCGCATCTGCGATTAAATCCATCTCTGTCTTTCCCACCAATTCATCACGTAATGCAGGTCGTGGGTATTCTGGCTTCTTGCAACGATCAAATGAGACGATTCCCAGAGGGAGCGCAACCGGTTTTATGTTTGGGCCAATTGAGCTGCTTAAATCACTTTTGGAAGCACTTTGCGCCACTGCATCGGATATTCCCCAACTCAAACTTAGCAGAGTAAATAAAAGAACAGGAAAAATGAAAATTTTATTTTTAAGCATTTTTATATAAGAGCGAATGCGGAGCGAGAAAACATTTCAGAACAGGAAGTTGATATCAAATCTCCAACTTCCCAAACGACTTCACCAAATCATCCAGCGATTTCAATTGCGCCAGGAAAGGTTCCAGCTTATCCAGCGGCAAAGCACTAGGGCCATCACACTTGGCTTGTGCCGGATCAGGATGTGCTTCCAGGAACAGGCCTGCCAGACCAGTCGCCATGCCAGCGCGTGCCAGTTCGACGATTTGGTCGCGGCGGCCGCCTGAGGCTGCTGCGCCAGCTTCACGTTGTTGCAGGGCGTGGGTGACGTCGAAGATGACGGGGAGGTTGCTGGTGACTTTTTTCATGACGGCAAAGCCCAGCATGTCAACGACCAGGTTGTCGTAACCAAAGCAGGTGCCGCGGTCGCAGAGTATCAGTTGTTCGTTACCTGCTTCCCTGAATTTTTCGACGATGTTCTGTACTTGTGAAGGACTGAGGAATTGCGGCTTCTTGATGTTGATGACGCGCCCGGTTTTGGCGAGGGCGACCACGAGGTCAGTCTGGCGAGCCAAAAAGGCGGGCAATTGCAGGACATCGACCACTTCTGCCACTTGTGCTGCTTGCCATGTCTCGTGCACATCGGTGATCAGGGGAATGCCAAATTCTGCCTTGATGGCTTCAAATATCTTCAAGCCTTCTTCCAGGCCCGGGCCGCGATAAGAATGGATGGAAGAACGGTTGGCCTTGTCAAAGCTGGCCTTGAAGACATAGGGGATGCCCAGCTTGCTGGTGACGCGCACGTATTCTTCTGCAACGCGCAAGGCCATGTCTTTGGATTCCAGCACATTCATGCCGCCAAACAGGACGAAGGGGCTTTGGTTGCTGGCTTGAATTTTTGGGGTGATGGCTACGGTAGTCAAGATGATTCCAGTTCAGTAAAAATAGATTGTTAGCTGTATGTACAGGCGATATATTTTCAAGACACCCAGCGCAGATAGTCTTGCCACTGCGGGTCAAATTCGCTGCTGATATCAAATTCCAGCGGGGCAAAACTTTGTGCCAGTTTATGTGCCTTGGCCAGGGCAGTTTCTATATCGCTGACATGCCAGTTCATGCTGCGCACATTGCCATGCAGGGTGATCTGGCTGGTGATGCCTTCCTGGGTTTGCATGAGCAGGGTTTCCAGTTGGTCTTCAAACTCGCGTGCGGCTTCCAGGTCATCTTTATGATCCAGTACCACATCGACTTGTACACGCCACAGCATGTCTGCCCGGCCTACCAGAGCCATGGCAGATTCATTGCGTTGTACCAGTAACTTGTCGTCGGGGTCGGTATTGCTGACCAGCTCAAAGCCTGTCCATTCATTTTCACCGGTGGGGAACAGGGCAGTATGCTTGAGCTCATCGCGCCAGAAGTTATCCAGCACTGGCGGAAAGGCAGCCAGGCTGACAGTGGTCTGTTCAGGCGCATCGTCCATGAATTCTACCGGGCCTATCTTGATGGCAAAATCATATTCGCCTATGGCATGGTCAAGCAGGATGAAGGACATATGCCTGGCATGGTCCAGCATGTCTTGCGGTATCGGTTTGGCAAACCATAATTGCAAACCCACTCTGCCCGCATCAGCATAATGACCAACCAGGACATCAGCCGGGCTGAGGCTGAAATTATCCATGGACATGCCAAAATCGCCCATTTCTGTGCGTGCCCGGAAAGCAATCACATGTTGAAACATGGCCAGTTTGGGTGCTGATTGCGTAAGCGTCATGACATCCTGAAAATGCTCGGTAGCGCCGTGGGCCGTAATGATCAGGTCATAGATGCCACCGTCCAGCTTGCCTTGCAATTCTGCGGCCAGGTTGGGGAAGTGGGGTTGCAGTAATGCATTAATGGCTTCCATCGCATCGCGGGCTTCCATTTGCTGCAATTGTGGCTGGGCGTTTGCCAGTGCTTGCCAAAAGATATCTGTGCTCATCTATTTCATTTCCAGATGGATGGGTGGTTCAACATGCGCTTGCATGTTGTTTAAGAGGCATAGGATATCATTTTATGGGGGTGGTTTTGCAGAACTGCAAAGTAGCTTATTCAGTTTTACTAACTTTTCAAACAACATGGTTAGCGACGAACACCACCAGGCTCCTGCCTGCTCAGGAGCGACGATTTTAGTGTCATGCTGTATTAAACTATCCGGTCTGCCGCGTCACAAAACTTATATTAAAGACAAACAATTACAAAATTTATTGGGATTGCATCCCTTGTTAAATACAAAAAATACTTCCCCTGCTCCGTATTAGCCCCAAGCAAGACATACACCCCTGCTCACCGTTTTCAGGTATATTCCCACCTCTTCGCCCACACTCCCAAGCTTGATGTCCGCTCAACGTAAAAATCTTGATGGTTTTGCCATTTCCCTGATGCTGGTACTCTGCCTGTGCTGGGGTTTGCAGCAGGTGGCGGTTAAGTTGGCGGCACCGGTGATTGGTGCCAGCATGCAACTGGGCTTGCGTTCTGGTTTGGCGGCAGTGCTGGTGTTGTTGCTGATACTTATCAAAAAGATTCCATTTTCCCTGCGTGACAAGCATGTTGTGCCGGGCATTGCAGCGGGCGTCTTGTTTGCCATAGAATTTTTATGCATATCGCTGGGCTTGAAATACACAACTGCTTCGCATATGTCGGTGTTTTTATATACAGCACCTATTTTTACCGTACTGGGCCTGCACTGGCTGATCCCGGCTGAGCGTTTGCAGTCAACACAATGGCTGGGTATCCTGTCGGCCTTTGCGGGCGTTGCAATCGCCTTCTCTGGTGCTTTATTTGACACATCAGGTAGCAGCCAGCGTGATGTGGCTGATATGCTGATAGGTGACAGTTTTGGGGTAGCCGCAGCCATACTATGGGCGGCAACCACGATTACCATACGCAAATCCAGTCTGTCTGAAGCGGAACCGACGACGACCCTGTTTTACCAGTTGGCGGTGGCAGCGGTGATCTTGCTGGCTTTTGTGTTCTTGCGCGGCGAGAGCCTGCCCACGCAATGGGATATGACCAGCATCGTCAGCCTGATTTTCCAGACAGTGGTGATTGCTTTTGCCAGTTACCTGACCTGGTTCTGGTTGATGCGGCGTTATCTGGCATCACGTCTTTCCGTATTTTCTTTCCTGACACCCTTGTTCGGCGTGGCCGCTGGTGTCATCCTTATGCACGATCCCATTAGCCCGCGCTTTGCGCTGGGTGCAGTACTGGTGTGTGGTGGTATTGTATTGGTGAATTTCCGTCGGACATAAAGCATGCGTCTTCTTTACTCCCTGGTGTGGGGCCTGTCCCTGCCATTTGCCCTGTTTCGCCTCTGGTGGCGTGGCCGCCTTGAGCCTGGTTATCGCCAGCATATAGGTGAGCGTCTGGGGTTTTATCCAGCGAATACCACTCTTGCCAGCATGCCGACGATCTGGGTGCATGCGGTCTCGGCAGGAGAAACCCGTGCGGCTGAGCCACTGATACGTGCCCTGCTGACACGTTGCCCTGAACACCGTATCTTGCTGACGCACATGACCGCCACAGGACGTGAAACGGGCGACAAGTTATTTGCCGATGTAGGACCGCGTCTGCAACAGGCGTTTTTACCATATGACATCAACTGGATGATAGTGCGCTTCTTGCGTCATTTTTCTCCACAATTGTGCATCCTGATAGAGACAGAAGTCTGGCCCAACCTGATTGCCCAGTGTGCAGCAAAGGCCATACCAGTGACGCTGGTGAATGCCCGTTTGTCAGAAAAGTCTTTACGCAAGGCGCAGCGTCTGGCTTCGCTGATATTGCCTGCCGCACGCGCCATCAGCAGTGTGGCTGCGCAGTCGAATCCCGATGCCTTGCGTCTGCATGAACTGGGTATAGAACAGCCTGGTGTGACCGGCAATATGAAGTTTGATGTAACGCCACCGCCCTTGATGGCAGAACGTGGTGCCGCCCTGCGCCGCAGTTTTGGCGAGCGCCAGGTGATTTTGTGCGCCAGCACCCGCGATGGTGAAGAAGAATTGATACTCCAAGCCTTTGTCGAACAAGTACCTTTGTTGCAAACCAATCCGCTGCTGATTATCACGCCACGCCACCCGCAACGCTTTGATCATGTTGCCAGCCTGCTGGAATCGCATGGCATTAAATACCTGCGTCGCTCCAGCCTGAACCATGAAGAAATCGCCCAAATAAGCGAAGACATACGAGTCGTGCTGGGCGACAGCATGGGTGAGATGTATATGTACTATGCAGCCTGCGATATCGCCTTTGTGGGCGGTAGCCTGGTGCCACTGGGCGGCCATAACCTGATCGAAGCCTGTGCCATGGGCAAGCCTGTGCTGACGGGCACGCATACCTTCAATTTTTCTGAAATCACTGACCAGGCTATTGCCAGCGGCGCGGCTTTCCGTGTTGATGGTGCGCTCAGCCTGTTCCGCCAGGCCCACGCCTTGCTGACAGATAAAAAGCAATGCCAGCGCATGGGCGTAGCGGCCCATGCCTTCTTCTTGCAGCATCAGGGTGCGACTGCGCGCACCATGCAGATGCTGGAGAAATATCTATAAGGCTGTGCTATCAGCCGGGCAGACACTGTCGAGTATCTGCAAGGCGATTTCAAAGTCAAACACTTGTAGCGATTGCACAAACTCTTCAGCCTGCGCCCCCAGCACCTGGCGCATGCTGAGATTATGGGTATTGAAATAATCCAGCGCCTCGCTGTCCGACTCTTCCAGATACTGGCGTAGTGTGACAAATAGCTGGGCTGTTTCTGACGCATCAGCAGCTTTGGCTGCCAGTTCAAGTTGAAGTGCTTCCTTGGCCGTTTCTTTGGCCGCCTGTTCTTTCAAAGCCTGCTTCAATGCATTGATCAGCTCTGCACTGGCTGCAGTAAATTTTTCTATCAGTGCCTCGTTCTCTTCCGACTTTTCAATTGCCAGTTCCAGCTCGGTTGATACCGCTGCCAATGTGGTCGCGCCGATATTGCCAGCGGCACCGCGCATGGTGTGGGCTTCGCGCTCGGCAGTACCACGGTCACCTTTCTCCAGTGCCAGCCTGATCTTGTCTGGCGTGGATGCGGCGCTGTCGACAAAGATTTGCAGCAGACGCAGGTACAGGTCGAGATTTTGCCCGCAACGATGTAGGGCTGGCGCGACATCCACACCAGCAATAGTCAGATCGTGGACTGCAACCTCTGGCTTCGCTGGTTCAGCTTTGATTGACGCTGCGGCAGGCGTAACTGAAGTAGGTGGCTGTGCGCTTGTGCTGGCTGGCAGGTCCGTCTGATAACCGGGCATGCGACGACCACACCAGCGGCTCAGGGTTTCAAAGAAACTGTCCGGGTCTATCGGTTTGGCGATATGGTCATTCATGCCGGTATCCAGACAGCGTTGCCTTTCTTCATTCATGGCATGGGCAGTCATGGCGATGATGGGCAAGTCTAGCCATTCGGGGTAAGAACGAATGACTGTAGTGGCCGCATAGCCATCCATCTCGGGCATTTGCAAATCCATGAGCACGATGTCATAAGGATTGCCGCGGTTCAGCTTGTCGATGGCGATGCGGCCATTGTCAGCCACTTCAACGATGATGCCGGCCTCAGTCATCAGCTCTGCGGCGATTTGCTGGTTGATGTGATTGTCTTCTACTAGTAAAACACGCAAGCCTTCAAAGCGGCAGTCGTTGTGCGTCTCGGCTGCGGTATTGACCGGTGCTTCACGCGATGAAGCGCTAATGCGCAGCAATATCTCCAGCAAGCCCGCCATGCCTGTGGGCTTGGACAGATAAGCAAGCGGTGCATAGGTCCTGGCCTGCATGGTGGTTTCATCAAAGCTCATGGTGGTCAGCATGATGACTTGCGGTGTCTCCTTGCCCATGCTGGCGGCAATGGCATTCATGGTGGCGGCACCATCCATGTCTGGCATGTGGGCATCAAGCAAGAGCAGATCATACGGATGACCAAGTACCCTGGCTTCGCTCAGCATATGCAGCGCCAGTTTGCCGCTGTTGGCAGCATTCACGGTCAGGCCCAATTGCTGCCCCAGTTTTTGCAAATGCAAGCGCGCCACGTCATGGTCATCCACCACCAGCAATTTCAAGTTTTGTACTTGCGCAGGCAAGATGATTTGCGGTGCCGGGCTGGCAAAAGCGAACCAGCAAGTGAAATGAAAATGACTGCCTTTACCTACCTGGCTTTCGACCCAGATAGTGCCACCCATGAGTTCAACCAGATGCCGCGATATCGTCAGGCCAAGACCCGTACCGCCATATTTGCGCGTGGTGGAACTATCCGCCTGCGTAAAGGCCTGGAACAGGTTTTCTTGCTGTTCTTCTGTCATGCCGACACCGGTATCCTGCACACTGAATTGCAATTGCACCTTGTCGACTTCTGCCTGCACCTGTTTGACCAGGATGATGACCGAGCCCCGGTCGGTAAACTTGATGGCGTTATTGACCAGGTTGGTAATGATCTGTCCCAGACGCAAAGGGTCACCGCGCATGCTGTGGGGGACATGGGTGTCGATATCAAATACCAGTTCTATATCTTTTTCTGCGACATTATGGCTGACGATGGTGGCCACATCGTCGATGACATCGGCCAGTACAAATTCGGCAGATTCTATATCCAGCTTGCCCGCTTCTATCTTGGAAAAATCCAGGATGTCATTCACTACACCCAGCAAAGAAGTTCCGGCGCTATGGATTTTATCGATGTAGTCGCGTTGCTTCAAAGTCAGGCGGGTTTTCTTGGCCAAGTGTGAGAGACCAATAATGGCATTCATAGGCGTGCGGATTTCATGGCTCATATTCGCCAGGAAATAGGACTTGGCAACAGTCGCCTGCTCTGCCTGTTCCTTGGCTTCACGCAGCTCATCTTTTTGCAGATAGGATTCAGTTTCATCGATCCAGAAACCATTCCATATCCAGTCGCCATTGACACGCTTGGGTGCCACGGTTTGCGAACGCAACCAGCGTACCTTGCCATCGACCAGGACGCGCTGGTGGAAATTGCTGGAGGTACGGTTATCGACAGCCCGGTTCAGGCTGGTCTCGGCAATTTCCCTGTCTTCAGGCAGCGTGGTGCGCCAGCGGGCGTCTTTGTCAGCCAGCAAGTCTGCTGCTGGCACACCCATGACGTTTTTGACATTCTCGCTGACGTAGGCGTATTCCCTTTGGCCGTCCGGTCTTTCACGATACTGGTAGACCGACAGCGGCAAGACATCGGTGAGGTCAGTCAGGCGTTTGCGCTCACGGTCAGCCTCGGCCGTTCTTTGCCTGACCAGCTCTTCCAGCAGAATTTGCTGGTCGGAGAAGCGGCTGACACGCCAGCGATACACCAGATAAATAAGTCCCAGCAAGATCAGGCTGGCGATAATCCTGAACCACCATTCCATCCAGAATGGTGGAGTGATAGTGATGAGCAGGCTGGCACCTTGATCATTCCATTCACCATCCTTGGTGGCGGCGCGGGTCCTGAACACATATTCGCCTGCGCCCAGATTGGTATAGTTGGCGGCGCGGTGTGCTCCATCTATCTGCACCCAGTCTTCATCAAAGCCATCCAGCTTATAGGCGTAGCGGTAATGCAGGGGATCAGAATAATTCAGTGCCGCAAATTCTATCGATACGACGCTGTGTTTGTAAGACAGGGTAATGGACTTGGCATCGGAAATATTGCCATCCATTTTCACGCCTGCGGGTAACTTGCCACCGCGCACAGACTGGTTGAAAATCTGGAAATCAGTAATCGTCGTGACCGGCTTGGCATTATTATCGCGTATGGCTTTGGGATAAAACCAGGCCATGCCCTGAAAGCCACCAAAGTACAAGGCACCATCAGCGTCGCGATGGCTGGCACCGACAGTGTAAGTGCCGTCAATCAAGCCATCATCAGCAGTATATTTCTTCAGCGTTTTTCGGTCTGGACCCAGCTTGTACAAGCCGCCATCTGTGCTGATCCACAGATTGCCTGCTTCATCTTCAGCAAAACCAGCGGTCGCATCATTGCCCAGCGCACCACCATAGCGGATGAAACTGATCTTGCCATCAGCGCCTTGCACCATTTGATTCAGGCCACTGGCCGTGCCCACCCAGATCACACCCGATTTATCTTCATACACAGCATACACACGGCTATGACTAAGACTATCGGTATTATCCGGTTCATGCCGGTAATGTTCGAATCGACCAGTACTGCGGTCCAGCTTGTCCAGTCCACCAAAACTGCCTACCCAAAACTGGTCGCGATGGTCAAACAGGATGGAGACTACCCGGCCATGGCTAAGGCTGTCGCTATCTTTTGGGTTATGCATATAGCGTTTGAACTTGCTACCCTGCATGAGATTCAAACCGTCATCGCTGGCCACCCACAAATTACCTGCCTTGTCATAGGCCAGCGAATGCACGATATTGGAACTGATGCTGTCAGGCTGCTTGGGATCATTCTGGAAATGCTGGGCGCGTTCAGTCGCCGTATCAAACAAATTCAAACCATCTTGCGTACCTACCCAAAGCTTGCCTTCCGGTGCCAGTTTCAAGGCCCTGATCTTGCTATTGCTCAGGCTGCCTGGCTGCGTGCCCTGATGCTGGTGCTGGTGCTGATAAGCACGTATCTGACCGCTGGCCTTGTCGAGACGGTTCAAACCTTCGCCCGTACCTATCCACACCACACCATCCTTGCTGGTAATGGCTGACACGGTATTATTGCTCAGGGTCCTGGCCTCGCCAGGCAAATGCAGCAAGCGTTCAAAGCCACCACTGGACAGATTGGTGCGGCTGGCCCCACCCAACCAGGTTCCGACCCATAAAGTACCGGTACGGTCTTGTAATAAACGAGTGACACGGTTGTCCGCCAGGCTATGCCTGTCGCTGGCATGATGGCGGTATGAAGTGAACTTGTTGTCAGCAGCACTCCAGCGCTTGAGGCCATCATCTGTCCCTATCCAGATGACACCATCGCTGTCTTCCAGCAGAGAGGAAACAGGGCCGGGGTCCAGCCCTTGAGCCAGACCAAGGCGATGTTTTCTCGTACGCTCTTTAGACCAGATTTCCAGACCGGCAGCAGTGGCTATCCATAGATTGCCCTGCTTGTCGTTGAGTATGCTTTGTACGTTATTGTGGCGCGGGTCTGGCTTGCCGTCGCTGTCAAGACGGAAATTTTCAAAAGCAGTCTTGCCCCGGTACATGACGCTCAAACCCGCATTGGTGCCCGCCCATAAGTTGCCGTCTTTATCCAGACTCAGTGCACTGACCTGATCACTGGCGATACTGGTGGCATCCTTGTCATCGTGACGCAAAATCTGAAAACGCGCTGTGTCAGGGTCAAAATGCGCCAGACCATCGCCCGTCGCCAGCCACAAACCAGAACTGCTGTCACTGATGATGGCCTGTATCTGGTTACCACCAGAGCTGCGGATATCTGCCAGGTTACGCTTATACCTGACCATGGTTTCGGTCGCCATGTCATATCTATGCAGGCCACCATTGCGCGTACCCACCCAGATCCTGCCCTTATCATCCTGATGCAGAGCCCAGACCCAGTTATCTGTCAAGCTGTCCGGACGGTTGGGGTCATGGCGAAAAAATACCACCTTGGAACCATCATACCTGTGCAGGCCACCCTGGGTGCCAAACCACATATAGCCCTGGCGGTCTTGCAGCATGGATTGCACGGATTCATGCTGGAAACCCTGGTCACGCCCGACCTGTTCAAAGCGCAGGCTTTGTACACTGGCCGCCATAACAGGCTGGCAAAATAGCACTGAAGTCAGCAAGGAAGTGAGCAAGAGCGCCAGACACAGTAAGTTGGCGCAGACGAACAGAAACTGAGGATAGAGATATCGCTTAGCCAAACCGTCCTGCCTCATTATGTGCCCTCTGAATTTACCGGATTTTAGTGATTCAAGTATATGTTATTCAGTCATCAAGAAATCATCGATATCCCTGTCTTTCACTGAGTTTTTTACAGTTTGTCGGGAAATCGCGAAAAAGCGGTAATATTGGCAAGACTTACTGACATCAGACCAATATTGGAAACGATGAAGTAGCTATTTTTTTTGTAAAAACATATATCTGAATAGCAAGTCCATGATGAATTTTTTTATATATAAATATCTGACAATGTCATACAAACATGCTTGCCATAAAGATCAACTTCAGGCATTTCTATTTAAAAATCCCGCATCACTGGTCCAGCTTCCATTAACCGGAAAAATCAGTTCTTTCCCTGTAAATTCCAGCTTGGTAATTTTGCTATGCCTTGCATTGAAGATTACCCTTATCTAGATTCAGCTCAAGAAAAAATGTGGCGGCGGGGTTTATAATGAAAACTACCAGACATCAGGATGGTTGGCATTTCGATGCCTTAATTTCAATAAAGCAATACTTATGTTGATAACGGCTACGCCATCCTGCCTACCCAAATTTTACGAATTTTGCGAATTTTATGTAATAACACCTAAGCTGAAATTTGCTTGGTACCCGACCTGTTTTTATAAACAAGGCGAGCTTCGGATTCCTCTCTGCAACAAGTAACAAAGAAAACTTTCTCACATGAACGCAAACGAAAAAATTTTAGGATTGACAGAAATGTCTCCTCAAGAAATCTCCCTTGATGTCTTGCTGGAAAAATACGCAAAAGGTGATGAAGTCACTATCCAGGATGTGCAAGCCCGCGTTGCCAGGGCACTCGCCAGCGTAGAGCAACCAGACTTCCAGGCCTATTACGAAGAAAAATTCTTGTGGGCGCAAAAGAATGGTTTCGTACCAGCAGGTCGCATCAATTCTGCAGCTGGCATGGATCTCCACGCCACCCTCATCAACTGCTTCGTACAACCAGTAGGTGATTCTGTTTCCAGTGCCACCGATGGCAAACCCGGCATTTATACTGCGCTGGCAGATGCCGCAGAAACCATGCGTCGTGGTGGTGGTGTAGGCTATGACTTCTCTACCATACGCCCTAAAGATGCCTTGGTGCGCGGTACCCGTTCACGCGCTTCCGGCCCGGTGTCTTTTATGCAGGTCTTCAATGCATCCTGCTCCACCGTAGAATCCGCTGGTGCCCGTCGCGGCGCGCAGATGGGCGTCTTGCGTGGCGACCATCCCGATATCCTCGAATTCATCCGCTCCAAAGACCAGGGCGGTTTGACCAACTTCAATATTTCCATCGGCGTCACCGATGAATTCATGGAAGCGGTTGCCAAAGACACTGACTACTGCCTGGTACATAAAGCTGAACCTGGCGAAGACAAAAAAGAAGCCGGTGCTTATCAGCGTGAAGATGGTTTGTGGGTGTATGAAACCGTGCGTGCCCGTAATCTGTGGGATGAGGTCATGAAGTCCACTTACGACCATGCAGAACCAGGTATCCTGTTTTTGTCACGCATGAATGCAGAGAATAATCTCTACTATTGCGAAAAAATCGAAGCCACCAATCCATGTGCAGAACAACCACTGCCTGACTATGGCTGCTGCTGCCTGGGTTCGATCAACCTGACCCGCTTCATCAAGGGTGCATTCACTGATGCTGCAGAATTTGATTTCATTGCCTTTGAAGCAGTCGTAACTGTTGCGACACGCATGCTCGACAATGTGCTGGATGCCACGGCATGGCCCCTGCCACAGCAAAAAGCCGAAGCCATGTCCAAGCGTCGCGTCGGCCTGGGCTTTCTTGGTTTGGGCAGCAGTCTGGTCATGCTGGGCCAGCGTTATGATTCCGACGCTGGTCGCGCCTTCGCGCAAAAAGTATCTGAAGTCATGCGCGATGCCGCCTACCTGGCATCGGCAGAACTGGCCAAAGAAAAAGGCCAGTTCCCATTGTTCGACAGCACAAAATACCTCTCTGGCGCTTTCGCCAAACGCCTGCCTAAAAATGTACGCAATGCGATTTCCAAACATGGTTTGCGCAATTCCCATTTGCTGTCCATCGCCCCTACCGGCACCATCACACTGGCCTTTGCCGACAATGCATCCAACGGCATAGAACCGGCTTTCTCCTGGGTCTATAACCGCAAGAAACGCATGGCGGTTGGCGATGCCAAAATCTACGAAGTGGCTGACCATGCATGGCGTTTGTACCGCCATCAGGGCAATGATGTTTCTGACGACAGCAAGCTGCCAAAACAGTTTGTGACGGCATTGAACATGTCTGCCAGTGACCATATGAAGATGCTGCAGGTCGTGCAGCCATACATTGATTCTGCGATTTCCAAAACCGTTAACGTACCAGCAGATTATCCTTACGAAGATTTCCAGAACCTGTACATGGATGCTTGGCGCGCTGGCTTGAAAGGCCTGGCAACTTACCGTCCGAATAGCATACTCGGCAGCGTCTTGTCCGTCTCCACAGAAACCGCACCAGAAGTCAAACAGACACCTGACGACGACCTGTTGCGCAAGCAATTCGATGGCCGCCCGTTTGGCGACCTCGAATCTGTCACCTCCAAAGTGCAGTACATGACGTATGAAGGCAAGAAGACTGTCTACCTGACGGTGAGCTTCATCCATATAGATGGCATGGTCGGTGGCGAGCGTGCGACTATCGAACGTCCATTTGAATTCTTCATGCCTGCCGGTCAAAAGAACGATGGCCAGCAATGGATATCAGCCAGCATGCGTTTGCTGTCGATGGCAGCCCGCTCTGGCGGCTCCATCGCCAAGGCACTGGCTGACATGCGTGAAGTGGTCTGGGACAAGGGCACAGTACGCTGCGGCATGATCACCAAGGACGATGGTTCACAGGCACCACTGTTCCACGAATCTGAAGTAGCCGCCATTGGTTACTCGCTGCAACGCATACTGATGAAACGCGGCTTCCTCGACGCCGCTGGCAACCAGATTCCTATTACTGTACTGGCAGAAAAGTTCAAACAAAGAAGCCACCACTACGGTATGGATGACCTGGCCTATGAAGGTGAAACCGCACCTATCAACTACATCCCTACTGGTAAAAAATGCCCGGATTGCGGCGCGCATGCCCTGCAAAAAATCGATGGCTGCAGCCGCTGTGTTTCTTGTGGATATGTGGGCGCTTGCGGTTGACGAATGTGTGGGTCATTCGGCAAATGATGGTGGATGACTTTACGTATTACAGCACGGCATAAAATCATTTCCCCTGCGCTTTAAAAAATAACAGCTTGGCAGTCACAAGGACTGCCAAGCTGTTTATACAAAATGCTGACTGACCGAAGATCAACGACTATCAGTGGTGCGCGCCATGCCCGCCGGTGGAGGCACCGCCATTACCATCTGGCAGCACTACCTTGACGTTTTGCATCATGCCCTGGTCTTCATGATCGAGGATATGGCAATGCAATACATACTCGCCAATATAGCGTTGATAGCGGGTGCGGGTTTTGACGGTGTAGCCTGGTGTCGCCATGATGGTGTCTTTCCACACTCCCTGCAAACCAGCGTATTGCCCTATGATTGGTGCTGTCGTATCTTTGAGTGCGCTGACATCGACGCCGTTTTTATCGGTGATGCTGATAATCTGGTAGGGATTGACGTGGATGTGGAAAGGATGCTGTATCGCCGCTTCACCTGTGTCAGTCGGGTTGTAAGACTTGATATGCCATTCCTGTACCTGACCTAAAATAAGGGTCTGATGAATTTCAGATGGTACATAGGGTGCACCATTGACGTCAAAGGCAATTTTGCCGCCGCGCTGATCGATGCCCAGTACCAGGTCAACCGGTTTTTGAGGGTCGGTAAGCTCGGATTCAGGGATTGCTTTATGCGGCACAAATTTGGTCAGCTTCAAACCATCTTTCAAATCCCTGATGATGGTGTCGCGCACGCTTTTCGACAATAAGCCGGCTGCACGTATCAGTTCTTTGGTGACGAATTGCGTTTGATCACCGCTGGTCTTATTGCCGGTAGCATGGATCACCGTGATCACCTTCGCATTGTTCGGCTGGGCTGAAACAAAGTCAGGCGCGCCAGAATCGCTATACACGCAATAATCACCTTTTTCTGGCAAGCTGAACAAGATATCGCTGCGATAACCCGGTTGCAAGGTATTGGTGACCTTGGCGAAAGCGCTGGGGCGGGTCAGGCCATCGGTTGCGACTTCAAACTGCAATACGTCGATGCCATTACAGGCATTTTTAACTTCAGCCTGCAGTGCCTCAGATGTGGCGGCAGTTGGTGTCAGCTTGCTGACGTCATTGATTTTGCGGATGCGCAAAACGATGGACTCACGTACGCCTGCGTCTATCAAACGCCAGCGATACAGTTTGCCTGCTTCCATCACCAAAGGCTTGGCAGGGTTACGTGCGAAACCGTTGATCAGAGTATGACGGCCAGATTTAGTCCAGGCAGTTGGAGCGAATTGCGCTTTGAAATCCTGCACTACACCAATATCACCTTTTTTGCACAGCCAGGTACCATCAGGATTGGTCTGTATGACGTCTATCTCTTTGCCCGGGTCTTTGGGGTCAGGTCCCTTGATGAAGCAGGCATAGGGAATCTGCTGCATCAGCATCACTTCGCCATAGTTGCCAGCGGCAGGTTTGAAGGGGTTGAGCAAGGTATCAAGATCGCCATTGCTGAGCACGGTAGGCTGCCTGTCGCCTTTGACGATCAGGGCACCGGCCATGCCGCTACCAACTTGTATGGCAGTTGAGCCATGCACGTGAGGGTGGTACCAGAAAGTACCAGCCGGGTGATCCCCCGGCACATTGTATTCGTATTCAAAATTGACCTTGGGCTTGATCGCCAGCAGCACGTTGTCGCTATTGCCCGATGGCGAAATCCACAAACCATGCGAATGCAGATTGGTGGTGTTATAGCAATGCGGCGTATTGACATTGTCTTTTGCCACCAGCTCACAACCTGGCTCCTTGTCCAGGCGATTGCTCAGATCAAAGCGCACAGTCTGCCCGGGTTTCATGACTACGGTAGGGGCAACAAAGTCAGGGCGAAATAAATTTGGCGCGCCAGAAACATTGCGTCCATATGAGCGCAAGGATACTTGGTCATATTCCGCTGTCGAAGGATTGTAGATAAATCCCGGTGTCATTTGTATAGGCAGGAAATAGCGAATTTCACGACCTGATCTTTCGACCATCTTGCGCTGCTCGCCGCTCAACAGATTGGCTGCGGGCTTGATCAAATCTGCCGCTACATCGCGCTCTGCAATCTGGTTTGCCAGTGGCGGTACCTGTGGCGCGTCTTTGACTTTGGCCTCCTGTGCCAGCGCAGCATGGCAAAACAGGCTGACCCCTGTCATGGTGGCGGCACCAGCCAGGCGGCGCATTTGCTTCAATTGTTTGTGCATAAGATGCTCTTGAATTTGATTGATGGAAAGGAACTTGAAGATGTTTTTTGCAAGCAACGCACTATGTGAATATGAGCTTTGATTTCTTTTTATGAAGCAATATTGTCCAACTGAATTGCCAGCATCTGGAAAACATGGTTTCGCCACATAAAAATTCATTTTGGTCATTATTTTTTGCCAACCTAGTTTATAAAACCAACATCTAACTTGCAACAAAGTTAAGCTGTTACAAGCACAAATTTGTTGTTTTTTCGATAAATTTTTCAATTAGTTTCAAATCATGGTTTTTACAAAGTCCTTGGAGAGGGCCTTGGGATGACTATTGCTGTCGTATTCAGTCGCGCTGATAGCCCTGTCACCAGACTTTCAGGAGATACACACCGTATTCATGAATTTAAAAAAACAAGCTTGATGGCATACATTTCATGCGTCTGTGATTTGCACTCGTGCATGCAAAATGAGATTGATACCTGTTACGCGTGCTGAGCATGCATCAGTTACAGTTGATCAAAAGGAGAAAAATTTGACGCTGTCCAACGTCTCCTGCACAAACAGGAGGCGTTGGCATCTATAGCGGGGTCATGCGATTAAGAAACTGATATAGCAAAGATTGAAAAAACTCATGCGCGCACGTAAACCCAGGCTTGCAAGCCAGACTTCAAAGCGACCGAAACACGCTTATAGTCTGCAACTTCATAAGCGTCTGCGGCTGCCAGTTCCTGCGCAGTGATTTCAAAAACAGTACCAGAAACTTCATCGGCAAGATTTGAGCTGGGCTGGACGATAGGATGATGGGTCTTACCACTCGTTGCCACAACATCAGGATCATCTATAGCGATCAGCGTTTGCATATAACCAGGCATGGAGTCGGGACGACCGGCGAGTTCGCGGCCAAAATTGGCTAGTTGCACAGCCTTGTCTTGCAAGGTTCCATACGAAAATAACAGCACTCCTGCATCTTGCGAAAAAATCATATTTAAATTTCCTTAAGCTATTAAAAATTAATGATACATATTTAGGGCTTACGCAAAATTGTCCCAGCAAGGCGTAGCGACGAAGACAGTACTTAAGTACGGCTAGGCGCTGCAACGCAGTTGGGGCGGTTTTGCGTAAGTCCTAATATTGAACATTGCCAGTCAGCCTATGATCTTCAATAACTTCAGCATACGTGCAAATGTTTTCCCATAAGGCGGGTAAAGCAGATTCATGCCATTCATCTTGCTTTGATAGAAAACCGGTTTTTCCTTGCTCAGACCACGGAAGCCCCACTCTCCATGATAGGCACCCATGCCGCTGGCACCAACGCCGCCAAAGGGTTGTGATTCCTGGCTGAGATGCCACAGGCAATCATTGATGGTGACTCCACCAGACACGGTTTGTTCCAGCACCAGGTCACGGTTGCCATTGTCGGTGCCATACCAGTACAGGGCCAGCGGACGCTCTCTTTGGTTAATGAATTCTATCGCCTCTTTGATGTCACCCTGATAGGTGACGATGGGCAGCAAGGGGCCAAAAATTTCTTCCTGCATGATGCGCATGTCTGGTGTGGTATTCAACACCAGCACAGGAGCCTGTTTACGCGCTGCCGTCATGCCTGCAGACTGGGCAGTGGCAGTGAGTGGCAGCAATTGTGCCCCTTGCTCGACAGCATCATTCAACAAACCTTGCAAGCGCCGGTAATGATGGTCGTTGATGATGGCGGTGTAGTCCGGATTATCTTCCAGCACCGGATACATCTTGCCAGTGGCAGCTACCAGCGCGGCTACAAGTTCATCATGCTTGTCTGCTGGCACCAGCACATAATCCGGCGCAACACAGGTCTGGCCGGCATTGAGTAATTTGCCAAAAGCCAGGCTGGCTGCTGCGGTTTTAATATTGGCGCTGGCATCCACTATGGCCGGGGACTTGCCGCCCAACTCCAGCGTTACCGGCGTCAGGTTTTTGGCTGCGGCAACTGCCACATGCCTGCCGATTGCGGTTGAACCGGTGAACACCAGATGATCGAAACGCAGTTCAGAAAATGCCTTGGCCACGTCAGCACCGCCGGTGACAACCACCATTTCATCTTCAGAAAAATAATCGGCAACCAGCCTGGCCAGCAGTGCCGAGTAATGTGGCGTCAGTTCTGATGGTTTGAGCATGACGCGGTTGCCTGCGGCAAACGCGGCAATAGCTGGCCCCAGTGCCAGTTGATGTGGATAATTCCATGGCGAGATGATGCCAACCACACCCAGGGGCTGGCACAGCAGCCTGTTCTTTGCGGGCAGATATTGCAAGGCGGTGGCAACACGCCGTGGCTTCATCCAGCCGGCAAGATGGCGCCTGGTATGCTTGATGGAAGAAACGATGAGCGATAAATCTGCAAGTTCAGTTTCATGCTCAGAGCGATGCCGAAAATCCTTGCTGATCGCCTGGATGATCTCTGCACCATGTTGTACAGTTATTTTTTCCAGGCGATTGAGCCAGTCCAGCCGCAGTTGCAAATCAGGATGAGGTTCGGTGCGGTAGGCAGCATGCAAACGCTTGAGCGTTGCTTCCAGGGTTTGAGCAATGACTTCGGGTGCCAGATTCATTTCCATACCGGTCTCCTGAACATAAGCATTAATGTAATTTTTGCCATTATGCGTCAAATTTCAAGCGGATCAAGGTATAAATGTATGAGGGACTTTACATATCAAGAATAGGCATGGGAAAGACATGGAAAACTGGCAAGCATTACCTGACAGGTTTTTGCCATCAGCCACTCAGATACCCTTGCGCACCAGCACTGGATCAGGGCGGTATACAGCCGGTATCACACGTTTGAGGTTCTCGACCTTGGGCAAATCGTTGATGGCGATATATGGCTCGTTAGGATGCAGCGTCAGGTAATTCTGGTGATAGGTCTCTGCCGCGAAGAAACCTGTATCTGCCTCAATTGTCGTTGCCAACGATGCCCTGAAGGCGTGCGAAGCGTTCAATTGGGCGATGTATTTTTCTGCGACATTGCGCTGTACAGGTGAGGCAGGGAAAATCGCAGAACGATATTGCGTGCCACTATCCGGACCCTGGCGGTTTAACTGGGTTGGATCATGCGCAACGGAGAAGAATATCTGCAGCAGCTTGCCATAACTGATCTGGGTGGGATTAAAAGTCACCTGCACGGCTTCCGCATGACCAGTTGCGCCCGATCCTACCAATTCATAACGGGCCGTCGCTGCCTTGCCACCGGCATAACCAGAGACCGCATTGGTGACGCCACGCACATGCTGGAATACACCCTGCACGCCCCAGAAACAGCCACCGGCAAACACTGCGGTTTCAGTTTTGGCACTGCCTGCCGGTGCATCCACCACTGGCGCGGCAATGACTACTGCTGCCTCGCCAGCACGTACCTGACCATTCAAAACCAGTGCTGCTGCGACACCACCTATGCCCAGCACCATGGCTGTGAATCTGTTTGCTATTTTCATGTCGTACTCCTAGTAGAAGGAAAATCAACCAAAAGTAAAAGCGTAAGCCTCTACTCCCGGATCAAGAAACTCTATACTGAAAGTGTGCCCGGCAACTTTGCCAGACTGCCGTACCAGTTGGTACAAGCGCTGAGCAGTTACTGTGCCACTACCATCGACGGCTATGTCACTGCCATGCGCAGCGCCAGGCGCAGTGCCGTCGATAGTGACACGGAAACGCACGGGCTTGCCGTCTTTGTCTGGCCCCAGCACCAAATGCAAGTCACGGGCATGGAAGCGGTAAGTGATGCGCCCGCCCTTCTGCGTCAGGGCGGCATGTTCTTCCTGCACTTTCCAGTTTCCTGCCAGCCCCCATTGATTCAGAGCCAGTTGTGCTGGCAAGCTGTAATCGGCATTGCGGTTTTGCTGTATGCCGCCTGGCGACACAAAGTTTTGTACGCGGCTATAACCAAGGTAAGTCTCCGGCGATTTCACCTGGCTATCGTCCGCCGCCATTTGTGCACCAGCCGCACCCGTCTCGATGACGACATCATTGGCGACATTCTTCTGGCCTGCTTCTTCCAGCAATTGCTGTATCACCTGCTCAGATTGCACATATTCGCCTTCACCAAAATGATGGTGGCGGATGCGGCCAGTGGCATCGATGAAATAATGCGCAGGCCAATATTTGTTGCCAAAGGCACGCCAGATTGCATAGTTATTGTCGATGGCAATCGGGTAGCTGATACCCAGGTCGCGCACTGCCTTGCTGACATTGGCTGGGTCACGCTCAAACGCAAATTCAGGCGCATGCACACCGATGACGACCAGGCCCTGGTCACGGTATTTTTTCGCCCATGCCTGCACATACGGCAAGCTGCGCAGGCAGTTGATGCAAGAGTAGGTCCAGAAATCGATGAGCACGACCTTGCCTTTGAGGTCTTGCGCAGTCAGTGGTTTGGAATTGAGCCATTGTGTTGCGCCAGTCAATGCTGGCATGATCCCCTCTTCGTGCAAAGCACCAACCGCTGCATTATCACCGTGCGCAGACATCATGGCATTCGATGGGGCCATAGTATTGGATGCCATTTGCTTGTCCGATGCCATCATGGCATTAGAAGCCATCATCGCATTCGAGGCCATCATTGCTCCCTGCTGCGGGGCAGTCTGTGCCTGTGCTGGATTGACTTGCACATCTGGCGAATCTGGTGAATTTGGCGTATAGCTATCTATCAATTGCTGTTCCAGCCCTGATGTAGCAACAGTGGACAAGCGTGTCAGCAAGCCGGTGTCCAGACCCAGTGCAATGGCGGCAACACCGGCTATCATCGCCGCACCCAGGATGCGGCGTATCCATTCACCAGCACCCAGCGAGCGTTTCATCGCGGCAAATACCTTGCCACCTATCAGCAAGGCAACTGCAAGTGAAGTTGCGGCACCGGCAGCATACGCCAGCAGTAAAAAAGTTGTCTGTGCACTGGCACCATTGAGTGCAGCCCCAGTGAGCAGCAAACCCAGCACAGGCCCGGCACAGGGTGCCCACAACAGACCAGTCGCTACACCCAGCAATAGCGATGAGCCTACGCCACCGCCATCTGCGTGCGCGGTATTCACAGTATTGGAAAGACGGTCACCCACAGCTATCAGTGGCTTGGTGAGCTTGTCAGCCAGGTGCGGGAACAATAGCGTCAGTCCAAAGAAAGCCAGCAAGGCCATCGCCAGCCAGCGACCATATTGATTGGTCTGTAACACCCAGTTACCGCCGACCGCAGCCAGTGTGGCAACTGCAGCAAAGGTCAGCGCCATGCCCACCAGCAGGGGCAAGCCACTGCGACGGAACGGCTGGCCGGTACGGGCAAAGACAAAAGGCAGCACTGGCAAGATGCAGGGGCTGAGTATGGTCAGCACGCCACCGAGATAAGAAATAAGTATCAACAACATGTTTGCTTTCTGTACGTAGTTCAGGCTTTGCCGGGTGTGAATGTCATCGCCACGCCATTCATGCAATAGCGCAAACCGGTAGGACGTGGGCCGTCATCAAATACATGACCGAGATGGCCACCACAACGGCGGCACAGTACTTCAGTACGCAGCATGCCAAAGGTCGTGTCGGTCACATTGCTGACGGCACGCTCCAGTGGCGCATAAAAACTGGGCCAGCCAGTGCCGCTGTCGAATTTGGTTTTCGACGAAAACAGCGGCAACTGACAGCCAGCGCAACTGAACTGGCCACTGCGGTGTTCATCGTTGAGCGGGCTGCTAAAAGCGCGCTCGGTGGCACCACGGCGCAAGACCTCATATTGCATGCCGGTCAGCAGGCGACGCCATTCGGCATCGGTGTGCTGAACTTCAAATGCAGTGCCAGATGCATTGCTGGATGAATTACCGGCGGGGGCGGCAGATAACATGCGGCTCATGGCCAGCATGCTGCCAGCCAGTAGAAATTGACGTCGGTTTTGCATATATCTTCCTTGGTGTATGTACAGCATCTGTGCCATGGTTCTTATTGTGCGCCTCAATCGCTGTCCAAGTCTTCACGTAAAGTTAAACGATTTGTGATACTTTTTACCCGCAAATCCTGCACAATGACAACATTCGAACGGTGGGGAAAAGCGTGGATACAGCAAAAAATATATTGATTGTGGAAGATGATATGCCCATCGCCGACCTGCTGCGCCTGCACATGAAGGACGAGGGTTATCAGGTCACACATTGCGCTGACGGCAAGCAGGGGCTGGCACAATTGCGTGCTGGTAACTGGGACGCACTGATACTCGACATCATGCTGCCTGGCGTGGATGGGCTGGAAATCTGCCGCCAGGCACGTGCCATGGAAAGGTATACGCCCATTATCATCATCAGCGCCCGTTCCAGCGAAGTGCACCGCATTCTCGGCCTTGAACTGGGGGCTGACGATTATCTGGCCAAACCTTTCTCGGTGCTGGAGCTGGTGGCCCGCGTCAAGGCCATGCTGCGACGTGCCGATGCGATGGACAAGAGCCGCCGCACTGAAGCCGGAGATGTAGCAGTGGATGGCGTGGCCTTGTCACCAGTGACACGCATTGCCACTGCTGATGGCAAGCTGTTGGACCTGACCCCGCGCGAATTTGACTTGCTGTATTTTTTTGTACGCCACCCCGGCCAGGTATATTCGCGCCTGGATTTGCTCAACAAGGTCTGGGGTTATGAGCATGAAGGTTATGAACATACCGTCAATACCCACATCAACCGCCTGCGTGCCAAGATAGAGAGCAATCCGGCGGAGCCGCACCGCATATTGACTGTGTGGGGCAAAGGTTACCGTTACGCGTTACCGGGAGAGGCGACGTGAAGCTGACGCTGTCACAGCGCTTGTCGCTGGTATTTTCTGTGCTGTTGCTGGCCAGTTGCGGTGTCTCAGCCTGGTTGCAGATACGCGCCAATGATATGCGCGAGATGGAAGTGGTACAGGGCCTGTCACGCGGCCTGGCGGGCAGCATCGCTGTCAATGCGCAATTGACCGGTACAGAAGAAATGGGGCCAGATTCTGTGCGCCGCCTGTTCGATCAGTTAATGACCGTCAACCCCAGTGTGGAAGTGTATCTGTTGGATGAAGTCGGCAAAATCATCGGCAATGCGGCGCCACCTGGTCGTCTGAAGCGCCAGCAAGTTGATCTGGCACCCATACGCAAATTCCTGGATGGCCGCATGCTGCCCATACTTGGGGACGACCCACGTAGTGAAAACAGGCGCAAGGTATTCAGCGCGGCGGCACTGCGCAGTAACAGGCCTGAGGCACACTACATCTACGTTATTTTGCAAGGCGAAGAGCATGACCGCTATGTTGCGCATGCGGGCATCAATGCCGTACTGCGCGTCACTCTGTTGTCGATGGCACTGGTGGCATTGCTGACACTGGTGGCAGGCTGGGCTGCACTGCGCTGGGTTACCAGGCCCTTGCACAAGCTGGCAGACACCATGCGCCGCTTTGATACCCAGACAGAACAGCCCGTGGTACCACCACCTTCAACACAGGCCACTAACCAGCGTGATGAAATCGCCGTGCTGGAAACCAGTTTCGGGCAGATGGCGGCACGCATCAATGAGCAATGGCATACATTGAAACAGATGGACCATGACAGGCGCGAAGTGGTCGCGAATATCTCGCACGACCTGCGCACGCCGCTGACATCAATCCACGGTTATCTGGAAACACTGGCTGCAAGAGATGCGACGCTGGATGCGGCTGAGCGCCAGCGCTATCTGGCAATTGCACTGGGCCAGAGCCGCAAGGTCGGTCGCCTGGCGCAAGCCCTGTTTGACCTGGCGCGTCTCGAACATGGCGGAGTAGAGCCAGAACCTGAAGCCTTCACGCTGAATGACCTGATACAGGACGTGTTCCAGAAGTTTGAATTGCAGGCACAAAACGGCCAGGTCAGACTGGAAGCGGAACTGGATGGCAACGCCATGGTGATGGCAGACCTTGGCATGATAGAACGGGTGCTGACCAACCTCATCGACAATGCCATACGTCATACACCAGCAGGCGGCGCGGTGACTGTGGCAGTAGCAAAACGCTTGCAGACAGTGGAAATCTGCGTCAGCGATACCGGCCCCGGCATACCCGCCGAATTGCTGGATAAGCTATTCAAGCGACCATTTGCGCTCAGTGGTGAAAGCCACGGCGGCGGGCTGGGCTTGCTGATCGTGCACCGCATCCTGCAATTGCATCACAGCAGCATAGAATTGCGTAGTGGTGCTGACACAGGCAGTGCAGTTAATACGGGCGCCTGTTTTTGTTTTGAATTGCCATTGGCGGCAAGTGCTGGTTGAGTCTGATTGCTCTGACTTATTTTCCCGCTTTCTTTTTCATCCGGCTTGAGCCAGTAGCTTGCTTTGAATGACGCGCCAATTCAACGAAGGCTTTCAAATAATCGATATCGACATCGGCTTCACGTGCCCCTAAAAATATCTGTTTGGCGATACCCTGGCGACCAAGGCGTACCGCCACCACATCCATTTTCTCTGCATATTCTTCCGCCAGCCAGCGCGGCAAGGCGGCAACTCCACGGCCACTTTCTACCATCTGCAACATGATGTCCGTCGTCTCTATGGTTTTGTGCCGCTGCGGGCTGATCCCGGCTGGCATCAGGAACTGGTTATAGATATCCAGCCGGTCTATCGCTACGGGATAAGTGATGAGCACTTCATCACCCAACTGTGCTGGCTGCGCATATGCGACCTTGGCCAGCGCATGTTTGCGGCTGACGACCAATACCTGCTCGTAATCAAATACAGGTTCAAAATGCAGGCCAGGTTTGTAGAGTGGATCAGGCGTCACCAGTAAATCTATCTCATAACCAAACAGGGCACCAATGCCGCCAAACTGGAATTTTTGTTTGACATCGACATCAACATCGGGCCAGCTTGCCAGATAGGGCGACACCACTTTCAACAGCCACTGGTAACAGGGATGACATTCCATGCCTATGCGCAAGGTACCACGCTCACCGCAGGCATACTGGCTCATGCGTTCTTCGGCCATTGCCAGTTGTGGCAGCACGCGGTTGGCGACGGCCAGCAGATATTCACCTGCCTGCGTCAATCGCAGACTACGCCCTTCACGCAGCCAGATATCAGTACCAAGATGCTGTTCAAGCTTCTTGATAGCGTGACTGAGCGCTGATTGGGTCAGGAATAAGGCAGACGCTGCAGCAGTTAGCGAACCTTGTTTGTCCACTTCCTGGATGATGGACAGATGTATGCGTTCAAGCATAATGTATGAATAAAACTAATCGAATAATGAGAAAACATCATTTTACTTCATGTTTTCCTGACTATAGCATAGCTCTCATTCAATAATCTCAAGAAATGAAGACAACATCATGGTCACTACACATAATCTGGGCTTTCCCCGAATTGGTGCCAGGCGTGAACTCAAGTTTGCGCTGGAATCTTACTGGAAAGGCGAATCTTCACGCGAGGCATTGAAAGGCCTGGGTGCAGAATTGCGCCAGCGCCACTGGAATCACCAGTCTGCACTGGACCTGACACCGGTTGGCGACTTTGCTTTTTACGACCAGATGCTGGACATGAGTTTCACGCTAGGCAATTTGCCTGAACGGGTCAGCGGCTTTCATGGCGATGCACTGGATAATTACTTCCGTGTAGCCCGTGGCCGTTCTGCCAAAGGGCTGGAAGATCACAGTGTCTGCTGTGGCGCAGGTGATGGAGTCGCTGCCGGTGAAATGACCAAATGGTTTGACACCAATTATCACTATATCGTCCCTGAATTTACTGCTGACACAAAGTTTGCTCTGGATGCTACACGCTTGCTGGAACAATTGGCAGAAGCCAAACGACTGGGTGTAAAAGCCAAGCCAGTCGTCATTGGCCCGGTCACTTACCTGTCTCTTGGCAAAGCCAAGGATGATACTGACAAGCTGGCCCTGCTGCCGCGTCTGCTGCCAGTCTATGCAGAATTGCTGAACCAGCTTGCGGCACAAGGCGTTGAATGGGTCCAAATCGATGAACCCATACTGGTCACTGAATTGACCGCAGAATGGCAGAATGCGATCAAGACTGCATACACAAGCCTAGCCACCGACAAAGTCAAACTGCTGCTGGCAACTTACTTTGGTCAGTTGCAAGACAATCTGGCGCTGACATGTCAGTTGCCAGTGCAGGGCCTGCACCTGGATGCCATCAATGCACGTGCAGAAGTCAGCGCTATCGTTGAACAATTACCACAAGACCGCGTGCTTTCACTGGGTGTCACCAATGGCCGCAATATCTGGAAAACTGATCTCAATGCCGTGCTGGAATGGCTCACACCTGTAGCAAAAATCCTGGGCGACCGTCTGTGGATAGCGCCTAGCTGTTCATTGCTGCATGTGCCAGTTGATCTGAACAGCGAACAAAAACTGGATGCCGATATCCGTTCATGGCTGGCTTTTGCGATCCAGAAACTTGATGAACTCAAGGTATTGGCAACTGCCCTGAACCAGGGCAGCGCCGCCGTCAAAAATGAACTGGAGGCCAACCAGGCAGCAGTTACCGCACGCCGAACTTCATCACGGGTGAACAATGCAACCGTCAAAGCCGCTGTCGCCGCCATTACCACAAGTATGGGACAGCGCCAGAGCTCCTATGTGCAGCGCGCAAGCAAACAAGCCGCGTTGCTGAAGCTGCCAGCCTATCCGACGACGACTATCGGTTCTTTCCCGCAGACTGCTGAAATCCGCCATGCGCGCAGCGAATTCAAGGCGGGCAGGCTGGATGAAGCTGGCTATAAAGTCGCCATGCAGGCCGAGATTGCCCGCAGTGTGCGTGAGCAGGAAGCACTGGGCCTGGACGTGCTGGTGCATGGCGAAGCCGAGCGCAATGACATGGTTGAATACTTTGGCGAGCAACTTGATGGTTACGCCTTTAGCCAGTTTGGCTGGGTCCAGTCATATGGTTCACGTTGCGTGAAACCACCCATTCTGTTCGGTGACATCGCCCGTCCAAAAGCCATGACTGTGGAATGGAGCCGCTACGCCCAGTCGCTGACTGCAAAACCGATGAAGGGCATGCTGACTGGCCCGGTCACCATCTTGAACTGGTCCTTCGTGCGGGATGACCAGCCGCGTTCCGTGTCCTGCTACCAGCTTGCCCTGGCAATCCGCGAAGAAGTGCTGGACCTGGAAAAAGCAGGCGTGCGCGTGATCCAGATCGATGAGGCAGCATTGCGTGAAGGCCTGCCACTACGTAAAGCACAATGGCAGGAATACCTGGGCTGGGCAGTCGAATCTTTCCGCATCACGGCCAATGGTGCGCAGGACGAAACCCAGATTCATACCCACATGTGCTATTCGGAATTTAACGACATCATTGAATCTATCGCTGGCATGGATGCTGACGTGATTACCATAGAAACTTCACGCTCTGACATGGAGTTGCTGGATGCATTCGATCACTTTAACTACCCTAACGAGATCGGCCCTGGCGTGTATGACATCCATTCACCCAATATCCCGACACAGGCGCATATTGAGCAATTGATGAAGAAAGCGGCGGAGCGCATCCCGGCTGAACGCCTGTGGGTCAATCCGGATTGCGGCTTGAAGACACGCGCATGGGAAGAAGTGATCCCCGCGCTGACCAATATGGTGGCGGCCGCTAAAGCCTTGCGTAATGCTGCATAACAGCGCTGCATACCCCCGTAACGCTGTATAAAAATAAGGTTATGGTATATGGCGGTTGGCATCACTCATCGCGTGACACCAACCGCCAACGTCGTAGATCTGGCACGGAGAGGATACCGATGTGCATTAAATTTTATCGCAAAGACGACTTGCTTTCGGCTTACCGGACTGCCTTTTTTCTCAAGATCAGGAAGCCTGAATAAGTTAAGATAGTAGTTTTCAAGCTGCGCATTTTGCACGGCGTCAGGACAAACTATTGAAAACCAGAGCATGGATCAGGCTGCCATCGGGCCAGCACCTGGATCTGATCAATCCCGATCCGCAGGCATGGCTGGACAGTGACCTGGCAGACAGACTGTCCCGCACTTATCGCTGGGGCGGCGAATCCTGCTGGGCAAGGCCGCTGTCAGTCGCACAACATAGCCTGAATGTGCTCGCTCTACGAGCCACCATGACGGACGCCCCTTTAAGCGCAGGGATAGCACTGCGCGAACTCTTGCATGATGGTGAAGAAGGTTTGCTGGCCTTCGATTGTATTTCACCGCTGAAGGCTGTACTTGGTGCACCATTCAAGGCCGTCAGTGACAGGTTGACAGATGCCATCGTCAAACGCTACCAGCTACCAGCCTGGGATAAGATGGATTACCGCTTGCATAAACTCGCCGATGAACTGATCGCCGCCTCTGAAGCCGTGCATTGTGCCGGATGGCCACGCAATGAAGTACTCGATGTGCAGAGAATCAAACTCCCCATACTGGAAGAAGATCCGCTTGCAGAAATCTACAATTGTCAGCCATGGGAACCTTGGGCACCAGATGTAGCTTGTGAGCGGTTTTTGGAAAAACTGATTTCACTGAACAATACTGCGCTGAACACATAAAATCAATGCCGGAAAAATCCGGCATTGATCCTGCCACATTCGCTCCTGCTATATCTGATGCCGGAACATCGCTTACTTGGGCATCAAGACTGTATCAATGACATTGATGACGCCATTCGATTGATACACATCGTAGGTGCTGATGCTGGCAACATTACCGCTTTCATCCTTAACGCTGATGTTATGTGGGCCATTCATCATGAACCATAATTTGCCACCACTGGCTGTTGCCAGTTCTATGGGGCCGCCCTGCTTCTTGACCTGGGCAGAAATACTCATGAAATCATGTTTTCCTGGTACTACGTGGTAAGTCAGAATCTTGGTCAGAGTGGCCTTGTTTTCTGGTTTGACCAGGGTGTCAACTGTACCTGCTGGCAGCTTGGCAAACGCAGCATTGGTTGGTGCAAACACGGTGAACGGGCCTTTGCCTTTTAAAGTGTCGACCAGACCTGCGGCCTTAACTGCGGCAACCAATGTCGTGTGGTCGGCAGAATTGACGGCGTTATCAACGATGTCTTTAGATGGCAACATGCTTTGCCCGCCGACCATGACATCAGCAGCAATGGCGATGGATGTTGCTGCCATGGCGGCAGCGAAGATAAGAGCGTAGTTAAATTTGCGCATGATCATTTCCTTTTAAGATAAGTGCGAGTTCGCATCAAGTTCTACGGATTAAAAATCATATCGGTTTCAACTATTTCAAATAATCCCCATTTAAGCCATTTCCCAATTTCAACCGTGTTTCCCACATCCACAAAAATCATCCTGCTGCTCCTGGCATCATTTGAAGAAAACATGTCGATATGAAGATGATAAAAAAGCTTCATACCTGCAATAGATTCTTTACTGCCATATTGATGACATAAAAATATTTAGAGGCTGTTGCAAAATTAACCTGGCGTTGTTGCGCCTCCTTGTCGTACTAAAGTACTGCCAGCGTCAGCGACGCCTAGCCATCTTAATTTTGCAACGGTCTCTTAAAATTGTGAATCCAATCTTTTGTTTCCTGCGTATTAAGAATTGCTAGCGGAAGTAGTAGTACTCGTTCTCTGAAGCAAAGTAATGTAAATACCGCAAATGAATTCAGCACAAAAGAATACCAATGGAGCAACAATGCAAAAGACAAAAATGAACCCTGCCCTACTTTCTTGCTTTGTTTTTTTGCTGTTGCAAACTTTTCAGGCCGCACAAGCTGAAGAGCCAGAAAAAATCCCCACCGTACAAGTCCTGGGAAATTACGATAATGCCGTTGGCACCAGCAATGCAGCCAGCCAGGGCTCGGTGACTTCCAATCTCGTCAGTAATCGCCCAGCCCTGCGTACTGGCGAACTACTGGAATTTGTGCCAGGCATGATCGTCACCCAGCATAGTGGCGATGGCAAGGCCAACCAGTATTTCTTGCGCGGCTTTAATCTTGACCATGGCACAGACTTTGCCACTTTTGTTGATGGCATGCCGGTCAATATGCGTACCCATGCACATGGCCAGGGTTATTCGGATTTGAATTTTTTGATTCCTGAACTGGTACATCGCATCGACTACAAGAAAGGGACGTATTTTGCCGATGAAGGCGATTTTGCCTCTGCCGGTGCGGCGCACCTTCGTCTGGCTGACAAGCTTGGTGCGGGTATCGCCAGCCTGTCTTTGGGGCGGTATGGCTATCAGCGTGCAGTGCTGGCCGATACTGTGGCGGTGGCGAACGGCAATCTTCTGTATGGGATAGAGGTCAACCGCAACGATGGCCCCTGGATTAATCCTGAGAATGTGCGCAAGTACAGTGCCCTGCTGCGCTATAGCCAGGGCAGCCACGATGATGGTTATAGCGTAACGGCAATGGCCTACAAGAATAACTGGAATTCCACAGACCAGATACCCTTGCGTGCGGTACAGTCTGGCCAGATCAGCCGCTTTGGTGCGCTTGACCCTACGGATGGTGGACAAAGTTCACGTTACAGCCTGTCTTATGCAATGAAGAAGCGCAACCAGGATGGCGTTTTTGAAATGAATGCTTATGCCGTGCAATCCAGTCTTGACCTGTTCAGTAACTTTACTTATTTCCTGGCAAACCCTGATATGGGTGACCAGTTCAGTCAAAGTGAAAAGCGCCAGATGCTGGGCATGAATATCAGCCAGGGTTGGCCGCTGACTGTCGCTGATCTTGAAATGCATAACAAGATAGGTGTGCAACTGCGTTATGACAGACTGTCGCCAGTCGGTATTTATAACACTGTCGCACAGCAACGCATATCAACCATACGCGAAGACAGCGTGAAAGAAGCCAGCGCTGGTTTTTATGCAGAAAGTTCTATACAGTGGTTACCCAAATTCCGTAGTATTGCCGGGCTGCGTTACGATGCCTATCGCTTTGATGTCAACAGCAGCATAGACGGCAATTCAGGCAAGGTCAGTGACCATATCGTCTCTCCCAAGTTGTCGCTGATCTTTGGCCCATGGAACAAGACCGAATACTTCATCAACTATGGTAGTGGCTTTCACAGCAATGATGCGCGCGGCATGGCACAAACACGTTTGCCTGATGGTGGTGTCTCCAAACCGGTAACACCACTGGTAAAAACCAGGGGCGCAGAACTGGGGATGCGTACAGAAATTATCCCCGGCCTGCAAAGTTCGCTGGCGCTGTGGCGGCTGGATATTGCCTCTGAACTCTTGTTCGTTGGTGATGCCGGTGAAACCGAACCCAGCCGTGCCAGCCGCCGTACTGGCATAGAATGGAACAACCATTACATCGCCAAACCATGGCTGTTATTTGATCTTGACCTGGCAGCATCGCGGGCGCGTTATACGCAAAATGATGTGGCGGGTAATTACATCCCCGGCTCCATCGACAAGGTGGCCTCTTTTGGCGTAACGGTGACTGACCTGGGCCGCTGGTATGGTGGCTTTGAACTTCGCTATTTTGGCCCACGCCCTCTGATTGAAGACAATAGCGTGCGCTCTTCATCGACAACACTGGCCTATGCCCGCATGGGTTACAGGATCAATGCCAGGACCAAACTGACGATGGATGTGTTCAACCTGTTCAACAAGCAGGCCAGCGACATTGATTACTATTACCAGTCACGCCTGCCGCGTGAAAGCGCCGAGGGCGCTAACGACATTCATTTCCACCCGGTCGAGCCACGCTCTGTCAGGCTGACGCTGACGCATAATTTTTGATACTGGCAGCCTCGGGCTGCAAGCCACATTGCCGCATTAAATTCACCAGATAAGCCAGGTAATGCGCCGCCACATCATTCTTGCTGCATCGCAAATGAACAAGACCTTCCCTGGAAACAGGGAATCCAGAACGCTATCTCTGCAGAGATGCTTGGCAAAGTACGCTGTCGCACAGATACATATGTTTATCCATGAGATGATCAACAAATAATTGATGAGTGCTTGCCAGCAACAAGGCAAATCCTTGTTTGCAGACGACAGGATCATGAAGTGTTTTGTTACTTGCAAAAGCATTTCCACAACATCAGATAATCATGCAGGAGTCAACATGGCACATGCAATATGGAAAGGTGCAATCAGTTTTGGTCTGGTACATATACCCGTGGAGCTCTATTCGGCTGTGGCAGGCAATGAACTCGATTTGACCATGCTGGACAAACGCGATTTTTCCCCCATAGGCTTCCGGCGTTACAATAAAGGTACGGGTAAGGAAGTCAAATGGGAAGATATCGTCAAAGGTTATGAATACAAACCTGATGAATATGTGGTCTTGTCGGATGAAGACCTGAAGCAGGCTAACGTAAAAGCCACACAGACTATAGACATCCAGGCCTTTGTTGATGCCATCGAAGTACCACTGACTTTTTACGAACAACCGTATTTCCTGGTGCCTGACCGTGGCGGTGACAAGGTGTATGCCTTGTTGCGCGAAACCTTGCGCAAGGCTGGCAAGGTAGCGATTGCCGAAATCGTGATCCGCACCAAGCAACATCTGTGCGCCTTGCTGACGATAGATAATGCGATTGTGCTCAATACCTTGCGATATAGCGATGAAATACGCGATGCGGATGAATTGAAACTGCCTGCCAAGAGCACAAAGACTGCGGGCATTTCCGACAAGGAAATTTCCATGGCAATGTCGCTGGTCGACGGCATGACAGAAAAATGGAACCCGGCTCAATACCATGATACTTATCGCGAAGATGTACTGACATTGGTCAAGAAAAAAGTGAAAGCCAAACAAACCAAGACTATCACTTTGCCAGAGGAAAAAGCCGAAGAGCAACCACGCAGCGCCCAAGTGTATGACCTGGTTGCCTTGCTGCAGCAAAGCCTGGGCAAGAAAGCGCCAGCGAAAGCCAGCATCAAGTCAGCAACTGACAGGACCATCAAGCCAACGCCAATAAGCAAAAGAGCTCCCGCTACCACCTCCAAAAACAAGATAAAGTCCGCCACCAAAACGGGAAAACCTGCAGTCATTCAATCTTCTGCAACAACAAGGAACAAAACCAGGGGCATGACACCAAGGCAAGGGCGAAGTGCGTAGTGTCTTGTTTCAGAGTGCCTGCGATCCAAGGCTGCATGAAGCCGCCCTCCATCACTGTCAGATAGTAGTAAATCAATAGTGCAAATGCTTTTCGACTGCAACAGCACTGGTTCCCACTTCTTGAACTGCATGCACCAGTTCATGCTTGGTACAGTCAAATTTTCTTGTCCAGTAAGCGACTTCCCAAGGTTCACTGACGTTCACCTTTGTAGCATCCAGCGGACCGCGGTTTTGCGCTTCGTTTTTATTATCAATGCCCTTGCTCATCGCTTTCTCCTGATAAACGGTTCAAATAATGTTGATGAAAGACAGCTTCCCCCTGATCTGCATATATCCGGACTGGAGGCCGTGAAGCGCCAGAGTAGGCAATCACAGTGACCTTGTATGTAGGAGGATGAACAAGCCATGTGTAGGAATAATAGGCTTGCTCCTACAAGGAAGCTGACATTTGACTGATAGGCGCATATATCCTCATTAATTTATCCTTGGCCCACTCTTATTAATTAACGGCAAACAGATTTTCCGGTAGAAAATTTCATCATGGCAAAAACTGACACGCTGCAGAAATATAAATCCAAACGCAACTTTTCGATCACGCCCGAACCTGCAGAAGGCGGTATACCCAATGAAAAAACGCGTGCATTTGTCATCCAGAAACATTGGGCGACAAGACTGCATTATGATTTCCGTCTGGAGCTGGATGGCACCATGAAAAGCTGGGCCGTGCCACGCGGTCCGAGTTATGATACGCACGACAAGCGCATGGCGATACATGTAGAAGATCACCCAATTTCATATAACACATTTGAAGGAACTATTCCGGCCAAGCAATACGGTGCAGGCAAAGTCATCATTTGGGACAAGGGTTACTGGAAACCCTTGGGTGATGCGCGCAAAGGCTACACCGATGGCAATCTGAAATTTGAGCTGTTTGGTCACAAACTGCATGGTAAATGGGCACTGATCAAAATGCGCAATGCCAAGGGCACACAGGATGCCTGGCTGCTCATCAAGGAAAAAGATGAATTTGCCCGTCCGGCCAGTGAATTTAGCGTCGTTGATGAACAGGCTGACAGTGTCAAGACATTGGACATGCCAGTCGTGGATGATGAAGACACAGATGAAGCGGAGGAAGAGCCAGAGGAGCCGGGCGGCCCGCCAGTGCTGGCAGCACTGGCGTCTTTGCCTCCGGGCCTCAAGCCCCAGCTTGCCACGCTGGTGACCAGCGCGCCATCGAATTCATTAGACTGGCTATTTGAAATCAAGTTTGATGGTTACCGGTTGCTCAGCCGTGTAGAAAACGGCGAAATACAGCTATTTACCCGTAACCAGAATGACTGGACCAAAAAACTGCCGCGCTTGCATAAGGAATTGCTCAAACTGGATTTGCCCGACGGCTGGTATGACGGTGAAATCGTCGTGCTCAGTGACGAAGGAAAACCGGATTTTGGCGCATTGCAACAGGCTTTCGATGAAGACAATACCAGAGATATCACTTATTTTGTCTTCGACCTGCCCTACTGTGCCGGTTACGATTTGCGTCAAGTACCCTTGTGGGAAAGGCGTCAGGTACTGGAACGTATCATGAAGAGGCAGGTATCAGAACTGGTACGCTTTAGCAGCATCTTTGACCATACCCCGGATCAGATTGTAGCTGCGGCTTGTCAGATGGGCCTGGAAGGCGTTATCGGCAAGCTCAGGTCCTCTGTTTATGTTTCGCGGCGCAGTGATGACTGGATCAAGCTCAAATGCGCGCAGCGCCAGGAATTTGTCATCGGCGGCTTTACTGAACCGCAAGGTTCACGCACAGGCTTAGGTTCTCTGCTGCTTGGTGTATATGAAAAAGATGGCAAGGCCAGCAAATTGCGTTACGCAGGGAATGTGGGGACCGGCTTTAATGACAAGAGTCTCAAATCCTTGCGCAAACAACTGGATGGATTGCTTACCGACGATCGTCCTTTTGCCGACGACACCGGCATAGACCGCAAATCGCACTGGATCACGCCTGAACTGGTTGCCGAAGTGAGTTTTGGTGAATGGACCAGTGCCGGTCATATCCGGCATCCGGTATTTCTTGGATTGAGAACAGACAAACCCGCCAACACCATCATACGTGAACAAGCAGCAATCCATGAGTATGCTGCTTCTGTGTCAGCAGAAAAGACAGGTCCAAGTAAATGGCAAAGAATCAGGAATGCAAAAAGACCTGAGAAAGAGCTGCCAGCAAAGACTACCGCCAATAGGGATGTCCATGAAAGCCTGCCAGCGAACTTCAGAATCACGCATCCCGAACGCATCATTGATGAAGCAAGCGGCACGACCAAACTGCAACTCGTGCGCTATTACGCCCTGATCGCTCCATTGATGATGGAACACCTTAAGGACAGGCCCCTGGCACTGGTGCGAGCTCCCGCTGGAGTAAGTGGTGAATTATTTTTTCAAAAACACGCTGACACCAAAAGCCTGCCTGGCGTCAACCAGACGCGCGACAATTTGCTGCCAGGCCATCCTGGCTTGCTGGTGATTAAAAAGCCAGAAGGCCTGATTTATTCAGCCCAATGGAATACTGTAGAAGTGCACACCATGAATGCTATCGCAACCTCTTTCGACAAACCAGACCGCATGGTATTTGACCTTGATCCTGGCGAAGGTGTCGATTGGGTGTCGGTACTGGAAGCTGCCAGCCTCATGCAGGCAATGCTGACAGAACTGGGATTGCTGCCGTTTTTAAAAACCAGCGGTGGCAAGGGCCTGCACGTAGTTGTCCCCATCAAGAAGCATTATGACTGGGATACGGTCAAGGATTTTTCCGAAGCCATAGTCAAGCATATGGCGCACACCATCCCAGAGCGGTTTGTTGCCAAAAGCGGCCCCAAAAACCGGATAGGCAAGATATTCATAGACTATCTGCGCAATGGCCTGGGCTCGACCACTGCCTGCGCCTGGTCGGCCCGTGCCAGGCCGGGGCTGGGCGTATCGGTACCAGTGACATGGGAAGAATTAGATAAACTGCGTGGCGGCAATCATTGGACTGTACATACAATCCATGAACGACTGGATGTGGCAAATTTTCCCTGGAAAGACTACACCGTTTCAGTTGCTTCGCTGGCTCCCGGCATGAAAAAAATCGGCTTTGAACCTGTGCGCAAATAAATTTTTTATTGTACAAGTGCGATCATGTCCATCTTTCGCTAAAAACCGATTATCTGACTGTCATTAGTATCCGCCATCCATTAACACCCCCATGTTGAGCAGAATTAGTTGTCTCATACATACATTTTTTTCAAGATAGACAGGCTCTTATCTTACAAGAGCAAGCACCGCTGTCCGATAGAGGTAAACGACTGATCAACTAAGATCAATTTATACACACGGTAAGTAGAGGTCAAAATGATTATAGTTAAAAGCGTAGGCAGAGGTATTTTGCGGGCGACCGTCCGTCTCGAAACAGCAGAATATGGAAACGGCTGGACTGTGGGGGTAGAAATCAACGGCATCATGGTACATCACCCTGACAAAGACTTATACCTCACCGAACAGGACGCGCTGATTGCGGGTGACGAAGTTGTTGATGCCATGGTGCCGACACTGCATTGATGATGAAAAAAACAGCGTACCCCTCGAAAGAAATACGCTGTCAAAACCAGAACTTGTTCTGGGAGGGTTGAAATTGCGGTAAAAATTGTTAGTCGGCTTTTGCCATTATTGTCTTTGGATTAGCCTCCGTTAATGTTGATAATGTCACTGGAGCAGATTTACGCGCTTCCCAGCCGCCACCAATGGCACGTATCAAACTCACTGCCGACTTGGCACGTGCTCCATCTAACTGTGCGGCGATGCGCTGTTGCTGCAAGACCGTACGGTCAGCATCTATGACGTTCAGATAACTGACCGAGCCTTCGCGGTATTGCACATGCGAGAGTTTGGCCGCCCGCTCCGCTGCCTGCACTGCATTGTCTTGTGCCAGTGTTTGCTCATGCAGCAGGCGCAAGTCAGCCAGATTATCCTCAACCTCCTTGAAGGCATTAAGTACGGTCTGGCGGTAGTTGGCCACATCTTCTTCATAGACTGCGCCTGCCTTGTCAACACTGGCCTGACGGCGGCCACCATCAAACAAGGGCATGGACAATAAGGGGCCTAGCAGGAAGGTGCGGCTGCTCCAGTTCAGCAAATCACCGAGGCTGGCTGATTCATAACCGGCGGAGCCTGTGATATCCAGCCTTGGGAAGAAGGCAGAGCGGGCCACACCTATCCGGGCATTGGCTGCGGCCATGCTGCGTTCTGCTGCGGCGATATCTGGCCTGCGTTCCAGCAAGGCCGATGGCAAGCCTGCCGGGATATTGACAGCAATGCGTGCCAATGGCCGTGGCGAGAAATTGAATTCTGCCGGTGTCTTGCCCAATAACACTGCCAGTGCATGCTCGGCCACAGCACGACTGCGTGCCAGGCCCAGCGATTCTGACTGAGCAGATGCCAGCTCAGCCTTGGCGCGCGCCAGATCGAGTTCGCTGATATCACCCTCATTAAAACGGGTTTGTACCAGCTTCAGGGTTTTTGAGCGCAGCTCTACCGTGGCGGCATACAAGGCCTGTTCTGCATCCAGCTCGCGCAGCAAAAAGTAGGCTTGTGCCACATCGGCTTGCAAGGCCAGTTGCACAGACTGGAACAGTGCCTCATTCTTTTGCGTATCTGCCGTTGCGGCATCTATGCTGGAAGCCACGCGGCCAAACAGATCCAGTTCATACGAGGCACCAAGCTGGGCATTGTAGGTCGTGGAAGTCGGCATCCTGGTATTGTCAGGCAAACCCTGGGACGCCGGTGCAGCACGCCCACGGTTGGCACCCAGTCCCGCGTTGACTTGCGGGAACAGTCCTGCCCGTGCGTCCTGCCGCAAGGCGCGTGACTGCTTCAGGCGTGCGGCAGCGGCTTTCAGGTTCTGGTTGGCCACCATGGCCAGTGTTTCCATCTCGTTCAGGCTATCGTCTGCAAAGATTTTCCACCATTCGCCACGTGCGACTTCTTCTGAAGGTTGCGCTTCTTTCCAGGTGCTATTGGTGGTCAACGCTTCCTTGTATGCGCTTGGGGTGGCAACTTCTGCCTTTTCATAAGTCGGTGCGACTGAGCAACCAGCCAGCACCAGCAATAACATCAGCAGGGACGAAGCCGATTTCAAGGGTTTGATTGTGTTCATCATCATGCTCTCTCAAACTTTAACTATGCTGTGCTCATGATCGTGACCATGTGCTACTGCTGGTGCTTCATGCACCACTGCAGAATGCAGCTTGCGGCTCCCAGCAACAGTGCGCAGCAATACATAAAATACCGGTGTCAGGAACAGGCCAAACAGGGTTACGCCCAGCATGCCAAAGAACACCGCTACACCCATGGCATGACGCATCTCGGAACCAGGTCCGCTGGAAATCACCAGTGGTACTACACCCATGATGAAGGCGATGGATGTCATCAGGATAGGGCGCAGACGCAAACGGCTGGCATCTATCGCTGCCTGCAAAGGCGTGCTGCCCTGCAGCTCCAGCTCCCGCGCAAATTCCACGATGAGAATGGCATTCTTGGCCGACAGCCCCACCAGTACCATGAGACCTATCTGGGTAAAGATATTGTTATCACCACCTGTGAGCCATACGCCAGTCAAGGCTGCCAGCAAACTCATGGGCACGATCATGATGACTGCCAGTGGCAAGGTCAGGCTTTCATACTGCGCCGCCAATACCAGGAATACCAGCAAGACACTGATAGGGAATACCCAGACACCGGCATTGCCTGCAAGGATTTGCTGGTAAGTCAGGTCAGTCCATTCAAACTTGATACCGGCAGGCAGTGTTTTTGCAGCGATACGTTCTGCCGCAGCCTGCGCCTGATTGGATGAATAACCGGGTGCCGGGCCGCCATTGATATCCGCAGCCGTGTAGCCGTTATAGCGCACTACCATTTCCGGACCAAAACTCGGCGTGACCTTGACGAGGGAAGACAGCGGCACCATTTCACCAGCAGTGTTACGGGTTTTCAGTTGCAGGATATCTTCCGGTTTGGCACGGTAAGGCGCATCTGCCTGGGCACGTACCTGATACACACGGCCAAAGCGGTTGAAGTCATTCACATGCAGAGAACCAAGATAAATTTGCATTGTGTCAAACACATCGGTCACCGGCACGCCCAGCTGCTTGGCCTTGACGCGGTCCAGATTGACATCCAGTTGCGGCACATTGATCTGGTAGCTGGAGAACATGGGTCCCAGTTCGGGCGCTGTTTTGGCAGCGGCAATAAAGGCTTGCGCTGCTGCATCCAGTTCAGCGTAGCCCAGTGCGCCCTTGTCTTCGATCTGCATCTTGAAGCCACCGACAGTACCCAGGCCCATGACAGGTGGTGGCGGGAAGACCGCAATGAAACCATCCTTGATCGCAGAATACTTCTGGTTCAGCTTGCCTGCAATTGCATCGGCTGCCAGATCCTTGCTACGGCGTTCTTCAAACGGTTTCAGCGTCACAAAAACAATACCGGCGCTGGAGCTATTGGTAAAGCCGTTGATGGACAAGCCCGGGAAGGCAACTGCACTCTCCACACCCGGTTCTTTCAAAGCGATGGCAGACATATCACGAATGACTTTTTCAGTACGGTCCAGCGTCGCACCATTCGGCAATTGTGTGAAGCTGATCAGGTATTGCTTGTCTTGTCCTGGTACAAAACCACCCGGCACGATATAAGAAACACCCACGGCTGCCGCCAGCAATACCACATACACCACCATGCTGGAAGCCTTGCGGGAAATAACACCCGCTACACCTTTGGAATACTTTTCAGAACCGCGATTGAACATGCGGTTGAAGGCATTGAAGAAACGGCCAAACAGGCGGTTCATTACTTTCGTCAGCCAATCCGGTTTTTCGTCATGGCCTTTGAGCAGGATTGCTGCCAGTGCTGGCGACAAGGTCAGCGAGTTGAAGGCAGAAATCACAGTCGATATCGCAATCGTCATCGCAAACTGTTTGTAGAACTGCCCGGTAAGCCCTGTCATGAAGGCCAGTGGTACAAATACAGCTACCAGTGTCAAGGCGATAGCAATGATAGGGCCGCTGACTTCACGCATAGCTCTATACGTCGCTTCTTTCGGTGACAAACCAGCCGAGATATTTCTTTCCACATTCTCTACCACCACAATGGCATCGTCGACCACAATACCGATGGCGAGAACCATGCCAAACAACGACAAGGCATTGATGGAATAGCCAAAACCCAGCATCAGCGAGAAAGTACCGACGATGGATACTGGCACCGCCAGCAAAGGTATCAGTGAGGCACGCCAGGTTTGCAAAAACACGATGACCACCAGCACCACCAGCGCTATCGCTTCCAGCAAAGTCTCGACCACCGCATGGATACTGGAACGCACGAATTGCGTAGGGTCATACACGATTTTGTATTGCACCGAGCTTGGGAAGTCTGCCGACAATTCTTTCATCGCTGCACGTACCTGGTCAGAAACATCCAGTGCATTCGCGCCAGGTGCCTGGAAGATAGGTATCGCGACAGCCGGTTTATTGTCCAGCAAGGAACGCAAACCATATTCTGATGCGGCCAATTCTATGCGCGCTACGTCCGCCAGGCGGGTAACTGCACCATCGGCAGAAGTCTTGAGTATGATCTCGGCAAATTCTGCCTCTGATTTCAAACGGCCTTGCGCATTCACATTGAATTGCAATGGCGTGCCCGGTACATTAGGTGATGCACCGATGACACCCGCCGCAACTTGCACGTTTTGCTCGCGGATGGAGTTCACGACGTCAGATGCAGTCAGGCCACGTTGCGCTACTTTTTGCGGGTCCAGCCAGACGCGCATGGCGTAATTGCCAGAGCCAAACAAGCCCACTTCACCCACACCCTTGATACGCGCCAGACGGTCTTTGACATTCAACACTGCGTAGTTGCGCAGGTAAGTCATGTCATAGCGATCATCCGGTGAAATCAGATGCACCACCATGGTCAACGCAGGTGAACTCTTGATGGTCGTCACACCCAGGCGTTGCACGTCAGCAGGCAGGCGTGGCAAGGCTTGCGAGACACGGTTTTGCACCAGTTGCTGCGCCTTGTCAGGGTCTACACCGAGCTTGAAGTTGACCGTCACCGTCAGGTTGCCGTCACTATTTGCCTGTGACTGCATGTAGAGCATGTTTTCGACACCGTTGATGGATTCTTCCAGAGGAGACGCCACGGTTTCTGCAATCACCTTGGGGTTAGCACCAGGATACTGCGCTCGCACGACGACGGAAGGTGGCACCACCTCGGGATATTCCGAGATAGGTAGCTGGAACATGGATAGCGCACCAGCCAGCAGGATAATTACCGACAACACCCCGGCAAAAATGGGGCGGTCGATAAAGAATTTTGAGATATTCATGATGTTTTTCTATCTGAGTCTATATTTGGGTACGCGACGATTAAGACTTGTTGGCTGGAGTAGTCTTGTCTTCCGCACCTGCAACCGGGGTGGCTGGCACAGTAGTCGCTTTGCTCATAGCCACCATATTCGGCGTGATGGTGTCGCCTGGCCGTGTGCGTTGCAGGCCATTGACGACAATGCGTTCACCAGCCTTCAAGCCAGATTCCACGATCAGCAAATCTTCCTGCCTGCTACCCAGCCGCACTTCGCGGTAAGCGGTGTGATTGTCCTTGTCCACTGCCAGCACGAAGCGTTTGCTTTGATCTGTGCCCACGGCTTTTTCATCTATCATCAGGGCGGTGTGCGGTGCACCGCCACCAAGGCGTATGCGGGCATACAGGCCGGGCAGGAGCAAGCCGTCCTGGTTTTCAAACACGGCGCGCACGCGTATGGTTCCTGATGAAGTATCGACGCGGTTGTCGATGGAAACCACCTTGCCCTGGCGGGAATAACCGTCTTCATTCGCCAGACCCAGGAAGACCGGCACCTGGCTATTCTTCGCCTGCGCCGGATTCACGTATTTCAGGAAGCTTTGTTCATCTACATCAAAAGATGCATACACCTGTGACACCGATACCAGCGTGCTCAAAGCTGGCGAGCTGGCACCGACTGCAATGACATTGCCGACGGTGACTTCGGCACGTGAGATGCGGCCAGCAACCGGTGCCGTGATCTGGGTATATTCAAGATTGAGTTTTGCTGTTCTCAACGCTGCCTGTGCTGCCAGTACATTGGCGGCGGCTTCACGCGATGCATTTTGTTTTTCTTCAAAGTCACGCCGGGCGATGGCGTTTTCACCTAGCAGTCTTTCGCCACGGGCCACGTCAGAACCGGTATAGGCTGCACGCGCCTCGGCAGCGGCCAGTTGCGCCTGGAAGCGTGCTACTTCAGCCGCATAAGGACGGGGGTCTATGGTGAACAGCAAATCCCCTTTCCTGACCAGGCTGCCATCCTTGAAATGCACGGCAGTCAGTGTGCCTCCGACCAGTGGCCGTATCTCGACGCGGTCTACCGCTTCAAGCTTGCCTGAATAGTTTTGCCAGTCAACGATATTGCGGCTGACGACTTCGGCGACATCAACGGTCGTTGCAGGTGGAGCACCCTTGGGAGCCGCATCGCTGGCTTCGACTTTGATGGCACCTATGGTGCCTGCAGCGGCGATCAAAAGAACAATGGCAGTGCTGATGGCGATGGATTTACGGCTTGGTGCGGTGGAAGTAGTGGATTCAGACATGATATTCCTCGTGGATGTTGGATGTAAATTACTGAGTTCTTGAGAATCTTTTGTTTTGTCAGACATTTTGTTTTTCCTCCAGGGATACGAAAGCAGATATGTTCAAATCAGACGAAGTAGAAGCTGCCAGACGGCGGCGCAAAAAATCCGCCACTTCCACCAGCACAGGCTGATGCTCAGGCAGTGATGCATGCTTGATCCCGGCAAAGCGGGCAACCTGTACAGGCACGCCTACCGTGATCAGGGCCGCCGCATATTTTTCTGCCTCCACATGCAAAACATCATGTTCAGCGGTGGCGATAAAGGCAGGCGACAAGCCACCCAGGCGGCTTGATTCCAATGGTGCGGCATAAGGGTGCAGGCGTTGCAAAGAGCGCGGCAGGTATTGGCCATAACAATGCGCACATTCTTGCGGGGTCAGGTCAGAGTCCAGTTTCTTGGCGTCACCGAGACGCGTCATGCTGGGGTCCAGCATCGGGCCTATCAGTGCCTGCGCCAGTATCGGCGGGGCATTGCGGTCACGTGCGATCAGGGTCAGGCAAGTCGCCAGGTTGCCACCGGCATCGTCGCCCGCTACTGCCAGCCGACTGGCGTCAGCTTTGATGCTGACGGCATTCTTGATGGCCCACAACATGGCGGCATAGGCATCTTCCGGCGCTGCCGGAAAAGGCTTGGCCGGTGCTAGTGAATAGCCCACGGACAAGACGATGACATTGCTGTTCCGTGCAATGAAGCGTGCCGGTACATCAGCATCATTCAGGGAGCCGCTGATGAAGCCACCACCGTGGAAATACAGCACTACTGGCAAAACTGCATTGCCCTGTGGGCGATACAGACGCACAGGAATGACCCCAAGCGGGCCAGGGATAAGGAAATTGTCTACCTGCAAAGATGGCTCAGCCGTCTTTGTGGTCTTCTTTCTTTTTTTATCAGAAGTACCGGGATTATCGGGTTTGCCGGGTTTACTGATAATTGTTGCTGTTTCGTCCATCATATTGTCGCCAATCGCGCCAGAGCTTAGTGAATGGAGCGAATAGTAGGCACTATGTGCTTCGGGATAAACGCCTATAATCCAACATGACTATTCCGTCAGGCCGACTAATCAGCTATCAAATCAGGTTTATACTTCGTTCAGACGAATAGTCCTTGACTATGCCAACCAGTTTTCAGGAGTACAGCGATGGACCGCTTTCAGGCAATGCAAGTCTTTACCCGAGTGGTAGACAGCAATAGTTTTACCCGCGCCGCCGACAACCTCGGCTTGCCGCGTACTACCGTCACGACCATCATCCAGAACCTGGAAAGCCTGTTACAGGTGCGCTTGCTGAACCGCACTACCCGCCGCCTGAGCCTGACGCCAGATGGCGCGGCCTACTATGAGCGCTGCGTACGCATCCTGGCGGACGTGGACGAGACTGAATCCTCATTCCAGAACGTGGCACGCGGCCCCAAAGGGACTTTGCGCATCGACGTGCCAACCTCGATAGGCCGACTGATCCTGCTACCGCAAGTCTGCGAGTTTTATTCGCGCTACCCTGACATCAAACTGGTCATGGGCATGGGTGACCGCATGGTGGATATGGTGCAGGAGGCGGTTGATTGCGTGATACGGGTAGGCGAGTTGCAGGATTCCAGCATGGTGGCGCGCCGCATAGGTACTTTCCAGAGCATTACTTGCGCAGCACCGGATTATCTCGACAGCCACGGTGAGCCACAATCCATAGAAGACTTGCAGCATCACCAGGCTGTGCATTATTTTTCCAGCCGCACTGGCCGCAATCTGGATTGGGATTTTATCGTCGATGGCAAGACAGTGGATGTCACCGTCAATGGCAAGATATCCGTCAATGATTCTGAAGCCTACATAGAATGCGCCCTTAAGGGCTTTGGCCTGATACAGGCACCGCGCTTCATGCTGATGCCGCACTTGCAATCTGGCGCATTGCGCGAGGTATTGCCGCAATGGACACCGGCCCCCATGCCCATCTCAGTGGTATATCTGGCCAACCGCCATCTGTCACCCAAAGTGCGTGCCTTTGTTGACTGGGTGGCAGAACTGTTTCCGCGCTGCCCGTTGTTCAGTGGGCGCGATGCAGAATTGCTGAGTGGTATGGGCGAATGTACCTTTGCCGGTAAACAGGATCAGCGCCCTGCGCACAATACACTGCGCTCTGTCATCGAGCAAAAGAATATTGCTGAGAGTGTGTTTTAAACACTACCTTGATCTCACAAGTTGATTTCAAGCAATAGCAATTTGACAAAATTAAATTTACAACAAACAGTGTATTTCAATTAAATCATTTTCCGTTTGCCCATTAAAGTCGTTAATAATTCATTACTAGCGAGCGTGCAAGATGATAAGTAATATTAAAGGTGATAATTATTCGCTCAGAAGCTTTGAGAGGAACGAACCTGCTAAATCACCCACATCTTCGCCCACTGACACGGTCAATAAGAATGTCACTCGCTCAAGCAGCAGAGACACGGTAGGCGGCACGACCTACTCGCAACGTAATCATTACCTGCATATGAAGTTGCAAAACGATTTGAAAAAATCGGGGGCACCAGAATTGCAACTGAACTTGCCCAAAGATTCATTGATCGCCTCCTGGAATGACTACCTGAAAGAGCAGACTGCGGGAAATCCAGTCAAAACAACTGAGACAGCAACATCTCCACGGCGCAGCTCAGAGTCACTGAACGACATATTCAAGCAAGGCATGAAGGGAGGCAGCAGTCATTCTCCTGCAGCTTCAATCACCAACCCGCAACACAAACCGGATACAGACAAGCTCACATCTAGCCTTGAGCAAAAAACCAGTTCCGAAAGCAAGCGACCTGCAAGCAGCAATTCCATGCAACGACAATTGCTCTCACAGCTCAAGGGCAATGAGCATGAGTCTGTCCCAAGCGCACAAAAAACCCAGGCTACACCGGGCCCCGTGATTAATCCGGTGACAGGTGCAATCAACCGGGAGAACCTGGCAAAAACAGTGCGCGCTCTGATACAGGAATTACCGCCAGTACCAGCCAGCCCGCTAGATTTGCGCGAAAAAAGAAGAGCAAAGATAGTTGAGCAGCTTCATTCCGTCCTGGCTTTGGCCACCAGCAAAAATGGCCTGCCTGAAGATGAGCTGGGTTTAAAAATCCGGGAGAGCTTTTCGCAAGCGGCAAGCGACTCGAGAAAACTGGCACGCAATCTGGCTGGCTCGACAATCCAGCGCGCCCTGTTCAAGCCTGAGCCTGAACTGGCATTGACATATAGCTGCATGGGTGCCCTGCTCACCGAATTGAAGCGCATACACCTGACTGCAGCAGCCCCTGCGATTCTGGACAAATATGCTGCGGCTGAAGCTAAAAATTTGGAAAACGCTGCACCGACGATAGATAAAGGTATTCCTGGTGCCAGCCTGGTGGTATCAAAAAGCATAGGTGCCAAGCATTCCTTCTTTGGCCTTGGTAATCTTGGTGGCAGCCTGCAAAAAAACAATGTCTTGAGCATTGATGAAGATGGTGATGCCAATTACTGGGAAATGCTGGGTGGACAAATCAAAGGTGGCTACGGTAATAAAATAAATGGCTGGGGTTACAATGCTAGCGGCAAAGTAAAAGCAGAATTTGGCACAAAATTCTATGAAACAGCAACAACCGCCGAGATGGCAAAATTGATTGCGAACATGCACGCAAATCAATTACTGAGCCAGGGTTCAGCTGGACAAAGCGCCGAAGCACTAACGAAGGTCAAAGAAACTTACAATAAAATTGCCAAATTCGTGGTTGGCAGGCGCTATGAAAGTGACGCCACAGAACCAACATACCTGAATGATGCAAAGCTCGCCAAAGGCTACAACACGGCAAAGCTGATGCACATTGCCAGCGCGGCAGACTCTATGCTGGGGCAAAAAAAGATAGCTGCATTGTTTGCGGCAGCCTATCCAAGTGCGACACAACTGGTGAATAAAAACCAGAGTGCCGAGACTGCTGATAAATTGCGCTCCCCCATCAATGCGTCTATCCCTGATTCAGTGGGGTATGCCAACAATAAAACCATGCGACCGGCGATCAACAGCGTAACGGCAACTGCGGCCGCTGATATTGGAAAAAATCATCATGATGGCAAGTGGTCTGCTGTTGGTGGCAAGGTCGGAGGTGAGCTGGTTGTCAAAAATCTGGCGATGCACATCAAGACAGCCGAGCCAGCGCATCGCTTGCTGGACCCGGTGCATCTGCATGATATGGCACAGACCATGGAAGTGCATCAGCGGCTGGAGAAACTAAACAATCCACGACTGCATTTATATCATTCCCTGCGCGACATCATGGAACAGGGGGCGTCCGGTACAGTCAATAAATTACCGTCAGAGGCCCAGCATTTTTATGGCAACACTAGCGAGGTTCCCAAGCAATTCAGAACGACCATTACCTCCCCTCATGTTGAGAAATTGGCCGGATTGACGTCTGCACTTGAAGAAGTGCACAAGATGTACAGCAACTACCTTGAAAATGCCAATCTTGTTTTAGCCAAACCAGACCGTTTCCTGCCGCTTCAGCTAAGGAATGAATTTCAGGCGAAAAGGGAAAAGGCTTACGACGCAATCAATACGGAAATCTGGCAAGGCGCAAATCCGCAAGGCGTGCAAGGCGCGTTGAAAGATCCTGAAAAATTTGTCGCTGAAAGCTATGATGGGATTTCCCTGGCACTGGCATCTGCCGGTACGCATCTGAGCTTGCTCAAGAGAGAAATAGCCAGGGAGGAGGCAAGCAATCCAACTGCAGATCCGGCTAAAAGAGAACAAAAAATTGCCGTGATTAAAGCTGCCGATCAAGAGTACACGAAGATACGTGAACTCATGGACTCGACCTTGTTGCCTATTAAACGTGAGACATTATCAGAGCATATGCTGCTGAAAGAACGTGCGCTTTGGCAAAGGCAGGACTACTCGGCAAAACTGACGGGATCTGGTGGTTCAAATTTCAATGTCTCAGATACCCTGCCCGCACAAACTGGACAGACAAAAGAAGATGGAGTACATAATCCCAGTTTCACGACACAGGTCGGAAATATGTCCATCTCGGTTGAAGCCAGAGTACAAAATGCTTCTTCGCAAATCAATTCCGGGCGGCTGGGGCAATTCATCGTCCTGACGGTCAGCGCCAATGCAGGCCAGCCTATCACAGGCAAACTGGCAGAAAAAGGTTTGATGCTGGCACTGGAGAAGATGTATCCCGGCACATCATCCCAGGATTTACGGTCCATGTCAGAAGAAGCCTGCCAGCAATTGCGTGGTGTGCAAGGGGTAGTCGCTGATCAGGGAGCTGGTGCATCCATAGAATTGAAGCTGCACAGAATGCCGGAAGTAGGATCCAGGACACGCTTTGAAATGCAACGTATCCGTGGTCTGGCAAATACCGATAGCGGCATGAGCATTTCCGTCCCTCTGGTGGTGACAAAAGCCGGGATAACTTCTTTGAGTCTAAGTAATAAAGATTCGACCACCTCCGTAGTGAATGAAATTATTGGTCCAGATCTGAGTTATCTGATGCTGCGTTTTTCTGACTTGAAACAAATGCTGGACCTGGGAAAGAAAGATGACGCACCGCTGTCAGAGATGTTTGGTGCTAACCCACGGATAAAGAACCAGTATTTCGGCAACCCGGATTTATTCGTCAAACTGATAGACAAACATCAGGAATATCAGTCGATTAGCAAGGCTGGGTATGATATTTCCACCATGACCATGCCGAATGAATTCTTTTGGTATTTTGAGCAGGAGCCCTATAAGCGTGCCGCGACTATGGCGAACGAAGTGGCGCATTTTACACCAGGGTCAAGCAAGGATAATAGCGACCCCTTTGCCAAGGCGCCTGAAAATTTATTGACCCAGATACGCAACATGAAATTGCCTGACGGTGTCGATTGGGAAAAGGAAAAAGCAGCAATCAGCAAATTGTCTTCTGTCGAACAACGCCTGGCTTATTTTGAGAGCCCCAATGGGCGTCATGTATTCGATCATTTCGTCAACATCATTGATGTCACCAAGCAGGTCAATAGTGCGGCAATGGTACATGCAGAACACCGCAAGGATGGATTCAGCATCAAGACACCTCACGCTGAAATCGCAAAAGAGGTGACTGACACGATCACGCGCATGGATGCCAGGCACTCAAGCGAGAGAGGTCCCTTTGGCAAGTTAAAATCGGCTGTCGCAGATATCAAGCGGCCTGAGAGAAAGACCCTGCGCGAGCTTAAGCCAGGCGAGCTTGAAATCATTTCAAAGAATATGACTGTCTCTGATCGTGTGAGAGTTGAGGCACTCAAGGAACTGGCTAAGCGCTCAGCCCTGATCAAGACTGCTCCATTGGAAAAAAAATCGGAAGTGCCAGGCTCATTTAAAATCAGTGAAAAAATCAATGAAGCCAGCAAGAACATTTCCAGTTTGCAGAAAAGCTTTATCAACGGCATAGAGCAGGAGAAAACTGAAAAAAGTGCCAGCACTAAGGAATCTTTGAAATCCCCATTTGATGCAAAAGGGGCGACGATAGCAGCGAAGAAAATCACTGAGATGCAGGGAACTGCTTTTGGCAATCCGGGTAATGACGCCAACAAACTGGTCGCTGGCAGTATTTTACCAACACCCAGATCACAGGCAGGTACAGCATCTGACAACAGAGCCACGCAGGCAATCGCTGAAGAACGCGAGCGCATGGCAAAATTGATGCCCAAAGTCGAAAGCTGGATGAAGGCAAGAAATATCGCGATCGTGCCAAATAACGGTGATAGCCTGAATTGCCTGATCATTTCTTTACTGCAGCATGCCACCAAGGATTACACCTCACAACATACAGAAATGGCGACAAAATTACGCACAGCATTACAACAAAAATTTCCTGAAGTAGGAAGCCGGATGCTGTATTCAGACGACGTGCCTTTCCGGGCGCTGGTGAATCATATCAATAAAAAATTTGATGTCAGTATGAATGTCTTGATTGTCCAACCGCATGAAAGTGGCACACCGGTTGTATTGCCCGCCAATCAGACAGGGAAAAATGATGTTGTCATTATTCAAAAAGCTGCACATTATGAAGCGGTCACCATGGCATCTGGTGCAAACCTGCAAAGCAATTCTGATCTCTTGAATATCCCTAATGTACCCAGTTCGAGGTTAAGCCAAATCTCTGACAGATTGACGGCGAAGACTGATCCAACGCGCAAACTTTAGTCGGCAAGGAACACGTTTCATTTGCCAAAAAATATGTTCCCATCTATGAATTGAACCCCCGAAAAAACCGGACTTATTTTTTGGGCTCTGCAATAACATTCCCTTCAAGCCCGGCTTTTTTTTCGTGCTCGCCCTCCACCAAGACAGTCACTTGCGCTGGCCCTGTGACGGCGGGCAAGTCCACGCTGAGATCGCCTGTGCTCACAGAAGTTTTGACTCCCAGCAATTTACCATTCAACCACACCTCTGCCTTGCCATTGATGCGTGAGAAAAGCAGGCGAGCTTTGCCGCTGCCCAGCTTTTGATCCAGCGTAAAATTGCTGCGGAACAGGTGGAAGTGATTCGCCTTGCTATCACTCCCCTTGGTATCAACTTCCAGCATGGGAGGCTGGCCCCAGCTCCAGGTATTCATATCATTGTCCGCCAATGTCTGATTGGGATCAGGTAGCGTGGTAAATGCTGGTGAGATACGCCAGTTTTGTAGATATAGCATGGGTGCATCGCTAACTGCGACGAAAGGAGTGCCCACAGTTTTTTGCACTGGGATGCGCACACTGGCTGCTGTCAACCCAGGTGCTGTAGCGGTAATCAGCAGCTCACCACTGCGGTCAAAATGACTTTGCACGATGAGTTGTGCCAGGCCATTAAACAACTTGCGTGTCTTGCCTTTTTCATCTTCATGCGAATTCGGATCTCCATTACCATGACCTATGGGCTGCCCTGCACCGGACACTTCAAAACTGATCAGGCTATTATCGACAGGAACGGCACGGCCCTGTGCATCCAGTGCACGCACGGTAATGGGCATGGCGTCGCGGCCATCACCTGCCAGTGATGCACGGTCAGGCAAGAGTTCCAATGCAACGGCCTTGCCTGTGGTTTCTACGCTGGTGCGTACTACTTCCTTGCCGCCCTTGTAGCCAAATGCTTCCAGCTTGCCAGGTTCATACGCGACCTGGAAAGTATTCATGCGATAAGGATCAACTTGCTGCTCACCCAGCTCGCGGCCATTCAGAATCAGTTTGACACGTTCGACATTGGCCATGACCATGACGCGGATTTCTTTGCCTTTCTGGCCTTGCCAGTTCCAGTGGGGTGCGATGTGGATCAAAGGTCTGTCCTTGATCCACTGCACCTGATGCATGTAGTAAGCAGTTTTGGGAAAACCATTCATATCCATGATGCCGAATACTGAACTCACTGAGGGCCACTCATGCGGCGTTGGCTCACCACGGTAATCAAAGCCAGTCCAGACAAAGCCGCCTGCTACATAGGGGCGGCTGTCTATGGCTTGCCAGGCGTCGCGGTGACTATTGCCCCATTTGGCAAAGTCGTCGTCATAACTGGCAACGATATTCTTGCTTTTATCGGTCGTGAATTCACCACGTGTCATGAAGGCCGAGGTATCTTCTGCGCTGGTGAATGGTTTGTTGGGATTGGCCTTGTGATAGCGGTCATAGTCAGGCACCTGGTAATTGGCACCCAGCACATCGACGGCATGTGAGACATTCAGTGCGGTAAAGAAGCCGCCATTCATCGCTGCAGTAACCGGGCGGGTATCATCCAGCACCTTGACTGCCGCGGTCATACGACGTGCCATTTCATAACCGACTTCTGTACCCTGTACCGGTTCTTCATTAAACACTGACCACAGGATGACACCAGGGTGATGACGATCACGCTTCACCATCCATTCAAGTTGTTTCATATAGTCTGATGAAGGATTGAAATTGCGGTTTTCATCCATCACCAGAAAGCCCATGCGGTCTACCATATCCAGGACTTCAGGGGCCGGTGCATTGTGGGAAAAGCGTATGGCATTCACACCCAGTTCTTTCAGGCGACGCAGGCGATATTCCCAGATGGAATCTGGCACGGCCACGCCGACACCTGCATGATCCTGATGCAGGCATACACCCTGCAATTTCACATGCTGATCATTGAGGAAAAGACCTTGCCGGGCATCAAAGCGTATGCTGCGAAAGCCGGTTTTGAGGCTCACCTCATCGATTGCCTTGTCATCTTGTAGCACCACTGTTTTAACACGATACAGTGCCGGTTTATCCAGCGTCCAGCGTTGTGGCTGATTGATAGTTACTGGCAATTGAGCGACAGCCTGGCCAAGCACGGGCACACTGACAGACTGGGTCTTGCTGGAAATCACTTTATCATCGGGACTAAAGACCGTGACTTCGACCTTGACCTTGGCTGCCTGCTTGCCGCTGTTGTTCAGATTCACAGCTACCGGTATTAGCCATTGCCTGTCGTTGATTTGTTTTGGCGTTGCATGCACACCGTCAGTCACGATGTGGACAGGATCGGATTTAAGTAACCATGTGTGGCGGTAGACGCCTGCACCTTCATACCACCAGCCTTCCATCTGCTCGGCATCGACACGAATGGCAATGGTATTACTGGCATCGCCATAGCGCAGGTAGGGAGTGATATCGATATTGCTGGCATTGTAGCCAGACCAGTTGCGGAGCACGATATTGCCATTCACCCAGATACTGGCATGGGTGGCAATGCCGTCAAACTGCAATTCAAAGTAGCGACCACGTTCACTTTCATCCACCAGCAGATAACGGCGATACCAGGCAATGCCACGTGGCCTATAGCCTTGCGAGATATTCGCCTTGGGATCGAATGGGCCTTCCACTGCCCAGTCATGCGGCAAGTTCAATTTGCGCCAATCGCTGTCATTGTATTTTGTACCTGCCGCACCCTGGGCATTGCCCGCCTTGGCATTACCATAAGTAGCACTATGGCCGACAATGTCTGGCATTGGGATATCGCCCAGATGGAATAACCAGCCTCTGTCCAGTGACAGGCGTTCACGCCCCGATGCGGCAAAGGCTGAAGTCGTCGATAAAAATGAGATCAGGACCAGGCAGCTGATGACACACAGCCGCCATCCCTGCCTGAGTGATTTGATGATAGTTAGCATATGCCCGCATCCTTGATTAGTGCAGGATATTTTATGAGAGTATGCTCACCGCAGATGCCAGACTGAGAAAGAATCAAGACATTGACTGATCTCAATAGAAGCTCAGGTCTGATAAGCTTACAAATCACCGCCACGCTGTGCAGCTGCTGGCAGGGTGAACCAGAACACGGTACGCATGCCGGGTTCAGATTCAAAGCCTATGCTACCGCCCATGGTTTCCACCAGGTTTTTGGTGATATTCAAGCCCAGGCCAGCGCCACCAAGATTCTTTTCGCCATGCTCTTCTGCCTGGGCGAACTTGCCAAAAATGCGGGGGCGGAATTCTTCTGGTATGCCGGCACCATGGTCTTCTACTTCTATCTTGAAAATGTCATCGTGATACTTGAGACGGATTTCTATTTGCTCGTGTTCGGGTGAATATTTGGCGGCATTCGACAAGAGATTGGCAAACACTTGCATGATGCGGTCAGTGTCGCCCATGACCCAGGCGGACTTGGGGCACTCAGTCAGCATGAATGACGTCTGGCGTTCTTGTGCATAGCCAGTATTTGCCTCGATAGCCTGCAGTGCCAGGGCAGTAAGATCAACGCGCTGGATTTCGAAACGCATATGGCCAGAAGTAATTTTCTCCATATCGAGAATATCATTGACCAGGCCAGTCAGGCGCTTGCTATTGTCGTGGGCTATGCGCACCAGGTGCAGGGCTTTGGGTGAGAGTTCTGTCAGCGTGCCGGACTCCAGCAAACCCAGCGCCCCCCTGATGGACGTAATCGGCGTGCGCAATTCATGGCTGACGGTGGAAATGAAGGCGGCCTTCATGTTATCCATTTGCTTGCGCTCAGTGATATCACGTGCAATAGTTGATGCGGCAATGACATTTTGGTCGCTGTCATGTACTGGCGACATGGCAACGGAGAGCTGGATTTTTTTGCCATTTTTGCGCATGCCTGTGACTTCAAAATGGCTGATGCGTTCGCCTTTGATGATGCTGCTCAAACGTGCAGAGCTGGCGATGACATCGTCATCTGAATACAGTAGTCTGGAAGACCGGTCCAGTACTTCGTCTGCACGATACCCAAACAGTTTTTCTGCGCCGGCATTCCAACTGTTGATGATGCCATCCAGCGATTCACCTATGATGGCATCTTCAGAACTGTCTATGATTGCTGATAACCGTACGAGTTTTGCTGCCGCTTGCAATTGCCTCTCAAACTGCCTTACGATGACGCCGCCAAAGATCAGCAAAATGATGATTAACACGGCATTACCGATAATTTGCACGATGGCGCTGGAGCGCCATCCTTCCAGTACCTCTTCCCTGGACAAGGCGGCAACGGCAATCAGCGGAAATTGCTCCAGACGGCTATAGCCAACAATACGTTCGATGCGGTCTATTCTGGACACAGTGGAGAACGTGCCTGAACTGGTGGCCGCAATTTGTTCGCGGAAGATGGGGCTGTTAATGTACTTTTTGCCCAGCGCACCAACAATCAGCGGTCTGCGCAATACCAGAGTGCCATCATCTGCCAGCATGGCGATGGAACCCTTTTTACCCAGATTGATACTGTTGAAATATTTAAGCAAATAATCAACATCGATAAGCGCCAGGACGATGCCAGCGTAATCGCCATTTTTTTGATTCAGGCGGCGCGACATCAAAAAAACCCAACTGCCATCCTGTATCACCTTGGCTGATTTACTGATATACCATTTACCCTCTGTATGAGTCTGATGGTGGGTAAAATTATCGCGTTCCAGTTCACTGATCTGCGTAAAGTCCGGGCTGCTTGATGCCATGACCTTACCATCACCGTCTATGACGGTCATGAATTTTAACTGGTGCAGATTATCCATCTCATGCTTCAGAGATAGCGTGAGTTTTTCGCGCTGCTGCATATAGCTGGCATCCTGCTCCAGCCTGTCCATGACAGAAATAATGGCTGCGTCAACTGCCCTGAGCGTATCACCAGAATGCTGCGCCATCGCCTGCGCCAGATTACCGGCAGCAACGTCACCGACGCGCACCGCCGTGTCATGAGTTTCCCACATTTGCCAGATGCTATTCCCTATCAATACAGTGCATACCAGCGCAATGAACATATACATGGCCAACTTGATAGATGTTCGCTTTACTGGCATTAGGGTATTCATTCAAGATTGATAAGAAAGGAAATCTGGCCTGCGGGCAATATCGTGACGCACGCGTATTGTAAGTTGTCTGCCCTGAATAGGCGAATGTATCGCCCACCCCACTTGCCACCTGAAAATAAAGTGTTGGCTCGTGTGACAGAAATTGTTTTCTTAATAGGACTTACTGAAACCTCTTTACCAAAAAATATATTTCCATTATTCTCGAAATATAGAATTAATTTTAAATTGCCAAAGAAAAGACGATGGAAACCAAAAAAGTATTATTAGCCCTGGCTGCCCTGGCTCAAGAATCACGTTTGGCTCTGTTCCGTCTACTGGTACAGGTGGGGCCTGCGGGGCTGGCGGCCAGCAAGATCAGTGAACAACTGGGCATCCCTCCTTCTTCCCTGTCTTTTCATTTAAAAGAGTTATCACATGCCGACCTGGTGCAGTCGCACCAGATCGGGCGTTTTGTCATTTACTCTGCAAACATGGACACGATGAACCAGATGCTGGGCTTTTTGACGGAGAACTGTTGCGGTGGTAACCCTTGCTCGCCAGTAAGCGTGCAGGCGTGTGTGGCAACTGTATAAATGGCTGCAATCTGTATCGAGGAACTTATGAACTTAGTACCGGACTTAGTACCCGCGCTGGACCAACTGACTCACACAAGCGCACATCTGAAGGCAAATCTGTCATGACCATGGTACGACGCCTGGTTTCTGAATGCCTGGGCACTGCGCTCTTGCTGGCCGTGGTGGTGGGTTCCGGCATCATGGCTGAACGCCTGACGGGCGGCAATGTCGCTATCGCCCTGCTGGCAAATGCGCTTGCCACTGGCGCTGGCCTGATCGCGCTGATTTTGATGTTTGGCACGATATCGGGCGCGCATTTTAACCCCGTCGTGACGCTTTCTGAAGCTTTCCAGAGGAATATGCCAGGCAAGGAAGTGCTGCCCTATATTCTGGTGCAAGTGCTGGGTGCTTTTGCTGGTGTCGCAGCGGCCCACGGCATGTTTGAAGACCCCGTGTTTTTTGCATCTGAGCATGTACGTACCGGCATGGCGCAATGGTGGAGTGAGTTTATCGCGACCTTCGGCCTGATTGCTGTGATCATAGGTTGTTCGCGCAGTCGCCCGGCAGTAACGCCGTTTGCTGTGGCTGCTTATATCACTGCTGCTTACTGGTTCACATCTTCAACATCCTTTGCCAACCCGGCAGTGACGCTGGCCAGGGCTGCGACCAACACCTTTGCTGGCATACGGCCAGCAGATGCGCCTGGCTTTATCATCGCACAGTTGCTGGGTGCTGCTGCGGCGACGCTGGTATTTTGCTGGCTGTATCCGCTGAAACAAAAAGACTCTGCAAACGATTAATTTTTTCTGGATAGCACGATGACGATTACCATCTACCACAACCCTGATTGCGGCACATCACGCAATACCCTGGCCCTGATACGCAATAGCGGCACCGAGCCAGAAGTGATTGAATACCTGAAGCAGCCGCCCAGTAGAGAAAAACTGCAAGAACTGGTTGCAGTGATGAATATGCCGGTGCGCGAACTCTTGCGCAAAAAAGACACGCCTTATGAAGAACTGGGTCTGGATGATAGTAAATGGACTGATGACGAACTCATCAACTTCATGGTCGCCCATCCGATACTGATGAATCGCCCTGTGGTAGTCACGCCTCTTGGTACCAGACTATGCCGCCCTTCAGAAGCCGTGCTGGATATTTTACCTTCACCACAACTGGCCGAATTCATCAAGGAAGATGGCGAGAAAGTCATTGATGCGGAAGGTAATCGTGTTCACAACAAATGACTTGCCCAGTCTGCAACTAGACTTGTTCAGGCTACCAGAAGCTGAACAATTATTTGCACCAGCACGTGCCAGTCATGCGCCACGCATCCTGCTCCTTTATGGTTCCTTGCGCGAGCGTTCATACAGCAAATTGCTGACACTGGAAGCAGCTCGTCTGCTGCAAGCCATGGGTGCTGAAACCCGTATTTTTGATCCGCACGGCTTGCCTATGCCTGACGAAGTACCGGACATTCATCCCAAGGTACAGGAATTGCGTGAACTGGCACTATGGGCAGAAGGCATGGTCTGGACTTCGCCTGAACGCCATGGCGCGATGACGGGCATCATGAAGGCACAGATAGACTGGATACCCTTGTCTGTCGGTGCTGTGCGCCCGACACAAGGCAAGACACTGGCAGTGATGGAGGTCTCTGGCGGTTCGCAATCATTTAATGCCGTCAATCAAATGCGAATACTGGGTCGCTGGATGCGCATGATCACGATACCGAATCAATCATCAGTAGCGAAAGCTTTTCTGGAATTTGACGAAGCAGGCCGCATGAAACCATCTGCATACTATGATCGCGTTGTTGATGTCATGGAAGAGTTGATGAAGTTCACCTTGCTGACGCGCGATGTCGCTCCTTACCTAGTGGACAGATATAGCGAACGCAAGGAAACTGCAGAGGAATTGGCCAGACGGGTGAACCAGAGAGCAATTTAGTCGTTAAGCATCATTTGCATCGATGCGGGAAAAACCAGATTGGCGGCCCTACCGTGCGAAGTAAATTCCAGATCCAGCTTGCCACCCAATTGAGTGGCTCTGGCCTGCATGGAAAGCACACCATGGCCAGCCCCTTGCCAGTCCGCAGGCAAGCACATGTCATCCACTTCGCCGTTGTCGATAATGCGCAATTGCATCTGTTTTTCAGTGTGCTCGTAGGCGCTCCAGAATACGACTTCTGTTGCACAGCTATGCTTCATGATGTTGGTTATTGCTTCTTGCAATATCCGGTACAAATGCTGGTACACGCCATGCGTCGCTCAATTCCAGGTCCTGCTTCTTTTGAATTTCATGATGGCAGATGCGAGCCTGCATCATGCCAATATTTCCCAGTCCCTGGCGATTACTGCTGACGATTACGTCTACTCACGATGCCCTCCTTGCAGGTCAATGTGGAAATTTAATTTTTATATTTACAACATTTCACAAGTGAAACATTAAACCTTGTGACTGCTATAGCTCATTGCTTTGACAGTGTGACCATCAACAGCGAATTATCTGGGGGTTAGCGTTAAATCAGGCTTCAGGTCAAAGTATTAATAGAATGGTGTGTATGGAAAATCAATAAGACAAAAAGGCTTTTTCATGCTCGGTTCATCCAAGTATTAAGTTTCCATAAAGATAAGATAGTAATAAATTGTTACGTATTTCACCCTTGACAAATATTAATAATAAATTAACCTTAAGCGATTGACATGCAAATAAAGTAATAAGTATATGCAATAAATTTTTTCGCCTGCAAATCCACTTCCTTAAGCATCTTTTGAGTTTTTGAGCCAGCGACCAGCAAGCTCAAGGTGGATTGTTGTCGCCGTTTTTTTGCACACTTATTTTTGCACGCTGGTTCAGGTTTGTTTCAACACCTAGGTTTTGTTTTATCTGCGTCATCTTGCTGTAACAAAGGCGCATGTTGTGGCTGCAAGGCAGGGGCCTGGCTTCTGCATATTGAGTTTGTATTGTTTATCCAAAATTTTCTGAATCCGCAATCAGGTATCTGAAAAAGCCCGATGCCTGACCTGCGTTTCAGTTTCAACCGAATGGAGAACTGTGATGGCGAAAGACAAGTTTTTTGTAGAAGTATTGGCTGCTGATCCGGCGAATATTCCCGAGGTGGTGTTGCTCAATGGCTTTGTGGGTAATTCTGCACTGGAGGGCTATACGCGCTTGTATCTGAATGCGGTACTGAATGAATATTATGAAATCCCCAGTGAGGCGATTTTGCACACGGCCCCGGCATCTGCCAGCAGCAATAATCCACTGGAAACAGCCTATGTCTGGGTGAAGGCCGATGCCGAGCTGATACGCAAAGGCAAGAGCATTGCTGATACCAAGATCAGCTTCTTCAGCGGCCCCATACAAAGTGGGCAAGCAGCCGAAGCAGCAGCCGCCACTGCTGCTGCGAATGCAGCTCAGGCTGCAGTTGCCAGTGGGCCTACCGGTGTCCAGAACTGCACGCAGGCCCCAGCGCAATGCGGCAACACTGCATGGCAAGGTTGCCCGGCTACACCCAATAAATCAAATTGAAATCCTCGAATTGAAGTACTTGAATTGAAGTACTTGAATTGAAATATTCGTGATGTGAAGGGTCGTTGGTCTGGACCTTTTTCTCATGCGAATGTGTGAAGAATGGTGCATTACATTGCCTCTTTGTTTCATCGAAGGCATGCAGTGTTGCCATTAATTTGTTCCTTTGTTTTTTCGTTCATGAATTGTAGTGCCACTCTTAGGAGAGTTAGCTATGACTACTCAATTTCCGAATTGCCCGATACAAACATTAATCCCCCACTGTGGTCCGCATACTTTATTGCCACAGTGTCTGCCCCAAACATCGCCTGTTATTTGTCATCAAATAACAATTCCACCGCAATGTATTCCCCATACATCTCCCATCGTTTGCCATCTGACGCAACCACCACAATGCCTGCCTCAAACCTCGCCCATCATCTGCCATGTGACGCAACCGCCGCAGTGCTTCCCACAGACGCTGGTTGGGCCAATTTGCCAGCATGTCACCAGCCCCGTGATATGCAATATCGTCACCCACAATAACCCGCTATGCGGCATACAATGCCAGGCCAATACGCGTGTACAGCCCACTATAACGTTCGACACTACTATAATTCAAACCCAGACACCGGTATTTAATGGTGGAGTGGCTGTCGGTGGTGGCGCGGTTGGAGGAGGTGGTCTGGCAGCACCAGCCCAGGCACAAAACTTTGCAGGCGCAGCTGCTCCTGCTCCACAATTTGCAGCACAGGCAAACGTTGGACCAACGGGTGTACAGCATTGCACCGCCGCACCACAATTTTGCGGCAATACTGCGTGGCAGCCTTGCCCACCTGTCATTGGTCCAACCGGCGTCCAGCATTGCACTGCTGGACCGCAATTTTGTGGTAATACGGCATGGCAGGGTTGCCAGCCACAACAAGCACAACAGGCGCAATTCCCTATCCATCCAACCACGAACCCTACAGCCAATACACATTGCTTCATTTGCCCACCGTTCACTATTGAAGCGCAGCAGGCTGCACCGCAACAAGCTCAGGCAATGAATCCCACAGCTGCTACACATTGCTTTGTTTGCCCTCCACATACTTTAGAGGCACAACAACAACCACAACAGCAAGTTGGCCCGACCGGCGTTCACTTTTGCACCGCCGCGCCGCAATTTTGTGGTCATACCGCGTGGCATGGTTGCCAGCCTCCGTTGTCGGCACCACCGCATTGCCCAACCGTTGCTGCCGCTGTTTGCCACACAGCTGCCACGGTGTGCACACAAACGATAGCACCTACGCATATGCTTGGTTGCACTTGCCTGCCTATGACAGTTGGTCCGGTACATCCAACCAATCATATGCAGATTTGTGGTAACACTTGCCTGCCCATGACGATAGGCCCGGTCATTCCTACGCATAACATGCCCATTTGCGGCAATGTCACTGCGCCTGGATTTTGCTAAACAGGGAGCGAATGAACTAAAGCAGTACAGAGTAGTTTGATCAGCTCTTGTAAAACCGGTCGGTTTGTATTCCCGACCGCGGGCTGACTCATTCTTTGTAAACCCCAGATGCAAGTTTTTGCACCTGGGGTTTCGGCGTAGAAGCTGGCAAACCATTTTGCTTGCTGTAATCTAAGGAGTATCAGAGATGTTTTTGACCGCTTCCAATATGGCCCACTATCTGCTGGCGCGTGGCACGATTCCACCTGCCGTAGTCGTCGATGGTGATTTTATGGTGGTAGAGGCAGGCCGGCGCAATCGCAATTACAAGATCATACGACGCGATGGTTCTGGCCTGTTCGTCAAGCAGATCAAGGAAGTCGAACCCATGGCGATCTCTACCATGCAGCGCGAAGCTGCCTGTTACCGCATGGCGCAAAAAAGTGGTTATGAAGCATTGGCGGGGCTCATGCCCCGTTTTGTTGATCATGATGCAGCACGCCATTGCCTGACTATCAATCTCTTGCCTGGCGGTGAAAATCTGACAGAATTTCATGCGCGCAAAAAAACATTTCCAGCCGAGATAGGCAAGTTGCTGGGAGCTGCATTGGGTAGCTATCACCAAACCTTGCGCGGCAAAACTTTACAGACAGAAGACCTGAGCAGTTTCCCGCGTATGGCGCCATGGATTTTAAGTTTTCATCAAAACAGTATGCAGGCTGGCAATACCCTGAGTGGTGGTGTGCAACAGCTAGGAGCACTGATCAGGCAATATCCTGATCTGCAACAAAACCTGGCGCGACTGGCACAGGGCTGGCGTTACGACAGCATTATTCATGGTGATATGAAATGGGACAATTGCGTCGTGTATCCGGCCCCCAATGGTGAAATGGCATTGCGCATCATAGACTGGGAGCTGGTTGACTATGGCGATGCCAGCTGGGATATAGGCGCGGTGCTGCAAGCCTATCTGACCTCGTGGATTTATTCCATGCCGCTGTATCATGATTTCAATCCGGCCAGCTTTGTTGATAAAGCAGTCTACCCCCTGGAAGGCATGTATCCATCCATCCATGCCTTCTGGCGCAGCTATGTGCAAACGGCAGGCATAGATAAATCACAGGCTTATGCCTACCTGCTGCGCTGCATAGAATACGGTGCTGCACGCATGGTGCAGACTGCCTTTGAGTCACTCTACTACGCACCCGCCATGAGCAATCATGCGGCGACCTTGTTACAAGTGAGCCAGAATATTTTGCGCAATCCTCGCCAGGCAGCATCTGCACTGTATGGATTTGGCGGGGAGTTGCAATCATGAGCGAGTCATCCATGAAAAATACAGCCATGAACGAAGAATTAAAAAGCATCTATGCTGCCTTGCAAATCCACAACCAGAATAGCTATGCATTAGGCAGTAGCGCGTCAATCCCGGTGACCATGATGAATGGCCAGGCCAATCCTGCGCAAGCCCTGATTGCAGCAATCAATACCAGCCTGTATAGCATGTACTATGTGCGCGATACCGCAAGTGAACCTGTATTGCCATCACAAAGCCTGGTACCCAATCTGAGTCAGGCCAACCAGACGCCAGATCGCTGGGACCCTGGCTGGAAAATTTATCAGCAAAGCCCGGATGGCCGCGTCATGATACAAAAAGGCGAACGCAGCCGTACTGCCGTGGTAGGTGAATATGCCGCCAACAAATGGCCGGGCATGGCACCTGTGGAGGGTGAACTGGTGAACTTGCGCGTCTACCCCGGCACTGCCGATATGCAGCAAGGCTTTTACTATGCCTTTGGCAGCAATCTGTCTGACCAGTTTGATGATTATGAACTCATCCGTTTTTACTTCAATGTACCTGCCAATGCAGCAGCTGAATTGTTATACGGCCTGACCACGCAACTAAACCGTTATGCCCTGCCCTTCCGTTATAAAACGCTGGTTGACGCCAGCGCCTACCGTCGCGCTGATGCGGCTGTTTTATACATCGCCAAACGCCATTACTCCATGGTAGCTGCGCTGATCCAGGATTTGCATGCCACCCTTGGCAACAAATTGCGCCCCTTCACACCCATGTTTTGCAAGACCCTGGCCGATGGCATAGGTGTGGCAGAAGAGCCAGGTACAGGTGAGAGCTTTGGCATGCACAGATGCAGGCTGGTGGCAGAAGGCATGGTCGATGCCTGGCTGGCGGGTTCACAAAGCGTGGGTGCGCGCGCCGATGCCGTGCAAAAACGTTTTGCTTCCAATGGCATCGATATGCGTACACCTTACCTGAACCGCAATTCAGTCAATTTATTTGAAACACCGGTATTTAACGGAGGCTTGCAACTATGAATGCACCGATGAATGTAGCGATTAATTCGTACAAAGAAATTTATCTCGAAGTGGCTGATCGCATAGGCCGCAGTTTATGCCGTGATGCGGTCTGGGATGGTGCACGTTGCAACTGGCTGGGCTGGTCGATGGAAGCCGTGAATCAAGCCTGGGTACCTGCTTATCGTTCCTTTGCTGGCGACCTGTATGGTGGCACCAGTGGTATCGCATTGTTCATGGCAGAGCTACATCAGTTCAGCGCAGACAAACAACAAAAGCGCGTACTGGAAGGTGCATTGAACCAGGCTTTATCGCTATCGGACAAAATGCAGGGTGCAGCCCGCAGTGGTTTTTACGCTGGCAGCAGCGGCTTCGCCTATGTGCTGGTGCGCATAGGTACATTATTGCAAAACGAAGCCCTGATAGCACGTGGTTTGCGTGAAATGGCCAGCCTGACAGAACAGGCACCCGATGCCTTATTTATTGATGTCATCGGCGGCAGCGCAGGTGCCATACCTGCGATGTTGAAACTGGGGCTGGAACACCAGCGCCCTGACTTCATCACCTTGGCGCAAACCCATGGTGATTATTTGCTGGCACATGCGAGCAAGAGCGACACAGGCTGGTCGTGGGAAACCATGCATGTGCCAGGTCAAAAACATCTGACCGGGCACTCACATGGTGTGGCTGGCATCGTCACCGCCTTGCTGGAACTGTATCGCGCCACAGGTGAAACGCGCTATCTGGATGGGGCTAACGAAGGCCTGCGCTATGAACGCAGCCTGTTCAGCGCCCAGCATAATAACTGGCCAGACTTGCGCATCATGGATGCTAGCCAGGCTGAAGCAGCACCCGTCTACAACATGGCATGGTGCCATGGTGCACCCGGCATAGGCTTGTCACGCCTGCGCAATGTTGCCCTGATGCCGGATGATGCCATGCTCATGCAGGAATTGAATGCTGCCGTACAAACCACGGCCAGTTCGCTGATGCCTGCCTGGGTACATGGCGTCGGTAATTTTTCGCTATGTCATGGCGCATGCGGCAATGCTGAATTGATGATCATGGCGGGTCAATATCTGAAGCGTCCTGACCTGACGCAGATCGCTGAAAAGATAGGACAAGAAGGCTGGCAGCATTACGGCCAATCCGACATGCCCTGGCCTTGCGGTGTGGCGGGTACGGGTGAGACGCCGAACCTGATGCTGGGGACGGCGGGGATAGGACACTTTTATTTGCGCTTATATAATCCCGACGCGGTACCTTCGGTGTTGATTGTGACGCCGCAGGAGAAGGTGGTGGGTTGATTGAGTTAGTAGTTTGGGCCGGGCTCGTAGGTTGGGCCGGGCTCGTAGGTTGGGCCGGGCTCGTAGGTTGGGCCGGGCCCCGCTAGGCTGATGAAGCGTAGCCTAGCGAGGCCCGATCCAACCTACGAAATTATTAAAACAAGCGACTGTAATAAGCCACTTGCGCTTTCAAACGTGAAATTTCAGCCTGGTCACCACGTGTCACTGCATCTTGTATAGACACACCATACAAAGCCTGCGGTGGCAAGCCCCTGGCTTTCATGGCTGTTTCCAGTGATGGCAAGAGGCGCTCTATTTCTGATGCGGCAGCCAGATAGTCCAGTGCCTGATCGCGGATGGCAGACATTTTGCTGACATCGCCACTGGCGATTGCTTCATGCATGGGCACACCATACAAGGCGGCCATGGGTGCTGCGTGAGTTGGGGAAACCATATCTACTCCTTCAAGTGATGCTGGCAGCTAATACGCAATCAATGCGGACAGTTAACTGCCATGCGGATTAAGGAACATACTTCAACACCAAAACTATCCCGGCAACAAAAAGCAAAAGCCGGGTTTTGATCGTCAGGCAGTACTGGTCAGCACTTGCAGACGATCGAGTACGCTCTTGAGTTCTGTCATGACGGCTTGCCGTCTGGCTTCTTCAATGGCATATTTTTGTGCTGCTGCAGCGACATTGGCATGGCAATGCGGGCACTCGGTTTCATCTGGCCAGATGTATTCATTGCAGCTGCGGCACAGCGCCAGTTCGGGCAAGGGAGCACTGCTGGTGCGTTCTGCCTCGCGTGGTGCTGGTGCTGGTTCTTCGGGCAATACCTGCATTCCTGGAATCGCTTCTTCATACAATTCAAATCTGCCGATAGCAAAAGGCTTGTCAGGCGCTGGTGCCACTTTGCGGATTTTTTCATGTATGCCGCGTTTTTCCAGCTTCAGTGCGCGGTAGTGGCAATAAGGATTATTGCCAGGCTTGCCGAACAAGGAATCTGAAGTCCAGGTACAACCACCACGACAGACATCAGCGTAATAGCAGGTGCGGCAATGGCCCCACAGCGAATCAATATTGCGCATGCGGCCAAAATGCAAGGCTTCAGACGTGTTCCACAACTCTGCCACGGCAGTGTCACGGACATTGCCGCCGCCATAGGTTTCCGTCGCCAGTGATGGGCAGCCCTTGATGGTGCCGTCCGCCTCCAGGCCGATGACATTCTGACCGGCAGCGCAACCTGTCCAGTGCAGGGTTTCATCTCCCAGGCCACGCCAGTGATGCTCGAATGGGCCGAAGTAACCGAGGTTGTTGCCAAAGGTCAGTAACAGGCCGCGTTGCTGGCCTTCATGGTAAAGACGGTTCAGCAAGGGCATGAGTTCCAGCACGCGATGCGGCTGCAACAAGAGGTGATCATTCTCTACCGCATTACCCATGGCAACTGTGATTTGCAATTGCCAGTGGGTTGCACCTGCTTCGATGATGCGGTTGAACAGCGGCTCCAACTGATCTATGGTCTCTGCGCCTATCTGGGTATTACAGCTGACACCCAGGCCCAGGGATTTGGCGGTTTCCATGGCACGCAGGGCATCATTCCAGGAGCCTACGACACCACGCACCTTGTCGTGATAATCCTTCATGCCATCGATGGAGACGCCTATGCCAAATAAACCTGCCTGCTTGCCTGCTTCCAGCCTGGCGGTATTAAGGTTGCGGGCACCGGTTTGCATGCCTACCCGTATACCATGTCCGGCGATACGTTCCACCATTTGCAGCCAGTCCTTGCGCAAGAAGGCCTCGCCACCTATCAAGGTGATTTCACGCGTACCCAGGGCGGCCAGTTGATCAATCACGGAAAATGCTTCTTCGGTAGAGAGTTCGCCCACCCTGCGCTTGCCTGCACGTGAACCGCAGTGACTGCATTTCAAATTACAGGCAAGAGTAATTTCCCACACTACGTGCACAGGGGTATGGCCGTTAAGGTCGGACAGCGTACGCGCCCTGGCGGGTTGGGATGGTTGAGACACGAGAGTTTGTTCCATACTTGGCTCCGGTGGCAAATGCCAGCAAGCTGGCATCCGGGATAAAGAGGCGGCTGCTTATTTACCGGCGTTGAGTTGTGCCAGCAAGCTTTGGGCGAGTTCTTTCAGACGATCGACTTCGGCCTGATCACCACGCGCCTGCGCGTCCTGAATCGCGACGCCATAAGGTGTGACAGGGTGAAATGCGGCGGCAGTATTGCTGACTCCTCCGAGCAGATTGCCGTAGGAAGCCAGTTCGGATTTGATACGGGCAATTTCAACCTGATCGCCACGGGCGACGGCATCTTGTATGGTGACGGCATACAAGGGGCGGATAATACCGCCCTTGCTTTTGATCGCGCTTTCCAGCTCAGGCAAAAGACGGGCAACATCGGCTGCAGCCGCCAGGTGGCTGAAAGCAGCATCACGTGCAGCGCTCATTTTTGCTGCGTCGCCACTGGCAATTGCATCGCTCATTGCCACTGCATACAGGGGAATAAAACCGCCATACGATTCTTTACTGGTAGTCATAAAATTACTCCTTGAGGTGAGTCTGGGTTATGAAACTGGGTGGGTGTCTATGAAATTCTGGAAACCTGCCTGCTATCAATATAGCAAGCTTACTTAGTATATTTTCAATTATCGAAAAGTCAATGTTATTATCCTTTTTTTAAGTAAAGATATTCGGGGCAATGATTTACAATCTTCATTTCCGGCAAAACACGGTAATCAGAACATGCATGTGAATAAAATCAGTGGCACCGAAGGCTATGCCGAAACGGCTGCTTATCTGGTGAAGCAGTGGCAGGAAATTTCCTTTGAAGAACACCATGCCATGGTCTTGCACTTGTTACCTACAGCACCAAGTCAGGTACTTGATATCGGCTCAGGCATAGGTAAGGATGCAGCGGCGTTTGCTGCCATGGGACATAGCGTAGTCGCGGTAGAACCAATGCAGGAGTTGCGCTTGCCAGGCATCGCTTTACATGATGCGCAAGGCATCATCTGGCTGGATGACAGCCTGCCTGATTTGTCGAGACTGTGTGCCATGAATCAGACTTTCGACCTCATCATGCTGAGCGCCGTGTGGATGCATCTTGATGCAGCACAACGCCAACGTGCCATGCCAAGGCTGGCAGAATTGATGAATGCATCTGCGACACTGATACTGTCGCTACGTCACGGCCCTGTCCCTGCCGGGCGACGGATGTTTGATGTCAGCGTAGAAGAAACCATAGAACTGGCCGCCACGCAAAACCTGTTACCCATCTTGAATGTACAGACCGCATCCGTACAAAAACTGAACCAGCAAAGCGGGGTGACATGGACGCGGCTGGCTTTTCGCCGGTCCTGGTCATAATACGCAAGGCACATATCACATTGACCATAATTGTCTTTTGTGAAACACTGTCCTGCATTGACAAGTACCATTCAAATTCATTACATGGCAAACCCGCCCCCCATCGCTCTACCGCAGCTCATGATCCAGCAACGCTGCGTATCCCGCATTATCTTGCGCAGCCTGAATAATCCGCGTGGCATCAAGCTGAAACAGGATGGCAGCCTGTTGCTGGTCGAAGCAGGCAGCGGCGATGCTGAACAAGTTTTTTCTGGTCGTCTATTGCAGTTCAAACAGGATGCAGAAGCTGAGTATGTGAAACGGGAAGTACTCGCTGATGGTTTTCGCTCCATGAATATGCAGACACGCATGTGCAGGGATGAAATATTTGGCCTGGCGGATATTGCTTATGGTGGTGGTCGCTGGCTGCTGAGTCAAACTGACTATGTCGCCGGTTCGCGCATCCTCGATTTGACTAGCTTGCCGCCGCTGCCCTTTATCCACAGCCGTGGCAATCTGAATGCATTGTGTTATCACCCGCAAAGGCAAAGCTGGCTGACGGTAAAACCGGATACCAATCAGGCCATAGAATTTATTGACGGCCAGCCCGAAGCGATAGTCGGCGTGCTGCCGGATTTATCTGGTGGTCAGCATGCAGTGCCGGTCACCGTGATTCTTGACCACAGTTGGCAACAAACTGGTGGCAGCCAGCCAGTATTGATTTCCCTGTTCTCAGGCGAGTTGCAGGGTGATGCTGACAAGATGGGCATCAACTTTGAAAAAGGTGTCAGCAAAATTGTCAGGCTGGATCTTGATACGGGTGAAGTCAGCGCAGTAATAACAGGCCTGACGCTTACCACCGGCATGGCTTTTACTGAACAAGGGCAATTGCTGGTGCTGGAATTATGCGATGATTTTTTAGAACCCATGCCAGTAGATCACGTACCCCAAACCGCCTGGCATGGCGGCTTCAAACGCTATTCTGGCCGCCTGCTTTGCTTTGATCTGGACAAGCGGACAGTGACTTGCCTGGCCAGACATCTGGATACGCCATCCAACTTATGCGTGGCAGGCGATACCGTATTCATCAGCGAAGGCATGGGCCTGCCCGGTCGCCCCATTGCAAATGCAGATGGAAAAACCGTGGCACTGGAAGGCTACGTGCGTAAACTGATCTTGCCCAAAAACTAGGCCACCTGCAAACGCGCACTCAGTTCAGCCAGTTTATCCGGGAATGGTGCTTGCGCCACCCACTCCGCCGGGTCGCCTTCTTTTTGCCAGGCAAAACCAACCACCGCCATCACATCACCTGCTTTGCTGAGCAAGGGAATAGCGATTGCCGCCTGGGCACCAACTGCTTTGGCACCTGGGCGTATATTGCCACTTTTATCGTCTTGCAGATTACAGGTTTGCACTGGTGCCTTGCTCAACTGCGCCGCTCCCGCCATGCCCTTGCCATGGCTGACATGGGCGACGATGGCAAGCACTGGTTCTGGTATCCGCAAGGCAGCACTCAGGTATAAATCTTCACCACGCTGCACATGAATAGTGCCTGCGGCGGCATCCAGATTGGCGATGCTGTCTTCCAACCATTGTTGGTGTTCTGTGTTTTTTTCAAACATATTGATTCTCCTTTGTGTATCAATGTGGCACTTGCTGCGACTCTTGCAACAGCTCTTGCCAGCTCAAGTCTTTCGCTGCTGTTATCAGATTCTGTTGCTGGCACAGCTTACGGATTTTACCGTCACGCGCTGGCAGGCTTTTGGCAATAGCCAGCTTTTCTGCCATACTGCCTTGCTCCAGCACGCGCAACAATTCAGCCTCGCCTACAGCATCAAGTTGCGGTGTCACGCAACGCCACAACTCAGGGCTGATGGCGCGTCCCGCAGCCCAGCGTTCATGTGCCAGGTCGATAAGGATACTTGCCAGGGCAGGATTATTCCTTTGCTCCAGGCCTTGCACTGGCCACAAGGGACTGTCGAGAAAAAAACATTTGACGACCATCTGATTCCAGGCGGCTTCATCAAATGCCTGCATGGGATAAGGATTGCGATGCGCCATGGCTTCAAAAATGGGCCGCATGCTGGAACGTATGGCTTCACGGGCACGATGTTCTATTGCACTGGCTGCGGGATACAAGGGAAAGCCGGAATACAGGGCAATCAGTTCATTGATTTCAGCACTGTCAGAGATACTGTCAAGCTGGCTGGCAAATTGCGCTTCATCACCGGCATAGCTGGCGAGTATGAAAGCCACCCTGGCGGCAATATCGACGCTCCAGCCAGAAGGATCAAAACCGGGACGCAGTGAATTTGCAGCCACCAGTTCATCGCCGCTCAAATTCAAATCAAGCTTGCCCAGTTTGCGCGAAGCCATGCCCATGGCACGATAGACATCGCGCTCCTGTTTAGCCGTGCTGATTTGCTGGCATTGCAAGCGAAACCAGAGCAAGGCTTCTGGCGTGCTGCGGGCCGCTATCCAGATATCGAGTTGCGACAGGGCTGAGGCGGTGGGAGTAAGTGCCTGCATTTCTTCTAACGATGGATGTCTCATGATGGCCGCCTTCAAATTATGGATCAGGTTCCTGGAATGACACGTTGCAAAACCCTGGTCATGACAAAGGCACACAGGCAAAACGCCACGGCAGCGACACCACCACCGGCGATGGCAATCACCAGTGCATCGAGCAAGGAAGTTGCAGCAATCAATTGCGCCACAGCCTTGGGTACCGCACCTGCTATATGACGTGTAATCAATAGGCGCACGGCAATGATGTCAGCCATGATCAAAGCCAGCAACATCAATAAAGCCAGACCACCATCAGCCCAACTGGTGACAGATCTGCTGCCATATAAAAGTACAGGCAAAGCCAGTATCAGCAAGGGCCACAGGCTGCCCAGGCGGTTCAGGCTCTCTTGTTTTGCAGCATAAGTCAGGCCCACTACATGCGCCCAGATCGCCAGTGCTGCCAGCACCACCGTGGTATTCACCAGCACGGTACTTGTCAGAGGCAGACTGCTGCCAGCATTGAGCAAATTATCATCGGCCACATTGCCAGTGATGACCATGGCACTGGCCGCCGCTGCAAAATACACCAGTGCACGACACAAGCCCATGATCAGCGGACTCAGCGGATTGCCCTTGTGCCAGGTGTTGTAGAGCAAGATGGTGGCTGCCAGTGCACAACCGCAAACGATCGCCCAGGTGCCGTAGTAACTGAGTATGGCGATGCCCGCAACCTGCAAGAAAAAGCCGATGGCAAACACTGCCCTGGCGCTGATCTGGCCTGAGGGAATGGGTCGCCCCGGTCTTTCACGGGCATCGATTTCGCGGTCAAAGGCATCATTCAGATACATGCCCGCGCAATAAAAAAAGATATCGCCAGCATGACCAATAAGGTATGCATGAGGGACAAGGGGCGGCCAGTAATGCTGCCAGCAACGATGGCACCTGCCAGCACATTGGTCCATACCGTAGGCAGGTTGGATACCCGGCCCAGCCGCAAATATATACCCATGCGGCTGTTATTCATCACTAAAGTATTCATGTCAGCAGTTCTTTCATGATAAAGCTCAGCTCACGCGCAATTGCGTGGGCTTTGGATTCAGTCTTCAAATGAGCTGGCAAGACATCCCAGGTATAGGTTTCGACTTCAAGATGACTGGAAAGATCTTGCCTGCGCAAGGCTTGCAGAGTGGCCAGCAAATCAGTCCTGGTTGAACCCAGTTTTGAACTCAGTTGCTCTTCACTGTCCCAGAATATAGGTACATGACAATGCACACGCCATTCACCATCAGCCTCCCCTGCCTGATAAGCAGCCAGCGCAGCAGGCAGGTCGGTATAGCGCTGCAAGCTATCCTGATTCTGGACCACGACCTGGTGCAGATACACGCCGTCATCAAAACGCCGTAGTTCATTCAACATGCCAGCATGCATGACAGGGATGCGCAAGGCGCAGGACAACTGTATCTTGGGTATGCGTATGCCCAGATCGGTCAAAGTTTGCATGGCACTGACGGGGTCTTCAAATTCAACGGCAGCATGGCAAACGTCATAACAAACCCCCAGATGACGGCGCATCAAGCGGGCGGCTTGTGCTTCTGTACAGGTGCATAATTCTGCCAGCCTGCTTATGCTGTCCTGCGCCCACAACTGGCCGCAAAAAAAGGCCGTGGTCTCAGCCATGGTTTCCAGAAAGCAGCAGGGTTCTGGTTCCAGTGCCAGGGCAATGCACTTCTCGCTTTGCTGTTCCAGTTGGGCCAGCATGGCAACAGCCTCTATGAGCTGGCTGACAATTTGATGTTGTGCGTCTGCGGTTTGCGTTTCAGATTTGAATGCACCGGGGACAGTGGAAATACTGCCTTCCATACCTTCAGGCAAGAGCTGGCTCAAAATCAATGCGCATTGCCTGGTATAACGTAAGCGTTCTACATCGCGCCAGTCAGGTAGATAGACTTGTTCTTTCACTCTGACTGTATGAAATGGTCCATAGGGAAAAGCATTGATGGTGAATACATAGGCATCCAGCCTTTGCAATTGCGCCTTGAACTCTTGCAGGACTGCGGGCCTGGCCAGACTATCGGCAGCAATGGCAGACAGGCGTAAACCTATGCCAAAAGCCTGACCATCCAGCAGTTCCAATTTTTTCCTGAGCACCGGTATAGTTTCATCCAGGCTGGCGACTACTTCATCCCAACTTTCGCCCGCATGTATATTCGTGCAGTAAGTCAAATGCACGTTTTGCGGTGGCAGGGATAATTGCATGTCAGTCTCAGTCAGCCATGGCAGGCTGTAAATCTTCGGTCGAATTTACATGCAGATTTTGCAGCCAGCCTATCGCTGCGCGCACCAGTTCTGCATCCATTTCATGTACCTCTACGCCACTGCCTATGGCAGCCAGCAGCGTGATGGTCAACTCTCCGCCCAGATGCTCGCGGAATTCTTTCAAACCCTGTAGCACCAGCAATTCACTTTGTGCATCTTGCGCCAGTAATTGCGGATGCCATAAATCAAAACCCAGTTGCGTCAGCAAGTGATGGATGCGGGCATCTTCACCGGCTGGCAATAAACCCGCAAGACAGGAATAACGCGCATCCAGCGCCAGGCCTATCGCCACCGCCTCACCGTGCGATAAAGCATGTGCAGTCAGGCGTTCAAGTTTGTGGGCAACCCAGTGGCCATAATCGAGTGGCCGGGCGGAACCGCTTTCAAAAGGGTCACCGCCATGTGCGATCTGGTGCATGTGCAGACTCGCGGAACGAGCGATGACCTTGCTCAATACTGCACTGTCAAATGCTGCCAATGCGGGCAACTGTTTTTCCATCAAGAGAAAGAAAGCATGGTCACGTATCAGGGCCACCTTGACGGCTTCTGCCAGCCCTGCCCGTTTTTCACGTACAGGCAGGATATCAATGAAAGCAGCATCATTGATAACGGCCCAGGGCGGTGCAAACGTGCCTATAAGATTTTTCTGACCTTGCCAGTTGACAGCATTCTTGACACCAACACCGCTGTCATCCTGCGCCAGCACCGTGGTCGGAAAACGTATATGCCGCACCCCGCGGTGGAAAATCGCGGACGCATAACCGACCGCATCCAGCACGGCCCCGCCACCAATGGCGATGGCGTAGGAATGCCGGTCTATAGCTCTGTCTGACAGCGCCTGCAACAATCTTTCCACCAGGGCAGGATCATTCTTGCAGGCTTCACCACCGGGCATCATGAAGATGTCGCCTATCAATTCCATGGCTTCATGATGGAAGCGTATGTAAGTCCGGATTTGTTCGGCAAGACCGGGCATGGCCCTGGCGACACCTTCATCCAGGAAAATGGCAAGGCGATGGCGGCGCTGCGGTTCACGCACAGTGACAACCGCACGAAAATCGGGATTGGCAATATCAAAGGCATCTCGGGTGGATACTACGGGAAAAGAATAATCGACGCGCACTTGTTGCTGTTGCCAGGTACCGCGCAAGGCTGCCGGTGCTGTCACCTCCAGATCCGGCAAGCTGTTGAGTTCAGCCAATTTCACGATAAGTCCTCTCCGTGGATATCCATTTCCAGTTTGCTGTCGAGCCTGCATACGCCTTGCTGGAAATGATTATAAAACTGATATGCATTTATTTGCAAATTTACAAATCCCCCAAACAACAAACCTGGTTTTTGGGGGAGCATGTGTTGCCTTCCTAGCCCGGGAAAGGTAACTGGAAGCTGGGGCCAGCCGTCGTACCATCATTCAGACCAGACGGCGCTTCCATCAATTGCTGTGCTGCCAGGCCCAGCGAAAACATCAGGCCCACTATCTGCCCCAGTTTGTCTGGTTCACCATTGAAAGCAATGTGCATGCCGTTCTGATGGGATCGAGACTGGGGTAGCTGCAAGTACTGCCATCCCGGTACACAACATTGGTACGCCATGATCCTGTGCCATTCGGATTCCACCAGCCGTTTGTGGCACCTGGGTCCGGCATCTGGTAATTGGAGCGAAAACGCGCTGTATCGAAATGCTCAGGATCATTATTGATCGTCGATACGTCGGCTTGAAACTGTCCGGCAAATACGAGACGGGGAAGGCTGAGGTAACTCATCGTGTCTCCTGGGTGTATGGATCAATTGAGTTGATCGGGGGATACCTGGGCTTGCATCGTGAAATTGAAAGCAGGCCTTAGCCATTTCCCAAGAGCAGATGTCACGGATTTAATTGAACAATACGCACGCAAATATTGAGACATTATTGCAAATTAATCAATGCTTATTTTGAAACAAATGTTTAAATGCCCATTCTCAGCGAAATTAATTAAAAAGAAACATTTATTCATCAAACTGTGGTTGCAATTAACTGCAGGTTAAGATGATAATCAGGCAACAAGCTAATCCCGCTCCCCATATGCGCCTTTTGCGCAAACCATGTTTTTCACTTTAGCGAATGACAAAAGACAGCTCCATGCAAGCCTTGTTGATATTGAATATAGTTGGACTGACGCCACGCCTGATAGGGGCATATACCCCCAGGCTCAAAGCCTTTATTGAGCAGGGGAAATTACTGCCTCTGCAAACCGTGACACCGGCCGTCACCTGCACCGTACAAGCCACCATCATGACGGGGCTGTCACCTCAGCAACATGGCATTGTCGGCAATGGCTGGCTGTTCCGCGACCTGGCAGAGATCTGGTTCTGGCGACAATCCAATAAGCTCGTGTCCGGAGAAAAAATCTGGGAGGCGGGCAAGGCGCGTGACCCCAAGTTCACCTGCGCGAATTTGTGCTGGTGGTACAACATGGCATCCAGCCATGATTACGGCATTACTCCCCGCCCTATCTACAAGGCAGATGGCCGCAAACTGCCTGACTGCTATACGACACCACCAGACTGGCGCGCAGAACTGACACAAAAACTCGGGGCTTTCCCCTTGTTCCAATTCTGGGGACCAGCCACCACCATTAAATCCAGCCGCTGGATAGCCGATGCCGCCAAGCTGGCGATCACGGAAAAAAATCCTACTCTGACCATGGTATACCTGCCACACCTTGACTATGACTTGCAAAGGCATGGACCAGACCTGACTAATCCGGCAGTACAGCAATCCTTGCGCGATATAGATGAAGTAGCTGGTGATCTCATCGACCATGCACAACAGGCGGGCCGCCGTGTCATGGTCTTGTCTGAATATGGCATTACTGCCGTTGACCGGCCAGTGCACCTGAACCGCATCTTGCGTGAAGCAGGCTACCTGGTGGTGCGTGAAGAAGATGGTGCTGAATTGCTGGACCCCATCGCTTCCAGTGCTTATGCAGTGGCTGATCATCAGTTTGCCCACGTGTATATCTCCAGACCGGAACTGATCGCACCGGTACGCAGGTTGCTGAGCAATGTCGCTGGCGTAGAAGCAATCTGGGCTGGCAGTGAGCGGGCACAGATAGGGCTGGATCACCCGCGCTCTGGTGAACTGGTGGTCATGGCGGACAAGCGCTCGTGGTTCACTTACTATTACTGGCAAGATGATGGACTCGCGCCCGATTTTGCACGCACGGTAGAAATCCACCGCAAACCCGGCTATGACCCGGCTGAGTTGTTTGTTGATAAAAATATCCGCTTCCCCAAGCTGGCCGTGGCATGGCGTCTTGGCAAACGTCTGCTGGGTTTCCGCAGCTTGATGAATGTGATCGGCCTGGATGCCAGCCTGGTCAAGGGTTCGCATGGCAGGCCGGTGGATGATGTGGCCGATGGACCTTTGCTGATACTTGACCAGGCAAGGGCGGAGGATGGCGTGAATGAAGTCCACGCAGCAGATATCAAGGACATCGCTTTGAAAATCATGTTTGAAGATGCAAACTCAGGAGCAGGCAAATGAACGAGAATGGAAAATCCCCAGACACATACCCAGGCAACTTCATCGCTGACAGCACCATAGTGGATGAAATGTTTTCTGACCGTGCAGTGACCTGCCCCTGCTGCAATGGCACGATCACGCCGCAGATGTTGCAAAACCTGCTTGCCCAGGCCGGGCAACTGCAACAGGGCCAGACTGCATTCCGGCAATTGCCCAGCGGCGGCAATGGCATGATGATAGATCCGCATGCACATATGATCGCCCGCACTACCGATGATTATGAAGCCATGGCCAGGGCTGGCATCGTTGCTGTCATCGAACCGGCATTCTGGCTGGGTCAGTTGCGTACCAATGTAGGTAGTTTCATCGATTATTTTTCCACCATCACCGGTTTCGAGCGCTTTCGCGCCGGGCAGTTTGGCATACGCCATTATTGTGCGATAGGCCTTAACCCAAAAGAAGCAAATAACCCGGCATTGGCAGAAGCCGTGCTGGATATCATGCCGCGTTACCTGGGCAAAGAGGGCGTGGTAGCTTTGGGTGAAATTGGTTACGACGAGCAGACCGAACTTGAAGACAAGGCTCTGCGTGCGCAAATTGCGATGGCGATAGAATTTGAATTGCCCATCATGATACATACACCGCATCGCGATAAGAAACGTGGTACTACACGCACGATGGATGTGTTGGAAGAATGCGGCTTTGATCCGGCACGCTGCGTGATTGACCACAACAATGAAGAAACCGTACAAGAGGTACTGGACCGCGGCTACTGGTGTGCCTTTACGATTTATCCATCGACCAAGATGGGTAATGAAAGACTGGCTGACATCGTCAAGCAGTATGGCCCTGAGCGCATCATCGTCAACTCTGCCTGTGACTGGGGCGTGTCTGACCCGCTGGCTGTGCCCAAGTCTGCCCGCCTGATGGCAAGCCGCGGCATCTCCGCCGAAGTCATCCACAAAGTAGTGTATGCCAATGCCTTGTCTGTGTATGGCTTGAACCAGGAAATGCAGGAAGAACACTGGTGCCAGCCAGCAAAGATAGACCAGCGCATCCTGTATAGCGGCAACTCTGTGTTGCGTGGACAGACACCGAGGGTAGATGAAGAAGTGCTGAACCCGGATATTATTCGCTGATGTGTCAGAGTCAGGAAAAATGCAGCCAAAGATAAGGGATAACTGGTTAAAATACTTGGAATTGACACCAACCAAATGACCAGCTCCCATGTTGAAATGGCTTAAAAACACTTTTTCAAAGTCAACAGAAACTTCCCAACAAGATCATGACAGCAAGGCTGCTGATCAGCAGAGTCCGGCAACTGCAGTGCCCGCTCCTGAGCCAACACCTGAGCCCGAACAAGCCGCTGCTGCATTAACAACAACCGTAATGGTCGAAGGCGACCAGCATGCCCTGGCCGTCGCCTATCAAAAGCTGGAACTGGACCCGGCAGAAAATTTTCCCGCCAATATCCTGGCCGACAAATTGTATGAAAAAATGTTTTTGCCAGAAGCCGAAGCAGTTTACCGCCTGGTCTTAAAGGCCAGGCCAGAATCGCTGGAAACCTGGATCAACCTGGGTCTGACTCTGGATGGACAGTCACGCCCTGCGGAAGCCATACAATGCTACCAGCACGTCATCGCGCTAGAGCCTGCCAATACCATCGCCCACTTCAATCTTGCAGTGAGTCTATCACTCCTGGGGAAAAATCCAGAGGCGGAGCAGGCCTATCTGCGTGTGCTGGAAATCAATCCGCAAATGACACATGCGCATTTCAATCTTGGGATACTTTTCCAGCAGCGCGACCATTTTAATGGTGCCATCCATCACTATGAAGAATTACTGAAACTGGACACTCAGCATTACTATGCCTATTGCAATCTGGGTATGATACTCGCCAGCCAGGGCAATATGACAGAGGCAGAATCCTGTTTCCAAAAAGCGATTGCCGCACAACCTGAATTGGTCAATGCTGATTTTTTCCTGGTCAACCTGTACCAGCAACAAGGCAGGCAGGCTGATGCTGAAACCTTGCTCAGAAACCTCTACCAGCGCCAACCGGATAATGTAACTGCGCGTGACAGCTTGCTGAATCTGTATATGCAGCAAAGGCGTTTTGCTGATGCGGCAAACATTTACAGGCAAATGATCAGCCAGGCACCAGCAGAGCCGGTTCATCATTACAATCTGGCGGTAGTACTCAAGGAGCAAGGCCTGATTGAAGATGCGCTTCAACATTATCAACAGGCAGTGCAACTCAAGCCAGGCTTTACTGAGGCACATGCCAATCTTGGCGTAATTTTGCAGGAGCAGGGTAAATTAAAAGAGGCGCAAGCCAGCTATCAGCGCAGCCTCGAATGCAATCCTTGCTTCAGTATCGCCTTGAGCAATCTTGCCCATATTTACAGCAGTACGGGACAGGTCGCGCAGGCAGAAGCAAATTACCGCAAAGCGCTCGCCCTTGAACCTGGCAATGCAGATCATTATGGCAATCTGGGGCGTTTGCTGTCTGAACAAAAACGCTATTCGGAAGCTGAGGTTAGTTATAAACAGGCACTCAAACTCAATCCCGATTCCTTCACTGCACTGCATGACTATGGCAAGTTGCATATGTTGTTTAGCCGGTTCACAGCGGCGCACCAGTGCTTTCAACACGCTATCAAGATCAAGCCAGATTTTGCCGATGTGTATAACAGCCTGGGTGCCTTGTTTGACGATCAGGGCAGGATCCCCGAAGCGGTAGATGCTTATCGGCTTGCACTGGAATATCGCCCGGATTTTTCTGAAGCCTATGGCAATTTACTATTCGCCCTGAACTATCACCCTGACCTGAGTGCAGAAGAAGTTTTTGCTGCCTACCGTGAATATGAACAACGCTTCGCTGCACAACTGTATCAATTGCAGCGCCCTCATACAAATAGCAAGATAGCTGAACGTCGCCTGAAAATAGGCTATGTCTCACCTGATTTGCGCCAGCATCCGGTACAATATTTTCTTGAACCGCTGCTCGCTCACCACGACAAGAGCAAATTCGAGATTTATGCCTATTCTGAGCTCCTGACGGAAGATGCTGTATCAGCACGCTATCGCGGCTATGTCGATCACTGGATACTGACTTCACATTTAAGTGATGATGCACTGGCCGACAAAATCCGGGCCGACGGCATAGATATCCTGATAGACCTGGCCGGGCACACTGGCAATAACCGCCTGCGCGTATTTGCCCGCAAACCAGCGCCGGTATCCTTGTCCTGGCTGGGTTATGGCTACACTACAGGTTTGCAGGCGATAGATTACTTTCTGGCAGATTCATCCACTGCCCCGCACCGCACAGAAGCTCTGTTTGCTGAAAAAGTCTGGCGCGTAGACAGCCCCGTATTTGCCTACCGGCCCAAGGATGGCATGGGTGCAGTCTCTACCCTGCCTGCCCTGAAAAATGGCTATATCACGCTGGGCACACTAAGCCGCGCGGTGCGCATCAATCTCAAAGTGATACGGACATGGGCAAAGATATTGCAGCGAATTGACAATGCCAGGCTGGTGATAGACAGCAGCAATTTCAGTGATGCTGCCATGCGCACAGCCTTTGAAGACAAATTTGCGGCGCTGGGCATAAGCAAAGATCGCCTGCAGATAGGTGTACATAGCCCGCCATGGGACGTACTCAGGGGCATAGATATAGGCCTGGATTGCTTCCCGCATAATTCTGGCACGACCCTGTTTGAAACCCTGTATATGGGCGTACCCTTTGTGACCCTGCTGGGCCGCCCCGGTGTTGGTGGCATAGGCAGCAGCATACTGGAAGGCCTGGGACGGCCTGAATGGATAGCCCGCACAGAAGAGGAGTATGTAGAAAAAGTCGTCAGCCTGGCATCTAAACCAGACTATCTGAACACCCTGCGCCTGAACCAGCGGAGCCAGATGCAAAACAGCAAGCTCATGGATGAAACCGGTTTTTGCCGCAAGCTGGAAGCAGCTTACCGCGCTATGTGGCAGACCTGGTGTGACAAGTAAAGACAAACCTCAAGCAGTGATGATGAAATCCATCGCAATATCATGCGGCTCTGAGGTAAATTCTGCCTGCGTGCAGGTGTAGGCAACACCTATAGCCAGGGGGCGTGGGCTAACTGCCAGAGTGCGGTCATAAAAACCGCCACCATAGCCCAGGCGGTAGCCTGCCTGATTCCAGCCCAGGCAAGGGATGATCAACACCTTAGGCTGGTTGACCAGCCTGCCATGTGCGGGGATGGCAATACCATAGCTATCGACCGCCATGGCATCTCCTGCTTTCCAGGACAAAAAACTCAATGCCTTGCCCTTACTTGTCACAAATGGCAAGGCCAATTCGACACCGCTCTCTTGCAATTCCTGATATTGGGAGCGCAAATCCGGTTCGGCCTGTATCGGCCAATATACCCCGACACTGGCTGGCTTGTTTTGCCTGCACCATGCAAGTAATTGCCTTCCGATCTCAGTATCCAGCGTCAGTTTTTGATCTGCCGTCATATCAAGGCGTTTTTTGCGCAAAAGCTTGCGCAATTCGGGGCGACTTTGCGCTGTTTCAATGCTGAGTTTGTGTTCGCTATTCTTGGGCTGTGTCATACTGTCAGAAATGTAATCTCAAACTGTCAAAAGATGTCTGTGAAAAAAAGTTTAGCTGGTCTTAGCCTGATGATCTTAGCAGGTTTCGCAACAAGTCCTTTCGCCTATGCAGCGCCTGCGAAAAGGAGCCTGATTGCCAATGATGATGACCGCTTCATGGCGCTGCGCGATGCCGCCATGCATGACGATGCCGCCAGTGTCGAGCAATATGCTGCGATGCTGAAGAATTATGCCATCCCTTCCTATATTGATTATTACCGCATACGCTCGCGTCTGGTAAAAACCAGCAATAGTGAATTCCGTGAATTTATTAGCAAGTATGAAGGTAGCGCCATCGCGGACCGCCTGCGTAATGATTGGTTGTTACTGCTGGGCAGACGCGGTGAATGGGACTTGTTTGACCAGCAATATCCGCAATTTGTAGTCGCTGATGATAATCAGTTGCGCTGCTATTCTCAGTTGTCCAAAGCCATGAAGCAACAGAAAGTGGCGACCGAAGCGCGCAACTTGCTCAATAGCCCACGCGATTATGGCGAAGGCTGTTATGCCCTGGTGACTTATCTGGCCACGACTGGACAATTCAACCAGTATGATTTGTGGGCGCAAATGCGCATGGCTGCAGAAAGCGGTGCCACTCCATTGGCACAACGTCTGGGCAAGCTTTTGAACGTGCCAGAAAAACAAGTCGCAGAAGTCATCGACAAACCCGCTGGCTTGCTGAAAAAAGCACCGGATGCTGGCCATGCCGCGCATGAACTCTACCTGATCGCCCTTGGTCGTCTGGCAAAAACTGACCATGAGCAGGCGGCGGCCACACTCAGCCGCCATGCAGCTTTGTTCACTGACAATGAACGCGCCCTGGGCTGGGCCCAGATCGCCATGCAAGCAGCGCTGAAGCTGGAACCAGAAGCATTGGGCTATTGGCAAAAAAGCGAAGGAGCACCCCTCACACTGGAAGCTTACCAATGGCGGACCCGTACGGCTCTGCGTGAACTGGACTGGAAGCTGGTGAAATCCAGCATCACCGCCATGCCTGCCAGCCTGAAGAGTGATCCAACCTGGGTCTACTGGTATGGCCGCTCCCTGAAGGCAGAAGGCAAGAACGAAGAAGCACGGGCACAGTTTGCCAGCATCGCCGATCAACTGCATTTCTATGGGCAACTCGCGCTTGAAGAGCAGGGTCAAAAAATAGGTCTGCCAGCGACCATCAAGCCATTAACGCCAGACGAACTGGCACCGATGGAAAAAAATCCCAACCTGCAAAGAGCGCTGAAGTTCTATGCGATGAACCTGCGCTTTGAAGGCACGCGCGAATGGAACTGGGAATTGCGCAAGATGAGCGAGCGCCAGCATCTGGCGGCGGCTGAACTGGCAAGACAAAACAATTTGCTCGACCGCATGGTCAATACTTCTGACCGTACCAAGGGTGAACTGGACTTTAGCCAGCGCTACCCTACCCCGTTCAATGACAGCATGTACAAGACCACCCAGGCACTGGGCATGGACATGGCCTGGGTGTATGGTCTGATACGCCAGGAATCGCGTTTCATCATGAATGCAAAATCGCATGTGGGCGCATCAGGCTTGATGCAGCTAATGCCAGCAACAGCACGTTATGTGGCCAAGAAAATTGGCCTGGGTAATTTTGTGCCTAACCAGGTCAATGATGTGGAAACCAATATCGCCCTGGGCACAAATTATCTCAACATGGTCCTGACTGACCTGGGTGGCTCGCAGGCACTGGCATCGGCTGCTTATAATGCAGGCCCTGGCCGCCCGCGTGCCTGGCGTTCCAAGCTCAGCAAACCAGTGGAAGGGGCGATTTTTGCCGAAACGATTCCTTTCAATGAAACCCGTGGCTATGTCAAAAACGTCTTGTCGAATGCGACTTACTACGCCGCCCTGTTCGAGAAAAAACCGCAATCACTGAAGACACGTCTCGGTATCGTCGTGCCCAAAGGCATGACTGCTGGCGACCTGGATCTTCCTTAATTTTCAAGTGTAGACATCATGCAAGATACAGAAATGCAACCTGCCCTGGCCGCCATGCTGGACCAGCACCGTGCCGGTTTGCGCCTGGTGATAGGCAATAAAAATTACTCGTCCTGGTCCATGCGCCCCTGGGTGCTGATGAAGGCGTTTGGCATCCCGTTTGAAGAAATACGCATCTTGCTGCACCAGCCAGATACCACCAACCGTATCGCTGAATATTCTGCTGCGGGCCGTGTACCGGTCTTGCTGGCTGGCGAAATCACCATCTGGGATTCACTGGCAATTTGCGAATACCTGGCCGAGCAATTTTCCATACTCAATCTGTGGCCGGAAGATGTCGCTGCAAGGGCGACGGCACGCAGCATCTGCGCCGAAATGCATTCTGGTTTTTCTTCGCTGCGCTTTGACATGCCCATGAATATCCGCGCCGACCTGTTTGGCAAGGGCCGCACCATAGGCTCACAAGCAGATATAGGGCGCATCAGCGAAATCTGGGAAGATTGCCTGTCATCTTACGGTGCGCATGAATTCCTGTTCGGTGCATTCTCTATTGCTGATGCATTTTATGCTCCTGTTGTCATGCGTTTCCGCACTTATGGGGTGTCGCTGGCACCGGCCCTGCAAGCCTATGCAGACCGCGTCATCGCTCACCCTGCGGTAGCCCTGTGGATCAGGGAAGCCTTACTGGAAACTGAAAACATGCCCGGCCATGACAACCGCCACGGCGATTGAGCCATAGCGGCATGAAGACATTGATGAAGACATATATCGTAGGCGGTGCAGTACGCGATGCCTTGCTGGGCTTCCCCGTACAAGACCGTGATTTTGTCGTGGTTGGTGCCACACCTGAAGACATGCTGGCAAAAGGATTCCTGCCGGTGGGCAAGGACTTTCCGGTCTTCCTGCATCCCAAGACCCATGAAGAATATGCCCTGGCCCGCACCGAACGCAAGACCGCTGCCGGTTACAAGGGTTTTGTATTTCATACCGATGCAGAAGTCACGCTGGAACAGGATTTAATACGGCGTGACCTCAGCATCAATGCCATGGCCCAGGACGATGATGGCAATATCATTGACCCCTACGGCGGTTTGCAAGATCTGGAAAACCGCATCTTCCGTCATGTCTCGATGGCGTTTTGCGAAGACCCGGTACGCATATTGCGCCTGGCCCGCTTTGCGGCCCGCTTCGCCACGCCGCCCAAGGATTTCAGCGTGGCACAAGAAACTACCGCGCTGATGCAAACCATGGTGGCTGCCGGTGAAGTCGACGCCCTGGTGGCAGAACGCGTATGGCAAGAAATTTCACGTGGTTTGATGGAAGCACGTCCTTCACGCATGTTTGAAGTCTTGCGCAGTTGCGGCGCACTGCAACGCTTGTTGCCTGAGCTTGATGTCTTGTGGACTATCCCCGCAACAGCCCACTCCAGCAAGGCTGAACAATTGATGCCCTTGCTGGATGCCACCGCACAGACAGGTCAGCCCTTGATAACACGCTATGCCGTCTTGCTGCATGACCTGGCTGCTGTTAAAACTGATGAGCAAGTTGAAGCTGCACAGGAAAAACAGCGCATGGCGCTGGCCGATGCGATCAGCCAGCGATTAAAAGTACCGACAGAATGTCGCGACCTCGCGGTCATGCTGGCGCGTGAACATTTGCGTATCAAAGATGTCGCATCACTGTCCGCCGCTGACGTAATAGATTTGCTGGGGCGCTGCGATGCTTACCGCAAACCCCAGCGCTTCCAAGAATTATTGGATGCTGCAGGTTGCCTGTATGCTCAGGCGGACACTGCATATGCGCCACAAACCCGGCTCAGCAAGGCGCTGGAAGTGGCACAGCAAGTCAATGGTGGTGAGATAGCCAGCTTGCATGTCAGTAGTCCCGCACAAATTCCCGTGGCGATACGGGCAGCCAGAATCGCAGCGCTAGAGGCCAACAACAGTTAAATTCAGTTAAATTTAGTTAAAATGAAGAGAATAGAAGTTTTATTCTCAAAACTTGAGCTTTTCTGGAATAATCCGGACAGATCATCTACAATGCATTGTGCACTGCACAAAAGGCTACCCATAAGGAGCTGCTATGAATGCGTCAGACGTTTTTCCAGAAGATCCAAAGCACTTGTTAGATTCAGCAAAAAAACCATCCAAACCGACTATTTTCGTCAAGGAATTGTCAGAGAAGGACAGGCACCGCATCATGAAACACTTTCTCGGTCTTGAGGAAAGTGACCGCCTGCTGCGCTTCGGCACCTATCTGCCAGATGCCATGGTAGAAAAATATGTAGAAGGCATAGACTTCTCCCGCGACAAGGTATTCGGCGTCATTAGCCACCATTTCCGCATCGTCGGCGTCGGCCACCTGGCTTACGCCCCACGCGCAGAAGATGACGAGGCCACAGATAAAGACAAAGTCGCCGAATTTGGCGTCTCCGTCTCCAGTTCGGCCCGCGGCAAAGGCATAGGTTCAAAACTGTTTGAACGCGGTGCCATCCACTGCCGTAATGACGATGTTGACACCCTGTACATGCACTGCCTGTCATCGAATCAAACCATGATACACATCGCCAAAAAAGCAGGCATGGAAATCCACCGCGCCTACGGCGAAGCTGACGCCTATCTCAAACTCATGCCAGCAGACGCCGCCAGCATGCTCAAAGAAGCCATGCAGGAACAGGTTGCAGCGATTGACTACAGCATCAAGGCAAATACCCGCGCTGCTGCCAAATGGCTGAGTAACTTGCCGGGGATGAAGGATAGTCCTAAGTAGTTGAGCTATGACCTTTCACCACAGAGACACTGAGGATTTAGGAAGAAAACAAGACCTGGCGTCTCTGTGCCCAACCGTTGATTAACTGAATATTAAGAAATCTTAGTACAAGTCGTCTTAACGTTGATTTTGACTTTGGGTGTTGTTGTTGAATTTTGCAGTTCCCATGTGTCGACGCCGTTTGTGTGGTACAGAAAATGGATTAAGAAATGCCCGTGTTTGAGCGCAGCGAGTTTCGGGCATTTCCCATTTTTTGTACTGCACAAACGGGAACCCCGCAGGGGCGACGACGCCTGGGTCGCCTTTCTTTGAGTACTTTCTTTGGCGACGCAAAGAAAGTATTTCGGCTGCCGGGCCGAGACCCGGCTTGCATCCACGAAGGGCAATCGTTTTACATACGATAAAAGTATGCAACGGACGCCACTAGGCTCCAGCCTTCGCTGGAGCGACGATAATTTGAGCACGGTTTATTGAACAAAATCCTTGTGCCAAAGTAGGACAATAGCTGAATCAAAATACGGCATACGGCAACCATCACTGTAGCGCCAGCCCGCTAGCCTCCAGCCTTCGCTAAAGCGACGATTTGAAGGCTAACTATATTAAAGATGTCGCTATCAATACATCCCTCAAAAAATCACTGCCCTTAAACCCCCACCACCACCGGCAAGGCCGTCGTGTCCTTAATCTGCTGCAAGGCAAAACTCGACTTCACATCCAGCACTGCAGGATGCCGCAATAGCGTCTCCATCATGAAACGCGAAAAGTGGTTCATGTCTTCCACATGCACACGCAAGAGATAATCCATTTCCCCGGTCATCGCATAACAGGCTACCACCTCAGGCCACTGCCCTACCGAAGCCGAGAAATCGTCACGCGGTGAGCGTGATGCACCCTTGCCGGGATTATCACTATGCTTTTCCAGCCTCACATTGACGTAGGCCAGCAGGCCCAGGCCTATCTTGGCCGGTTCCAGCAAGGCCACGTATTTGCGGATGACGCCACTATCTTCCAGGCGCTTGATGCGGCGCAAGCAGGGGGAAGGCGAGAGGTTGACGCGCTCGGCCACCTCCTGATTGGTGAGCCTGCCATCCGTCTGCAAAATCGCCAGTATCTTGCGGTCTATCTTATCCAGCTCCACTTCAAGCATAATCTGCCTCACATCAAATAAATTAAGCAATATTATTGCTCAAATCGTTAAACCATTGGGTTATTTTGCAATTATATGGCGCGTTTCGCAGACTATACTGAGAGCTTGAGCTACATCAAAGCCAGCCTTGAAAGCGGTAGATGCAGCGGACACTGATGATTACACTGAGGAGACAGGCATGACTTTCCAAACTTGGGAAAACCCTATGGGTACCGATGGCTTTGAGTTTATCGAGTACGCAGCACCCGATCCAAAAGCACTCGGCGAATTATTCGTCACCATGGGTTTCACAGCGATAGCAAAACATCGCACCAAGGATGTGACCCTGTTCCGTCAAGGTGGTGTGAACTTCATCATCAATGCAGAACCAGATTCTTTCGCACAAAAATTTGCCCGCAAACATGGGCAATCCGTTTGTGCATTCGCTTTCCGTGTCAAAGATGCCAATGCTGCCTACAAGCGTGCGCTGGACCTGGGTGCCTGGGGCTTCGATAATAAAACCGGCCCTATGGAATTGAATATTCCTGCCATCAAAGGCATAGGCGATTCCCTGATTTATTTCGTTGACCGCTGGCATGGCAAAGATGGTGCAGATGCAGGTGCCATCGGCAATATCAGCATCTATGATGCTGACTTCGTGGCATTGCCTGGCGTGGATTCCAACCCGGTTGGCAAAGGCCTGACTTATATCGACCACCTGACCCACAACGTGCACCGTGGCCGCATGAAGGAATGGGCAGATTTCTATGAAACCCTGTTCAACTTCCGCGAAATCCGATACTTCGATATCGCTGGCAAGCACACAGGCCTGAAGTCCAAAGCCATGACTTCACCTTGCGGCAAAATCCGTATTCCTATCAATGAATCTTCGGATGACAAATCCCAGATCGCTGAATACCTGGACCTGTACCACGGCGAAGGCGTGCAACATATCGCCATGGGCACGGACAATATCTATGACACCGTGAGCGGCATGAAAGCCAATGGCGTCGTATTCCAGGACACCATAGAAACTTACTACGACCTGGTTGACCGCCGCTTGCCTGGCCATGGTGAAAACCTGGAAGAATTGCGCAAATTGCGCATCCTGGTTGATGGCAAGAGCACAGAAACATCGCGTGAATTGCTGCTGCAGATTTTCACGACCACGGTCATCTGCCCTATCTTCTTTGAAATCATCCAGCGCAAGGGCGACCAGGGTTTTGGTGAAGGTAACTTCCGCGCTCTGTTTGAATCTATCGAGCTTGATCAGATCCGTCGTGGCGTCATCAAAGACGAAACAACAGCCTGACGCATTAAAACTCATGTTTCGTCAACAGCTAATGGAGATATGAGAGAGGCTGGCCATCATCTTGATGCCGGCCTTTTTCACGAAAAAATATGGATACTATCGATACTTCCGCTACTACCGTCAGCAATGACGATTTCCTGTCCACCGTTGCAGAAAAATCCAATGGTGCAGCCCTGCGTGGCAATTATGAAAAAGCCGACGAGCAATACGTCGTAGCACAAGACTGGGCTGCCTATACAGAAGAAGAACACGCCCTGTGGCGCAAGCTCTACCAGCGCCAGATGGAACTCTTGCCCGGCCGCGCCTGTGATGAATTTATTGACGCTTTGCACAAGATGGATGCTTCTGGCGGCATCCCGCGTTTTGACCGCACTTCAGAAGAATTGTTTACGGCCACTGGCTGGCGCATCGTCGCCGTACCTGGGCTGATTCCTGAGCTGACTTTCTTTGAACATCTGGCCAACCGCCGCTTCCCCATCACCGTGTGGTTGCGCAAGCCGGAAGAGTTCAATTACATCGTCGAACCCGATGTCTTCCATGATTATTTCGGTCATGTACCGCTGCTGTTCAATCCTGTCTTTGCCGACTACATGCAGCTATATGGCAAGGGTGGCTTAAAGGCGATGAAGCTGGGAGGTCTGGATTATCTGGCGCGTCTGTACTGGTACACAGTGGAGTTTGGCCTCATCAAGACTGACAAGGGTTTGCGCATCTACGGCGCGGGCATCTTGTCGTCTGGCGGTGAAGTCGAATATTGTCTGAAACCTGGCACACCCTCACGCCATATTCATCTTGAAATAGAACGCTGCCTGCAAACCCTGTACAAGATAGACAGCTTCCAGGAAACCTATTTTGTCATCGACAATTTCCAGCAATTGTTTGATGGCACGGCACCGGATTTCACGCCTTATTATGAGCGCCTGAAACAACTCGATGCCTTGCCAGCCAATACTTTATTGCCGGGTGAAGTTGAATTGCTGCCGTAAATTGTTGCCATAAACCGCGGCATCAATGCAGAAAGTTAAATGGGACATCAGTCTGATGTCCCATTTTTTATTTTTGCGCCGTAACGGTATTTGATACGCGCGTCCACACCTGGCTACGGCCATTTTCTGGCTTGTCCTTGTATGCTGTGACTTCCAGCTCAGTCGGGCTCAGCATGCGCATCTGGCAAGCGTAGGTCTGGCCATCCGCGCGGTTAAAAATCTTGCCTGACCAGGTGTCGGCCTTGCCTGGCGTAAAACCTTCCATGATGGTCTTGCCAAGCACAGGTATTGCGGGCACTGGCGCAGCAGTGCTACCCATCGCACTCATATTACTCATATTGCCCGCATCGTTGACCTTGCTGACTTTACCGCACAAGGCCTGGCCGCAATTGCTGATTTGCACTTCCAGACTTCCGCTCTGGGTCAGCCAGGTGCCAGCGGCCTGGTTATTGGCTTGATTATTAGCCTGGATTTCAGCTTCCACAGGTGCCAGGTAGTAATCAGACAAACCCGCCTGTTGCGCCTGGGCAGACCAGGCACTCATCAATACAGTGGCGCAAGTGCTGATAACGATCATTTGCTTTTTCATGTCAATTCTCCTTGAGTTGTAGAGGTGATGAATTCATCACGGCAAGCTCATTAGACAGGCGCAAGGTATCTGGCAGATGTCAGGAAATGCCATATTTGCATCTGACTATGTGTCAACGGCACTCAGATACACTGGGATACAAAAGATTTTGTCTCTGCCGCGATTTAAGCTATAAAGCACTATGGAATAACCCATCAAGAATGAGCGCCAAGTCCAGCACATGGAAAACACTGAATCCCCGGATCACATCCTCATCGTTGATGACGATGCAGAAATACGCGAGCTGACTGCCCTGTACTTGCGCAAGAACGGCAACAAGGTCAGCACGGCTGCGGGTGGCAAACAAATGCGCGCTTTGCTGGAAGGCAGTGCCATTGACCTCATCGTGCTCGATATCATGATGCCAGGCGAAGATGGTCTTAGCCTGTGTCGTGAATTGCGCTCAGGCCCGCACAAAGTCATTCCCCTGTTTTTTCTAACGGCACGTGCAGAAGAGACTGACCGCATAGTAGGTCTGGAAATGGGTGCCGACGATTACCTGACCAAACCTTTCGCTGCACGGGAATTGCTGGCCCGCATCAAAGCAGTCTTGCGCCGTACGCGCATGCTGCCACCTAAATTGCGCGAACAAAAACCGCCAGCCATGCTGAATTTTGGTGACTGGCAACTCGATACGCTGGCGCGCCATCTGCTCGATAAAGATGGTGTCATGGTCGCACTCAGCGGGGCTGAATACCGTCTGCTGCAAGTCTTTGTCGAACATCCGCAACGCGTGCTGAATCGTGACCAGTTACTCAACCTGACCCAGGGCCGCGATGCCGACTTGTTCGAACGCTCCATAGATTTGCTGGTCAGCCGCCTGCGCCAGCATTTGCGTGATGATGCCCGCGAGCCACGCTATATCAAAACCGTGCGTAGCGAAGGTTATGTATTTTGTGCGCAGGTCACGGCACCTGAGGAGGCCTGATGCATATCACAGAAAGCCCGCACTGGCCGCATACCCTGTTTGGCCGCCTGTGTCTGATTTTGCTCAGCGCCCTGCTGATGGCTTATGCACTTTCGTTTGCCTCGTCGCAATGGGACAAGATGCAGGTCAGAAAAAATCATATGGTCTATTCGGTAGGCAAGGATGTCGCCAATGCCATTTCCTTTCTTGACCGCCTGCCAGTCAGCGAACGTCAGGCCTGGCTGGACAAGCTGGCCCGCAACAACTACGAATATACTTTGCAGGCCGCGCCCGCTGATGCCACAGACAGCATAGACCTGGACATTGCCAACGAGGCGATAGAGGCCATCAAAAATAATCTGGAGCATTCGGCAAAAATCAGGATCAGCGTGCGCATGGAGGGCGATAAAAAAATTCTGCAATTGCATCTGGCCTTGAGTGATGGCGCGCCACTCACCGTCCGCCTGACCGCAACACCTTACACCATACAATGGAGCATGTTCTCGCTGCTCTGCGTACAGCTTGCCATCGTCATGCTGGCAGCCTGGCTGGCAGTCAGGACAGCGACACGCCCGCTGGCTATGCTGGCTGAAGCAGCCGACGCCATGGTAAAACCAGGTGCCAGGCCACAGTTCCCAGCCCGTGCCCCGCGAGAAGTATTTCGTGCTGCTACCGCCTTCCAGAATATGCAAGAACGCATAGACACTTATCTGGCTGAGCGCATGCAAATCCTGGCCTCCATCACCCACGACCTGCAAACCCCCATCACCCGTCTGCGCCTGCGCACCGAACTCATGGACGATGACAGCCAGCGCGACAAAATGCAGGCCGATCTGCACGCCATGCAAAAACTGGTAGAGCAAGGCTTGGCCTATGCCAAGGTGCAAAACCAGCTGCAAGCCGACCAGGAAGCCAGCAGCAAGATCAATCTCGACGCCCTGGCTGGCAGCCTGGTACAGGACTATTGCGACACCGGGCAGCAAGTCAACCTGAGTGGTAATAGCAACCAGATCATACAAACCCGCCCCCTGGCCCTTTCCCGCCTGCTAGGCAACCTCATCGACAATGCCCTGAAGTTTGGCAGTGAAGTAGAAGTTATCCTGGGCAGCGATCAGCAGTGTGCAGTCATCACGGTACAGGACAGAGGCCCAGGCATCCCCAAGGACCAGTGGGACGCCGTCATGCACCCCTTCGTACGACTCGAATCTTCCCGCAACCGTGATACTGGTGGCGCAGGGCTTGGACTGGCGATCGTGGCGCAACTGGCGTTGCAACTGCATGCCGAGATACGGTTTGCCAATCGTGAAGACGGGGGTCTGGCGGTGAGTGTCCGGTTGCCTTTGCAGGTTGGGGTGGAGTAAATAAATAAGGTAATCCCCCGGCTCTGCCGGGGGACTCCTCAAGGTTTGACCTATACGGCGGTCGGTTTGAAACTTCTATCTCTACCAAAAGAAGGAGTTTCAAGATGAAAGAGTAT
>JACQDX010000013.1 GCA_016200895.1 Burkholderiales bacterium
CACTTTATTACAGATTTTATCGGTCTCCGTTTTTGAGAAAACTGAGATTTCATGCGCCTTTCAGCCCAGCGGCTACATTTCTGAAGCAGTACCCATCGCTAACCAATTGAATTTATTCGAGTTTTAACCGGACACTAGTGATCTTGAAGAGAAGTAAAAAAAGGGCTGCACGAACATCGTACAGCCCTGTCAAGCGCTCTGCATTACATTTACTTAATCAATTCTCCAAACCAGGCACCATAGGCTGGCAATTCCATCACGCCATCTGTGACCTGCCCTGGCAAGCCAGCGTCCTTTAATTGTGTAGCGCCCTTGGTGGCAGGCCAGTTAAAGCTGACAGACTGCTTCCCCAGATTAAAGGCTGCCAGCAGACTATTACTACCAGCCAGATCGCGGCGTATTGCCAATACGGGTTCAGGTGCATCGAAGAAACTGATTTCTCCTCTGCTGAGTTGCGGATATTTCTTGCGCCAGGCCAGAATATGACGGGCAAAATTCAGCACGGATTGATCGTCTTGATCCTGTGCAGAAACCGCATTGGCAGCATGTTCAGCCGGTACTGGCAACCATGGCTTGACAGTGCTGAAACCGGCATTTAACTGATCTGCCTGCCATGGCATAGGCGTGCGACAGCCATCGCGGCCCTTGAATTCTGGCCAGAAAGTAATGCCATAAGGGTCTTGTATATCTTCATAAGCGATGTCCGCTTCTGTCAATGCCAGCTCATCACCCTGATACAGACAAGGTGTACCTTTCAAAGCCATTTGCATGGCCAGCAGCATCTTGGCAAATTGCGGCGTTGCCTCTGCCCCACCCCAACGTGTCATAACACGTACAGAATCATGATTACCAACCGACCAGGATACCCAGCCGCCTTTGACACGTGCTTCATATTCTTCTACTTGCTGGCGTATGTAAGCTGCAGAATACGTTGCTGTCAGTAAATTGAAGCTGTAGGCCATCTGCAGTTTATTGCCATCCGCTGTGTAATCTGCCATCACCGCCAGGGAATCATCGGCACCGACTTCACCAATGGCGATCGCGCCATATTCATTCAAGAGGTTTCGGATTTTTTCCAGGAAGGCCAGATTCTCTGGCTGCGTCTTGTCATGGATATGCGCCTGCATGCCGTAAGGATTATTATCCTGCACGGTTTTATTGTCACGCACCTGACTGGGTGGGTTATCAGTCAAAGCCTGGTCATGGAAATGGAAGTTGCAGGCATCCAGGCGAAAGCCATCAACACCACGTTGCAACCAGAATCGCATATTGTCCAGATGCGCCTGTTGCACTTCAGGATTGTGGAAATTCAAGTCAGGCTGGCTGACCAGGAAATTATGCATATAGTATTGACGACGCCGTGCATCCCATTGCCAGGCAGAGCCGCCAAATACCGATAACCAGTTATTTGGTGGTGAACCATCTGCCTTGGGATTGGCCCAGACATACCAGTCTGCCTTTGGGTTATCGCGGCTCTTGCGGCTTTCGACAAACCAGGGATGCACTTCCGAGCAATGCGACAAGACCTGGTCTATCATGATCTTCAAACCCAGTTCATGTGCGCGCTTGAGCAAGCCATCAAAATCAACCAGCGTACCAAAGATGGGGTCGACATCACAATAATCTGCTACATCATAGCCAAAGTCTTTCATCGGCGATGTGAAGAAAGGCGATATCCAGACGATGTCCACACCCAGGCTGGCGATGTAATCAAGCTTGGCAGTAATACCAGGCAAATCACCTATGCCATCGCCGTTGCTGTCTGAAAAACTGCGCGGATAGACCTGGTAAATCACGGCATCACGCCACCAGTCGTTTGCTTGCACTTTCAAAGAGGTATTCATGGATTTGTATTTTCGTTTTAACCACTAGATCAAGACCTCTCAACACAGAGGCACAGAGACACAGAGAAGATCAAAGAGAGCAATCATGTGAAACATAAAGAAGAAGTATTTATTTAATCTGATTAAATAAATTTTTCCTCAGTGTTACCTCTGTGTCTCTGTGCCTCTATGGTGCAAGGTCTTTTCAAAGTTCACGCCACAATGTCCGACAAGGACAAGCGTTCATTCAATATCGCAGACACACCCAAAAACGCAGGATACTCTGCCGTGATCAGGTAAGTCGGTATTTGCGCGAGATAATCTGCAAAGCGGCCTTTCGCTTCAAAGCGCTGGCGAAATGCTGATTGCGCAAAAAATTCACCCAGGCGTGGCACGATGCCACCACCTATATAAACACCACCAGTCGCGCCCAGGGTCATGGCCAGGTTGCCGGCGATGGTGCCCAGCATCGCGCAAAAGTAGTCCACCGTACGGGTGCAGATGGTGCAACTGCCATCAAGTGCACGGCGGGTAATATCCGCGGCATTCATTTCTGCAGCATCTGCATGCTTGTCCATTTGCGCCAGGATGCGGTACATCAATTCAAGACCCATGCCAGAAATCAGTCGCTCAGCAGATGCGTGCGGATATTCTTTCCAGACCTGGCGCAGGATTTCTATCTCGATTTCATTTCTGGGAGAAAAACTTACATGTCCACCTTCACTGGATAAAGGCAGCCAGTGCGCGCCAGATGGGATGATGCCAGATACACCAAGGCCAGTGCCGGGGCCTATCAAACCTATGGCACGGTTGGCCTGCGGCTGACCACTGCCAATCTGCACACGTTCATGCGCAGCCAGATGCGGCAATGCCATCGCCAATGCAGTGAAATCATTGACGACCACCAGATTATCAAATCCGGCAGCCTGCCGCAAAGCTTCTATAGAAAAGGTCCAATGATGATTAGTCATGCGCACCACATCACCATCTACAGGATTGGCGATGGCTATCGCAGCATTTTTGACTGCGGACTGGCATACAGCCAACACTTCGGGGCTGGATAAGTAAGCCGCAATGGCAGATTGCAGATCGGGGTAGGCATTGCACGGCAATACGGCAATAGCATTAAATTCGTGGCTATGCATTTCCAATGCGAAACGCGCATTGGTACCGCCTATATCTGCCAGCAAGCGAGGGATAACACCGTCTGATTTTTTTGGATTATTGCTCAACATCTCACCATTCATATTTTTTGCGCCGGAGTCTGACTGATACAAGATAATAAGTCAGGACCAGATTTTATGTAGCAATACTACATATATCAACAACCCATGTCTAACAAATTTACGATTATTGAGTTAAAATTAGAAAAAATGTTGGCTTAAGCCACAATTAAACCGGTAAAACTGGCTGTAAACATGATTTCTATTATGTAGTCACACTACTTTTTGTGATTGCAGACTATATAAAATCAGAACTCAAAGCGTGTTTTACTCAGGAGACTGTTTTGTTTTTTGAGCAAGCAATTGCACATACAAAAAGCTATCGCAGCTTTTTGCTGAGGTGTGCACTAACGACTTATGCAGCAACTTATGGCATTCATGCTGGCGCCAGCAATGCAGCCATCGCCAGCTTTCCTGCATGCAACGCTGCGCAGTTTGAGAGCACGTTAGTGCCAGCCGCAATGACAACTAAAGAAGCGCACGCTTATTGGCTTTCCAGTAAATTGATACGCTGGCCAGGCATGGCACCAGGAAGCAAAGTCAGGCTCTATACATCAAGAACAGGACAACTCAAACTCAACAAAGGCAGCAAGCCACTTGGCTTTGATGAAGTATTTACGCTGACTGAGGCTGGTAAAGATCTCGATAGCAGCATTGCAAAACGCTTTGCTTACATAGGATCAGGCAATGAATATGAACTTGCGAATGCCGACTCACAACAATTAAAGTCATTGCAGCAAGCGCAAGTAATGATTGCAACAGAAGATAATGAAGGCCGGACTCTTGATTACACTGGCCTGCAAATAGCTGGTGCGCTGGATGATTTATATAAGATAGCTGGCAGCCTGAATGATTACGGCGCGAGCATCAGCAAAGCAGCAAGCGCAAAAACAACTCAGACGCAATTCAGAGCCTGGGCACCGACAGCTCAGCGAGTCTCAGTTTGCCTGTATCCAGATGGCAAGACTAAGTCCACGGCCATACTGCCCATGCAATTAGATGCCGATACAGGTACCTGGCAGGCCAGCAATAAAACTGATTTGTCTGGCAAGTATTACACTTACCTGATTGACGTTCACGTTCCCGGCCAGGGCCTGGTGCGTAATCGCGTCACTGACCCCTACTCCATCAGCCTGACCACAGATTCAAAGCGTAGTTACATAGCTGACCTGTCCTCCAGCAAATTAAAACCCAAGGGCTGGGACGAGCAAAAATTTAGTAATAAAGTAAAAAATCAGACTGATATGCAAGTCTATGAATTGCATGTGCGCGATTTCTCCATTAATGACACCACGGTAAAACCTGCCTGGCGCGGCAAATATCTGGCTTTTACCGATGCAAGCTCGAATGGAATGCGACATTTGCAAGCACTGAGTGCAGCTGGCATGACAGATATCCATTTGCTGCCAGTCTTTGACTTTGCCACGGTATCTGAATCCCATTGTCAGACACCCGCCATCAAGGGCAAAGCAGATGGCGAAGAACAACAAAAGCTGGCTATGCAGTATGCCGACAAGGATTGCTATAACTGGGGCTATGAACCCTATCACTACAATGCACCTGAAGGCAGTTATGCCACCGATGCCAGCGATGGCGGCAAGCGCATCATCGAATTCAGAAAAATGATCATGGCCTTGCATAATGCGGGCCTGCGTGTAGGCATGGATGTGGTTTACAACCATACTGCAGGTGCCGGGCAAACGCCCTATTCTGTACTCGACCGTATCGTCCCCGGCTATTATCAACGCCTCAACCGGCTTGGTCAGATAGAGCATTCTACCTGTTGCGACAACACGGCCACAGAAAACACCATGATGGCCAAGCTGATGAGTGATTCTGTAAGCTTGTGGGCGCGGCATTACAAAATTGACTCCTTCCGCTTTGATCTGATGGGGCATCAGCCCAGGCAAGCCATGGAAGACATGCAAGCCAGGCTACTGCAAGAAACTGGACGCCACATCCAATTCTTGGGTGAGGGCTGGAATTTTGGTGAAATTGCCGATGGCAAGCGCTTTGTCCAGGCATCGCAGCTGTCCCTGAATGGCAGCGGCATCGGCAGCTTCAGCGACCGTGCACGCGATGCCCTGCGTGGTGGCGGCCATGGCGATGCTGGTGAGGGCATAGTCAAAAATCAGGGTTATATCAATGGTCTGGTCCATACGCCAAATGCATTGGCGGACAAAACCAGGCCGCAGCAAAATCTTTTACGTGCAGCCGATATGATCAGGCTGGGTCTGGCAGGCTCAATACGCAGCTTCAGCATGCAAACCTTTGACGACAAGACCAGGCAATTACAGGACATTGATTATGGCGGCCAGCCTGCAGGCTATGCCAGCCAGCCTGGCGAGGTCGTCAACTATGTAGAAAACCATGATAATCAGACCCTGTTCGATATCAATGCCTATCGCCTGCCCTTGGATACCAGCAGTGCGGACCGCGCCCGCATCCAGGCATTAGCCTTGGCAACAACCGCTTTCAGTCAGGGTGTAGCCTATTACCATGCGGGTGTTGATATCTTGCGTTCAAAATCCATGGACAGCAACAGTTTCAATTCTGGCGACTGGTTCAACCGGCTGGACTGGAGTTATAGCGACAATTATTTTGCTACTGGCTTACCACCAGAAAAAGATAATGCCCAGTTTTACCCATACATCAAGCTTGTGCTGAAGCAGCCAAATATTAAACCGACCCGCGAAGACATTGCCTACTGCCGCGATCAATTCCGTGATTTATTGCAGATCAGAGCCAGCTCCAGTCTGTTCAGATTGTCCACCGCGTCCGATATCGCACAACGTCTGCATTTCTACAATACGGGGGCCACACAAAATCCCTTGTTGATTGCAGCACATCTGGATGGTAAGCAATTGACGGAAGCGAATTTTGGTTCTGTCATGTATTTCATCAATATCAGTCCGCAGGCACAATCAATAGTCATAGACGAACAAAGTCAGCGCGGCTATCAATTGCATCCTACACATTTGCTTACACAAGCAGCAGATAAACGTGTTGCAGTAGAAGCGAAGTATGAGAATATCAGCGGACGATTTACGATTCCAGCTCTGAGCGCTGTGGTCTTTGTAGGACAATAGGAAGCTGGTGAGCTCTGTTTTGGAGCAGTACTTCAGCAGTGCGATTTGATTTTGGTGCGCAATAGATACCATGTAGTGCAAAGCTTTTCCATGCAGGTAATTTATTGCAGTATGGATGGGGTTTCAACATGGTTCAAATATTGCTTAAATATTGCTTATTGATTAGCTATTTTTATCGGTGAAATACAAACTGGGTGCCCATGCTGAGACACAAATCAAGCTCTACAAATTATCCTGAGACACGATTCATATGCTTGCTACAAAAAATATGAAAAGTTTTCAGCCAAGAAACGCAAATTTAACACCAACAGCGGTTATTATTACCGCCTTCATATTCTAAGATCGAGGAGACAGCCGGAATGGATTTTTCAAATCGCCAGCAAGAGCCGGGGAAGAAGTTTATAGGCTTAGGGCTGGTTATCGCATTTCACGTACTAGTGGTATATGCCCTGGTATCAGGATTGGCGCGCAAGGCCATGGAAGTGGTAATCAAGCCAGCAGAAGTCAAGTTGGTGGAAGAAGTAAAACCACCCCCACCGCCGCCAGATACACCCC
>JACQDX010000068.1 GCA_016200895.1 Burkholderiales bacterium
ACGGAGACCCTCTTCCATCGCGATCGGGTTGATCAACTTAACAGTGATAGAGACGTTATCACCTGGCATGACCATTTCTTTATCCTTCGGCAACTCGATCGAACCAGTTACGTCCGTAGTACGGAAGTAGAACTGTGGACGGTAGTTGTTGAAGAATGGTGTGTGACGACCACCTTCATCTTTGGACAAGACGTAGATCTCGCCTGTGAAGTGGCTGTGTGGCTTGATGGAACCTGGTTTTGCCAACACTTGACCACGCTGAATATCTTCACGCTTAGTACCACGCAACAAGACGCCAACGTTGTCGCCTGCCTGACCTTGGTCGAGCAATTTGCGGAACATTTCAACGCCAGTACATGTTGTCTTGACTGTGTCTTTGATACCAACGATTTCGATTTCTTCGCCGACTTTAACGATACCGCGCTCTACACGACCAGTCACAACTGTACCGCGACCAGAGATGGAGAATACGTCTTCCACTGGCAACAAGAATGCGCCGTCAACAGCACGTTCTGGAGTTGGGATGTAGGAATCTAATGCGTCAGCCAATTTCATGATGGCTTCCTCACCCAATGGACCTTTGTCGCCTTCGAGCGCCAATTTTGCGGAACCTTGGATGATAGGCAAGTCGTCGCCTGGGAATTCGTATTTGGACAATAACTCACGAACTTCCATTTCAACCAATTCCAACAATTCTGCGTCATCAACCATGTCGCACTTGTTCAAGAACACGATGATGTAGGGAACACCAACTTGGCGAGCCAACAGGATGTGCTCACGTGTTTGCGGCATAGGACCGTCTGCTGCGGAGCAAACCAGGATCGCGCCATCCATCTGAGCAGCACCAGTGATCATGTTTTTAACATAGTCAGCGTGGCCTGGGCAGTCAACGTGTGCGTAGTGACGCGCTGCTGTTTCGTATTCTACGTGCGCTGTATTAATGGTAATACCGCGTGCTTTTTCTTCTGGAGCAGCATCGATTTCGTCGTATTTCTTTGCTTCGCCGCCGAATTTTGCAGACAATACTGTCGCGATCGCTGCTGTCAATGTCGTTTTACCGTGATCAACGTGACCAATTGTGCCGACGTTAACGTGCGGCTTGGTGCGTTCAAACTTACCTTTTGCCATTTTAAACTCCTAACGATTTTATGAGATTGCTTAGGCACACGCCCAACAACAAACTATGCAAAGACGATGATTATTTTTACTACAGTGGTGCCCTTGACGTGGATTGAACACGTGGCCTCTCCCTTACCAAGGGAGTGCTCTACCACTGAGCTACAAGGGCAGCTCTTGCACATCGTCTTAAGCTTGGAAGGCTTCGGCTCTACCATTGAGCTACACCCGCGTACGAAACTAAATCCGACATACAACTTCAGCCGCTAAATTCTGCCTGGTGGAGGGGGCTGGATTCGAACCAGCGTACTCAGAGAGAACAGATTTACAGTCTGTCGCCTTTAACCACTCGGCCACCCCTCCCAGGGAACCCCGAATTATGGAGATGTTTGATTGAGCTGTCAATAGCTTTTTAGGACACACAAACACTTTTTGCATAAACCTGATTAATTTGCCCATTTTTTAGGCAAACGGCGCAACAAATACACTCTTTACACAAGAGCCTGCCTCTCATTCCTAGTCAGGCGTTGCGTTGAGCGATGGAGACTTAATTTCTAGCGTGCGCCAATTGGTAGGAGTCTATGCCATCAAATCGTCCCAACTCTTCCGACATGACACTAATCGGTGAAGCGAGACTACGATTTAATGCAACTGCGACAAATCGCCATTCCGTTTTGCCATCGACCGCGGAAATCAACAAAGTGCCTGAAGCGATTTCATAACCCCGCTCCAAAGCGAGGCGTCGGATCGCCTCCTCATTAGGGACAAAACCTACTTTAAATTGCATGATAATTGAGACTGCCTGACGTGCGGGCAACCACGCTTCCAATCTGACCACCCACATCATGCAGGCCGCTGATAAAAACGCCAGAAGAATTGCTGCGGCATAAAAACCCACACCCACGAGTATGCCGATCGCAGACGAGGCCCATAGAGACGCCGCCGTGGTCAGCCCACTGATACTAAAACCTTCTTTCA
>JACQDX010000074.1 GCA_016200895.1 Burkholderiales bacterium
CTAACATAGCGAACTGATAGCCGACAGCGTGAACTCGGTCCGACGGACGACGAGCATCGATACTGGTATGAGAAACTACGTTGGTAATTGCCATTTGCGAAGAGTGTTCATACGCGGCCTTTTGCAATTTCACATTCCAAACCAAAGGTGTGGACGCAGGGAAGACTTGTTCGCCACACTTCTGCTCCGTCGCCCTCAGCAAATTGACCGCTGCAAGTAAGTTCGACTTAAAAACTGCCGCCTCAACCATATTGCAATAGGCATCACTAGTTTCAGCGTGAACAAAAGTAGATGCGACATCCGACTCAGAAAAGATCTCAATCGGTGCAGGGATGGGGCTAGGCGTTGCCACCGGCGGCAATTTACCGGTACTCTCACAACCACTGTTCAACAATGACATCAACACGATCAATTGCGCACGCAAAACCATGCGCCAGATGTTCAAACTCACTCTAAAGCGCATAGATTTACTGCGTTGAAAATTTCTGTAAGCTCCGAGACGCTTGCAAGCGCACTTTCTCTTGAAAAAACGCCGCCCAACCTAACAGTCCACCGCGCAGTCCAAGCGCCTGGCGTGACCACTTCCACAAGTCAAAATGATCACGATGGCGAATAATTTTTCCATCGGCAAATTCAAAACGGGCTTCAATTTCATTCACAACGACTTTCCCGGTTTGCCCAAACACATAAGTCGCAACCCAACGTGCGGAGCCATGCGTTTCGTTCGCTTGGACCTGATCAAACACCAGAGAAAAATTTTGTGCGCGCGATGTCAACATGCGCCACATATTGCCCGCTTCCGTACCACGCAAATCGGAAAAAACAGGGTCAGAAAAATGAATCTGATCAGCATAACAAGCACACATCGCGTCCGCATCTAAACGTTGAAAAGCACGATAAAAATTTTCGATCAATTGTTGATTTGGATGATGCATACTACTCCCCCTTGTTTTTATGTTTTTAATGACTTGCACTTGCTTTTGCGCTGGCATGCCCACTTGCAGACGCACTGGCGGACGCGCTCGCTTCTTCGGACGCCGATGCCGACGCACTGGCCGAGGCTTCCACGACTGGCTTTACCTCAGTCATCGAATTCTCACGCATATAGTCGTTCATCTCTTTCCAACCCGCATAAACAGGCGCACGGGCCGCATCTGGATTCAACGAATAACAATCTTCAATCGCGCGACCAGCATGGCGACACGCACTCCCCGTCGCTTTCGCATCCGCTTCTTTTAGCGCCGCTTCCTTCGCCGGATCGGGCACGCCCAAACGTTCACATGCCGTCAACAAAACCAGGCCCAACATCAGATAGAGCAATTTATTGATCAACATCGTCTCTCCGTGAAATCAACACAAGTCGGGGCACTCCCCCACCAGCAGGGAATGAGTCGCAGCTATTGTCGCGCTTATTGCCACTTTGCACAATATCTCTGAACTATCTACTCTTGGCGTGGTCAACCACGCTCACTTTCCTGGCGTTATTAGCCGCACTATAATCGCGCCCATTGACTGACCTTCTCCAATTACCTCTATGTTTCAAGCCAAACTGACACCAACAATTTATCCCTTTTTATTCCTTAGTGCACTCAGCCTCACTGCCCACAATTGCGCGCAAGCACAAGCGCTGCAAGACAATCAATGGCACGGTGGTATTTCCATAGGCGGTGCGTATGCATCGAGTAACACCTCAACGCAAACCTTCAACGTCATCGCCAACGGCAGCAAAGCAAGCAAAGAAGACAAGCTCGGCGTGTATACCCTGATCAACTACGGCAGCAACAAGGTCAATGGTGTCAAGACCAATACTGCGCAACTATTCCGCTTAGGCGGGCGCTATGATTACAATTTATCACCTGACAGTTTTTTCTTTGGCGGCAGCGAAGTCGAAACTAACAAAATCCAAAACGTCGATTCCCGCTACGCTGTCAACGCCGGTGCCGGTTACAAGGCGATCAAAACCGAAGAAACCAGCTTTGATTTATTCACCGGTGTCGGCTATTCCGAAACCCGCTTTGGCGTCACCATTCCACCTTCCGTCGCGAATAAAAAAGGTGTGGAATTTCTCTTAGGCGAAGAATCTACCCACAAAATCAGCCCGACCTCCAGCGTCAAACAACGTTGGGTCATCTTTCCGGGCAACGCCAACATCGGCAACCGCAGCACCTTCGACATCAACTTAGCCACCGTCGTCGCCAACGGCTGGACCTTGAACGCAGGCGCCTCCATCAGCTACTCCAGCAAACCCAGCAATAACTTCAAAAAAACAACGAGCTTGGTCACGTTCGGATTTGGATATAAATATTAAGCAAACCCGGTAGGCATAAAAAAACCGCGACCATCGAGCCGCGGTTTTTTGTGGGCGATTACACGAGCCTAGCTCTGCAAACTCATCAAACTCGCATTGCCTCCTGCTGCCGTCGTGTTCACACACAAAGCACGTTCAGCAACCAAACGCCAGAGCGGCAACTCTGTTTGCGCATCACATTCGACGATGCAAACAATCGCCCCCGTCTGCGCAGCAAATTCCAATTTATACGAGGCTGCAACGTCACGCGCCAACAGAGCAATTTGCGCATGCGCATCAGCGACGCTTGCCGTCGTTAAGGAGGACAACACCAACGCCGGCAAATCTTGCGGCAACAGCGCGCGCGTTGTGGGTTCTAACACCGCCGTATTGCCCGTCGCTAGTGTCGCAGCAATTTGATTGAGTAAGGTGGCGAGGTCTTTGGCTGCGCAAAAAATCCGGCCACGTGCCGCAAACGCGAGCGTGTTGGTTTCACCTGTTGGCCCCGGCAACAGCATACTCATTTTGTATGGATTCTGACGCGCATAGTGCTCGGCCAAAGTCGCAACTTCAGTATGTCCATGCGTCTTCGCCCACACCGTGAACGCGTCTAAAGCGACCGGCGCTTGCTTCTCATAAATCGGGTTGCCGCTGAATGCAATCGTTGGATTTTTTTGCAAGCGTTTCAAGTACAAAGGACCGCCCGCTTTAGGGCCTGTACCTGATTTGCCTTCACCACCAAATGGTTGTACACC